>JAQWOJ010000042.1 GCA_029245905.1 Gammaproteobacteria bacterium
AAGTAAGTAATCTGGTCTTGAATGTTGCGAAATCCGTGTGGAACGCCAGCGGGTATAACTACTATATCCCCGGTGGAGATAGTCTGGACCTGCCCTTCTACAGTCGTTCTACTACCGCTTGGACCTATCAGCTCGAGTACAGAAATATTGTCTTCAGGGAATTCTCGGGGATTCGATTCTTCCCCTCCTGTCACGAGTACTCCTGAGCCGGAAAGAACGTAATAAACCTCGGTAACCCGGTGATGTAAAATCGCGTTAATTTCTTCGCCTTCAGTACGGGTGCCGGCGCGGCGTAAAATTCCTACCGCTACATTGATGTCATCACCAATATCAACAACCTTAATTTGTTGATCAATAGTCTCGCCCAGGTGTTCAAAGACCGTCATTATTTCATTGGTTGAAATGTGAGTGGCATTATCCTGAGCTCTCAATCCAAACGAAGCTGACAGGATAACCCCTATCGATAAAACTATTCCTAGTGTTTTTTGTGTCATAACAAATGCCCCTTGATCAATTAGCACAATTAAAAAAACCCCAGCACCAAGTGCACTGGGGTTTTTTGATTTTCTTTGCTCTTTGTCGTAATGGAATCTCGGCTAGTGCCGTAATTAGATTCCAGCAAAGCTCTTTATCTGCCGTAACTCGCGTTGGCTGGCAGTTGGGCTCCTGACAAGTCACTAGGGACGCTGGTTTCTGCCCTGATTAAATGCCTTAGCGTACCTATGCCCTCGATGGTCGCCTCAATAGTTTCGCCATCCACAAGAAAGCCAGATCCGGTTGCTCGTTGAACGCGACCTGCACCTGTGCCTCCAGAAGTGCCACTTTGCATTACATCTCCCGGGAACACTGTTATCAACGAAGTGGCATATTCTATCAATTCGGGGATGTTATGAATCATATCACCAGCCCGAGCCTCTTGAACTGTTACTCCGTCGACAACCGTAATTTGATGTAGGTTTTCCATCGGGTCGCCATAAAATTCTTTCGGAACGATCCATGGGCCATGTGGGGCGAAGGTATCGTGGCCTTTGCCTACAAACCAGTCCGATACATTTCTGCTATTTCCGCCATAACCACCTGGCGGGCGGCCACCGCGGTCAGAAACATCCATTGCTACCATGTAACCAAAAACGTGGTCATAAGCGCGACTAGCAGAAACATATTTCCCTGCCTTGCCGAAGACGATCGCCATCTCAACTTCATACTCTATGGCCGTGCGCCCGAAAGGCATAATGACATCTTCGCCATGGCCTACCACAGCGCCTCGTGTTGGCTTTAAGAATAAGTAAGGAACCCCGCGATTTTCTTGCCGGTCTCGAGTCCTTGCTGCTAACTCATCATCGTTGCAGCCCTCGCAAGCATGGGTATAAAAATTCACGGCGGCATTCATAATTTTGCTTGGGTATTGGATGGGCGCCATGATGTCTACTGTATCGACAGTGTGAATATAGTCCGGCCGATTACTACCGATTAACAAATTCTCCTCTACAAGCCAGTTGACGACCTCATATACTCGATATTTCAAGCCATACTCATATTGTTCGATGAGTCCAAGCATATCTTCGGGCATCGCGATTTGGCTGTATTGAGGAGAAAGCTCCATAGCACGATTCGCGGCTTCCAATTCCACAATCAGTTGATCGTCCATCATCACCAAGCCCACTGTTGGCAAGTCATTGATTGCAAAGGTTCCTACCTTGAATGGCTCAACCGATTCCAGGCTTTGTGCTGATACGTTGGTTGCTCCGGTAGCAAATACCAGGGTTAAACCAAGTGTCAGGGAGAATAGGTTTTTTCTTATCATATTTCACTCCCGTGAAGTGGAAATTTAAAATATTTAAATGGCTTACAGAGTCGGGTTAACAAACGTTTACCCTTCCCTTAACGAACGAAGAAGGTATCTCTCTCTTACCAACTTGTCCAGATTTAAAGACAAATTTTACTTATGAGTTTCTTAGTTCCCTGGCCTCGCCAAGCTGATTGTCATCAGCCATTCCATGTCTCCCTCGAGAGGCAGGTCGCCAGCAGGCATTTCGTTTTCCCTAAAAATATGCGCCATCAGGGCCGTGACCTGCGGGATTCCCAGGCTGCCAGGCTGATCTAGCGGCATGGTATTGGCTATTCGCGCGTATAGGGCCGCCGCTGGAACACCTGCCCATATAGCGTCAAAAGAACGCCCCGAAAACTCCTGAACGCTATGGCAGCGCGCGCAAAGGCTCTCAAAGAGCCCTGCGCCTCTATCTGCTTGAGTGACAGTATATATCCCGTCCATTGATGTTTCGGGAGCTTTTTCAGCGCAACCCGCGAGCAATAATAACGCTGAGAGTATTGCTGCACTGATTAATTGCTGAAAATGCATAAAGTTACGACCTTGGCGGATTATCGAACTGCAGTGCGGAAGGACATTCACTACCAATAGATTCGCCTTGTATCCAGCTAGCGAGAGCCTGTCTTTCGGGGTCATCCTTAGAGTACCAGCGCCTACCGCCATTATGCATCAAGTCTCCGCCGGCGTTCGGATGAAGCGGCTTGTGTAGGAAGCGACTGCTGTCCGGTTGCCCCGGGTCAATCAAATAGATTAACTCCTCAAAAGCCAGACGCGACTGTTCTTCGGTCCAGTAGGCATTTGCCGGTGGCGGGATCGCGAATACCCCGCTATGGCATTCTGTGCACGGCATGGCATTTTCAATGGGATTAACAAAGATCGGCTGTACACAGGAGCGGAAGAACTCGAAATCAACCTCGACCAGCGGATCTGCGCTAGCGCTTGGGTCGCCAGAGGCTATCCATTCGGCGACCAGTCTGTACTCTGAGTGGTTAGTTGAGTCCCAGAATATTCCCCCCGAATGCCTTTCTCCTCCTGCAGTTGGTGCTAGAGGGGCTAAGAGGAGTCGACTTGTTTCGGGGGAGCTTGGATTAACGAGCTTGGCAACGTTTTCAAAATTTTGGCGTGATTGTTCCTCGGTCCAATAAACGTCTCCATTTTCTTCGGTTAGCGCTACCAACCCAAGTGGGGCATTTGCCTGCACGGTGTGGCAGGCAACACAGGCAGTGTCAGAGCCCACGAAGCCACCTCGGTAGCGAATAAAAATAGGTTCTATTGATTCCTTGTAAAAGTCATAATCCAATCCTTTTGTTGTGTCGCTGCTTGCGCTCGCATCACTAACTTGGAGGCTGGGCTCAGAAGAGGTGGAATCTTGATCACTGCAGCTTACTAAAGCAGTCACAACGGCGGTTATTAACCAGCTCGATCGAAGGCTATGATTCATGGTGCTTCTCCTTCCCAGTCTGAAGGCATGATAGCGGTGAAAATTCGTTTGGGGGCCTGCCCAACCGGAAATCGCTTGATCACCTCTTGTTTTTCAACGTCGACCACTGCGGTTTCGTTGTGGCCTGAGACCCCGACCCAAAGAAATTTACTGTCTGGCGTTGTCGTTATCCAGGCTGGGTTTCCGATATAGACGCGTCCAAGGTAGTTATAATCTGGGAAAGAGTACCCATAGATGTGCGAAGTTGCTCGGCTCGAATGCCAAACCTGGCTCTGGTCTGGGAGAACAACCACACCATGGCTTGGAGCGCTTTGGATGCCGTCAGCCGTTTGGTCCATGCGCTCCCAGGAGCCATCGGGAGGACTGACCTTATTCATCAGCTCTTGGGTTTCCCAATCAAATTCCCAAAAGCCATGCCAGCCTCCAACATTAACGAGCATCGACCGTGTAGAGCCATCCTCATTTACAGTAAAAGTAAGGGGCCTTACACCACCTGTAAAAGGGTTTTGAGAGTAAGGGATGGACATTTCAAACTCCACCTCATCGGTTTCTGTATCTATCGCGATGATCTCACTTGCTCCGATCATGCCGCCAACCGCATAACGGCCATCAGGCGTTACAAAGGTATTATGTACGCCACCACCAGTCTCTATATTGGCAATAATTTCGTTGCTGTCCATATCGATTACTTGGATTAGAGGCTCAGCGATAATGGCAACGTATACCTTACGAGCGCTCATGCTAGCTGAGAGGTTGTGCGGACCATTTGCAAGCGGAATTCTTTTTTCTACCTCAAAGGTTCTCGTGTTTACTACATCGACAGTATTTTCATGTTCGTTGGTGAAGTAATAATGTGTCCCGTCGGCGTGAACGGTGGCCCCGTGATTATGGGGGAGATTAGGAATGTATCCCACTTGCTCCATAGTGCTTGGGTCGAAAACGTAAACATCATCGCCAGCAGAATTTGTCTGCAGAATTCTTACGGGGCGATCAGTTATAGGTCCATCTACGAAATCTGAGATATAAGTCTGAGCATATAGGGGCATGCTTGCGATGCCCGCGGCAACAAGTGTGCATTTAATCAAATTTTTCACAGGGACCTCCAAAATTTATTATAGTTGTGCGGTCTGCGAGACCGGCTTTCATTGTAACAACATGACTGGCAATAATTCTAGGAGGGTTGGGACTAGAATGGGAGTGGATCAAGATTTAACTTTTTATGAGGAAATAAAAAAGGGGCCCCTCGACAGGGACCCCTCCCGGATTTCTGATAATACACAGGCCTTGCTAGTTAGTTGGCTCCAGGCGCATGATTGAGGTTTCTACAAAATCGCCTCTTCCTCCGCCATTGCCATCAGACACTGCTATGTAAATATAACCATCTGGTCCTTGTCGTACATCGCGGATTCGACCTAAACCATAGGCCAGGGTCTCTTCGACAATTACTTCCCGATAATCGTCACTCATATGCAGGCGTGCGAGCTGCTCGCCGACTAGGGCACCCGAAAAAATGCTGCCATGCCACATGGGGAACTTGTCGCCCGTGTATATCATGAGCCCAGATGTAGCTATGGAAGGAACCCAAAGTTGGGTTGGGCTTGTCATTTCGTCTCGGCCGATACCCTCATGAATGGGGCTTCCAGATGAACCGTAGTTAACGCCGTATCCTAATACTGGCCATCCGTAGTTATTACCTGGCTCGATGCGGTTAAGCTCGTCGCCGCCTTGCGGTCCATGTTCGGTTTCCCATAAGTCTCCAGTCTCTGGATGAATAGCCAACCCTTGAGGACTGCGGTGACCATAGCTCCAGATTTCAGGAAGAAAGCCAGCTTGGCCTACGAACGGGTTATCATCGGGCACACTTCCATCTTCATTTAATCTGACGATGACCCCTTGATGGTTCGTGGGATCTTGCGCAGGGTGTTCAGTCAAGACACCAACGGAGGGTGCTTGTCTATCACCTAAGCTTAAGAACAAATAACCGTCGTCATCAAAAGCTATTTTGCCGCCATAATGACCAAAGCCAGTTGCTTGAGCGGCGAATATTTCTACTACATTGCTTAACTGGTCATTTTCGAAACGACCCCTAATAATAGCCGTGGTGGAAGTATCGTCGACGGCCTTAGCGTAGCTTATATAAACCCAGCGGTTTTCAGAGAAATTCGGGTGGAGAACTACATCGAATAATCCGCCTTGCCCCACGTAATGCACATCAGGGATTCCAGCTACAGCCTCCGGCAATAAGCGTCCGTCTCGAACAATTCGCAAGCGACCGGGCTTCTCTGTGACGAGCATATCTCCGCCTGGTAAGAAGGCCATAGACCATGGCTGCAAAAAGCCTTCAGCAACCTCTACAACTCGATAGTTGTGATGCGCAGCATAGTACATACCATCTGTCTGCGCACTGGTGATAACTGGGGCAGATATTAGTATTCCGGCACCAAGTAGCTTAAAAAATTGACGAAGCATAGTTTTTTCCTCTGTGGTTTTATTGCAGTCCTTCAACGCTAAAAGCTTATTAGCAATGTAGTCCAAGCCTGTATATTGAATTCTTTATCTTCCTAATCATACCAACAATACTTATAAATAAGAATAATTATCATTTAGAAAGCAATTTAGGTATCTTCAAAACAGTAATTGGCGAGAGTTTATCTCAACATTGTGGTCGAGAAGAAGTGCTTTGAGCCAAAAAATTTTGAAGTGAAGCTGAAAGCTCAAAAGGCTATGACGATTATTGATCCATTCTTTTTTTGGGGTTATTTGCTCAAAAGTCATAACTCGTCATATCCTGTTACAAATTGAATGACTTTAGTCAATTTCAAGTTGCTGAAATAATGCATGATCTGCCTCAGGAAACCAATCAGTGCGAATGCATTAGGTTGCTTGGAGGTAAGAGATTGCTTATCCTCCACAGCTGCTGGACGCTTGCCAAGTTGGGCGCATGGCCATCTAAACAAGAAAAACTGACGTTAGAATGTTGAAATTCGGAGAATTGAAGATGTTAAGAGCAGGAAATTTGCTTTCATTGGTTGTTACAAGCGTCACGACCTCTTTTATTTCTGTTTGTGTATGGGCTCAGTCTGGCACCAGCGTATACGAGGGCGACTGGCCAGAATATCACGGGGGGCAGATGGCTCAGCGCTACTCCCCCCTGGATCAAATAAATGCTGAGAACGTTTCAGACCTGGAGCTTGCGTGGAGTTTTTCAACAGCTAATTTTGGTCCCACCACCGATTTTAATAATCCATCAACGCCACTTGAGGTTGATGGTGTTCTATACGCAAATATAGGTAGCACTCGAAATGTTGTGGCGATTGATGCCGTTTCAGGCCAAGTTTTGTGGCTTTGGCGTCCCCAAGAAGGAGAGCGCTTCGACGAGGCGCCGCGCAAAGGTGCAGGTAGAGGGGTGGCATTTTGGAGCGATGGTGATAGTAGGAGAGTCATAGATGTTACTCCCGGGTATCATCTGGTTTCTCTGGATGCGGAGACTGGTGTTCCTGATCCAGACTTCGGAACAAACGGGGTGGTAGACTTATTTGTAGGTCTTCGTAACGCCGATGATCCGAGGTTCCCCTATCCAGATATTGGTCTTTCTGCTCCCCCTTTCATAATGAACAATGTAATTGTTGTTGGTGCAGCCCACAGAGTTGGGATGCGGCCGCGTTCTAAGGCTAATGTTAAGGGCGACATCCGGGGGTTTGATGCCCGCACCGGAGAGCTAATGTGGACGTTTCGAACGATTCCAGAGCGAGGAGAGGTTGGTTTTGAGTCGTGGCTCGATGGGGGAATTGAATTTACTGGGAACGCTGGTGTCTGGGCTCCATTATCAGGAGATCCAGATCTGGGATTGGTCTACTTGCCCGTTGAGTCTGCTACAGGCGATCGGTATGGCGGTGATAGGCCAGGCGATAATTTATTCTCTGATTCTATCGTCGCTGTAGATGTTCAAACCGGCGAGCGCCAATGGCATTATCAACTGACCCATCATGATATCTGGGACTGGGATATTCCCGGAGCCTCGGTACTTGCTGACCTCCCTAATGGGAATAAGGTCTTAATGTCTGTTACCAAGCAGTCTTGGGTTTATACTTTTGATAGGGCTACCGGCGAACCAATATGGCCTATCGAAGAGCTTCCGGTCCCGGCCGGAGATGTTCCAGGCGAGTGGTATTCGCCAACGCAGCCCATTCCGACTCGTCCTGCTCCATTTGATAGGCAGGGGTTCACGGAAGATGATTTAATAGATTGGACCCCTGAAATTCGAGGTCTAGCGCTCGAGGCAATTGATGGGTTTCGACTTAGCTCTAGCGTGTATTCTCCACCCTCTTTACAAGACTCTCAGGATGGCACACGAGGAACGCTGGGGCTGCCGTCTGCAACCGGAGGAGCAAATTGGGAGGGTTCGGCTCTTGATCCAGAAACTGGTATTCTTTATGTTCCGTCGAGGACGGCTTTAGCTGTGCTATCATTGAATAAGGATGAAGAGTCAGACTTGGATTTTAGTCAGTCCTTCGGGGTTCGCGTGCCGCGAGTTCAAGGACTAGAAATTGCGAAACCTCCGTATGGGCGCATAACTGCGATAGATATGAATTCGGGAGATCACCTTTGGATGATCGCTAATGCAGACACCCCGGACAGTATTAAAAATCATAGTTTGTTGGAGGGTGTTGATTTGCCTCGCACGGGCGTGCCAACACGAGCAGGAATTTTTGTCACTAAAACGCTATTGTTCGCCGCAGAAGGAACTGGCGGTCGAGGGGCGAGCCCTATTTTTCGTGCGATTGATAAGCAAACAGGGGAGATCGTTGCGGAGATTGATTTGCCAAGAAATCAATCTGGTTTACCTTTTACCTATGAGCACGAGGGCAAGCAGTATATTGCCTTATTTGTGAGTGGTGGTGGCCAGGCTGCGGAGCTTGTCGCTTATTCGCTACCTTAACTTTAAACAGGAGTAATCAGCATTATGCGAACTTTATTGAATAGATCTCTAATCAGTGTCGCGTTGTTTTTGATGAGCTTGCCTACATACGCGGCCGAATGGGTTCTTGATCCTGGTATGTCTACGGTGGTCTTTAAGTATAATTACGGTAGTGATGAATACGAGGGAATATTCACTAACATAGAAGCAAATTTTGATATCGACCCAGCGCGACCGGCTAATTGTAATTTTGACGTTACGATTGATATCGAGAATATCGATGTTGATTCGCCTGAGGTACTGGACTACTTGCTAGATTACGAGTTGTTTGACGTTGATACTTGGCCTTCAGCGACGTTCAGTGCCGAGAGTTGCAGGCTTACCGGCGTCACATCTTTTGAGTCAGATGGTACTCTAACGATCAGAGATCAAACGAATCCAATGACATTTCCTTTTGATCTCAGTATTGAAACTTGCGATGGTCAGGTGTGCTTTCACTTAACCAGTTCGGTAACAATTTTGAGATTAGAATATGGAGTTGGACAAGGTTACTGGGCTAATACGGCAGAAGTTCCAAACGAAGTAGAAGTGATAGTCGATGTTTATGCGCTGCAACAATAGGGAAAGATATTCTGAGGTAGGTTAATACAATGTTAAAACTATTAAATTCTTCACTCGTTCGACTCACGTTCTATCTGGTAGGGGTAAGTTTACTTTTTTCTTGTAATCGATTACTTACGCCAGACCAAACCACAGAGGTAACAGAAGTAAGAGCGGGGCAATATGTGCTAGATCCAAATCATGCAACCCTGATCTGGAAATTAAATCACTTAGGGTTTTCGACATTCCTAGGGTCTTTTAACGAGTTTGAGGCTTCTTTAGACTTCGACCCAGAGAACATTGAGAATGCTAGTCTCGAAGTTGTTATTGATACTGGCTCGATAGATGT
>JAQWOJ010000060.1 GCA_029245905.1 Gammaproteobacteria bacterium
AAGAACTTTTTCATCTTTTGCCTCAAACTCTACATCAAGTGCTTGCTCGCTCAAGGTAAGGGATGAAACTACATTTTTAATAGGTTGGTTCTCATACATAATCCGATACAGCCCCGTCACCAGAGGCATATCCACGCCAAGCTCATCTGACTTCTCTTTTACTAATTTAACTGTATTAACTCCTTCGGCCACCTGCCCAACTTCCTTAATGGCTTCTTCTATCGATTTGCCGGTACCTAAAATTTGGCCTATACGATAGTTACGGCTAAGCGGAGTTGAACATGTGACTACTAAATCGCCGACGCCCGCAAGGCCTAAAAATGTCATCGGATCGGCGCCTAGCTCTCTACCAAATCGAGCCATTTCCGTAAGGCCTCGAGTAACCAGCATACTGTTTGTGTTATGTCCCATTCCAATCGCCGCCGATAACCCCGCGATAATGGCGTAAATATTCTTTAGGGAGCCGCCAAGCTCAACACCAAACATGTCGTCATTTGTGTAAACCTTAAAACTATCTGAGCATAAGATCCTTTGTACCGTCTCACGTACCTCTTCATAATTACTGGCAATGACTGTCCCAGTAGGGAGCTTACTGGCAACCTCCTTAGCTAAATTTGGCCCACTAAGAACTCCTATTCTTGCCAACGGAGCCTCTTCTGTCAAAATTTGACTCATGAGCTTGAAAGATCCAGCTTCAATTCCTTTGGTTGTACTGATCAACATTAAATCAGAGGGAGCATAAACGATTACTTGTTGGACTACTTCCCTGAATGAAGAACTAGGAACGGCGACAAAAATTATACTAGCGTCGGCTACCGCCTCTTCCATATCCTCGGTGGCCACAACTCTCTCACTAATTTTGTACCCAGGGAGATAATGAACGTTTTCATGACGAGAGTTTAGCTCGTCTACAAGCTCATCACTCCGCATCCAAAACTGCACGTCGTGATTATTTAACGCAATAATATTAGCCACGACCGTGCCGAAACTACCACCACCGATTACTGCGATTTTACTCATTAATTAAATTTCCCAAGGTAGTAGTAAGATAAAAAAGGTTATGGTGAAGACAATAAAGCTAAGCTTATTTATAGAACAAATGTAGAAATATCTTCAATAATGGATATTAATGGGGCCGGGTAAATACCAAATAGAATCATCAAAATAGATAAGAACAACAAAGCAGAATTCGGCGCAAAATCTTGACTGGCAGAGATATCAAACCTTTCTCTCTGCTCTCGAGGCAGTATCATTATGTATATTACCCTTAGATAGTAATAAAGCCCAATTCCACTGCCAATTATTAGAGCTCCAATTAAGAGCCATAATTCCGATTCCACTCCAGCAAAGAATATATAAAATTTACCAACAAACCCCACTGTAAGAGGTATACCAGCTAAGGATAAAAGCATCCCGGTGAACAGGGCAGCCAATATCGGGTTTCTCCAAAACAAACCCGTATAATCTTCAACGCCATCAAACTCATTAGTGCTAGAGGATATTACTGACGCCACCCCAAATGCGCCCAATGACATAATCACATATGCTATCAAATAGAATGTAATAGCCTCTATGCCGACCGAACCACTTGACATATATGTCGCAACAACGGCAATTAACAAGTATCCCATGTGCGCGATTGACGAGTAAGCCAATATTCTTTTCAAATTACTTTGCAAGAGCGCCAATAAATTGCCGACAAGCATAGAAACCACCGCAATCATTGAGATTACAAACGTAATCGACTCCAGTTGCAAGGCTTGTGTATCCATAACCAATCTGAGAAAGACAATAAACATTGCCATCTTTCCAACTGTTGCCAAATATGTCGTTGCCGGTAATGGAGCTCCTTCGTATACATCCGGTGTCCACATATGAAAGGGCGCGAGGGATAATTTAAATGCGACACCGACAAACAATAAGATTAAAGCGGCTATCGTAAATCCGCTAGTTAATCCCGGTGTTTCCTCAACGGCCAAGACACTTTCAAAAGCAAGAGTTCCGGTCTGCGCATAAATTAAAGCTATACCAAACAGCATAAATCCAGACGCAGCTGCTGAAAGAATCAAGTATTTAACAGAGGCTTCCAGTGAGAACTTCACAGATTTGTCACTATTGGAGGGATAGGCCACCATGCCGTAAAGAGACATGCTTAACGTTTCAATACCAAGGATAGCGCTAACGTAGTGGTTGCTGCTAACCATAACAATAGCGCCAACAGTGGCGAGTCCAAGAAGAAGAAAATATTCTTCCTTATGATCATCCAAGTCAGCAAAATAGGGGTAACTTAGCAAGGCAACAAGGATTGCTGTTAAAGACGTGATTCCGGTAAAAAACAAACTATATTCGTCGATTATCAGCAGAGGCGTTACCTGAAAATTAGCGCCCGGCAATAGCCCAAAAGCGCAAACAGTTGCGATCAACAAGCCGCCAACAGTGATCACAGCCGCGAGTAAATAGCTCCTCTTGATCCCGACAGCGACCATGGCCAAAACAACAGTAAGGGTCGCTGCTAACAGCGGAAATAAAGGAATTAAGTCGTCTAGCGTAATCGTCATTTTTAATTTCGCACCATAGTCGTGAGGCTGGTTCCCATATTACTCAATAACTCGGCTATAACCGGTTCGGAAAAATTCAGAAATGATTGCGGATACATTCCCATCCAAACCAAGCCAATCATCATGGCGAAAAAATATACCATCTCTCTATTATTTAGATCTGACAAATGGCTATCATCAAACTTCGAATTACGATACTCACCATGAAAAACTTGTTGTATCACCCAAAGTGAGTAGACAGAGGCGAAAATCAAGCCGAAAGCAGCAATAACCGTGAATAAAATGTTTGCCTGAAAAGCGCCAAGAAGGGCTAAAAACTCACCAATAAAATTTCCTAATCCAGGCATGCCCAGAGCGGCTACGGAGAAAAATACCGCAACCACCGCCATTTTAGGGACCTTTACCCAAAACCCTCCCATATGCTCCATATTTCTAGTATGGATTCTATGCTGCAGCCCTCCTGCCAACATAAACAATGCTGCAGCACTCAATCCATGCGCTAACATCGTCATAACTGCGCCCTGCAAGGCAAGCTCATTCCATGCGTATACACCCAAAGTAACGAAGCCCATATGACTAACACTTGTATAGGCTATTAAGCGTTTTATATCCGTTTGTGCGAAGGCCACCTTAGCGCAATATAAAATGCTAAACGCGGCTAATGCCATAGCGAAGGGGGCAAAGCTCACAGAAGCTTCTGGAAAAAGCGGTACTGCAAAACGAATCAACCCGTAGGCACCCGTCTTCAATAGTATCCCTGCAAGAATTACACTTCCGGCCGTCGGAGCCTGGCTATGAGCGTCAGGAAGCCAGGAATGGAAAGGTACAGATGGAAGCTTAGTAGTAAAAGAAACAAAGAACCCGAGCATCATCCAAAATCCCATCAAACCCGACGTTTCCAACCTAAGCAGATCGTTGTAGTTAAAGCTAAAAGCACCTGTTTCAGAAAAATTAAGAAAAGCTAAGGCTATGATAGAAACCAGCATTAACATCCCTGTCACTTGCGTAAAGATGAAAAATTTCATCGCTGCATAGTTTTTATTTTCGTGCCCCCAAATGGCGATGATGAAATACATCGGTATCAGCATTACTTCCCAGAAAAAGAAGAAGAGAAAAAGGTCTAACGCAGAGAAAACACCGAGCACGCCGGCTAAGGTCCATAATAAATTGAAATAAAAGAACCCTGTTCTCTCTTGAATATCTTCCCAGGCCGAACCAACAGCGATGACTCCGAGAAACCCTGTCAGCAAAAGCAGCAGCAGACTCAATCCGTCGACTGCTAAGTAAAAGGATATACCGAACCTAGGGATCCAAGGCGCCTCAATCGAGGCAATCCATCCCCCTGCTGATGGTTCCATTTGCACCAAATTGATCATTAAAAACAAATCTATCAAAATGGTTACCAACGCAATTATGCGCGGATATCTGGAATCTAAACGTTCAGATAACCAAGCGAAAATTCCGCCCACGAAGAGGATGCCAATTAGATAAACAAGGATCACAGAAGCGCTCCAAAAAACATCACAACAATTAGTCCCACAGCCATGGATAAGGCGTACCAACGTAAATAACCGGTCTGAGTCTTTACTAGCACTGCATTCACTGCCCGCGACATGGTTGCAATCCCAGCATAAAACTGATCTACCAAATCTGCTCGGTTAATACGGGAAAGCCAAATAAACGGAAATACGAAGACTCTGTCATATAACCAGTCCATTCCCCAGCCACTATACCAAAATTTATGTAACTCCTTAGAAATTCGGTAGGACATTAATTTTTCCACGGAGAAAACTTTTGCATGGAAATACAAATAGCTGACTAAAATACCTAAAAGCGGGACAGCGATCATAAATCCATGGACCAGCCCCGAAACATGGTGTTCTGCATGACCTTCGCCTGCGTAAAAAACTGGATCTACTGGTATGGAGATAAAACCTCCAAACAGAGACAGGACCATTAAGATGATAAGAGGCCCGTTCATATGCCAACCCCCAACTTCCTTCTCAGGAGCGTGCCCCTGATTCTTCCCGAAAAAAACAACAAAAAACAAACGGAAGGTATACATGCCGGTAAAAAAAGCGCCCAACACTCCTCCAGCCCAAAAGATAATCCCAAGCCCCTCAAGCTCCAGTGCGGCGAGAAGAATTTCGTCTTTGCTAAAGTAACCAGAGGTATAGGGAAATGCGGTTAGCGCCAAGGACCCAATTAAAAAAGACGCAAACGAGATAGGTAACGCTTTACGTAACCCACCCATTTTAAAAATACTCTGCTCATGATGCACACTTAAAATGACTGTCCCCGACGCTAGAAAGAGCAGCGCCTTAAAGAAAGCATGAGTCATCAGATGAAAGATCGCCGCAGACCAAGCGCCTACGCCTAGGCCTAAAAACATGTAACCGATCTGACTCACCGTAGAAAACGCTAAAATTCGCTTGATATCTGATTGCGTCAGAGCGGTGAAACCAGCCATGAGAAGGGTAATTAATCCAATCCACGCAACCAGCAGTTGAACACTGGGAGCCAACTCAAACAAAACATGTGTTCTAGCGATCAAATAAACGCCAGCAGTTACCATCGTAGCCGCATGAATCAAGGCGCTAATTGGTGTAGGCCCCGCCATGGCATCTGGCAGCCACGTCTGCAAAGGCAGTTGTGCTGATTTACCCACCGCACCGCCTAGCAGCAGTAGAGCAGTAGCCATCGCCAAACCACTTCCTACATCCCACTCTAACGGAGCAATTTCGAGGATATCTTGGATATTTAACGTACCCAGTTGAGCGAAAAGCAAAAACAACCCGATAGCCATGGATGTGTCACCAACTCGCGTAACCACGAACGCTTTTCTCGCCGCATAACCGTTTTCTGGTTTGGTGTACCAAAACCCTATTAGCAGATAACTACAAAGGCCCACTCCTTCCCACCCAAGGTAGAGCAGCACAAGGTTGTCTCCCAGCACCAACATCAACATCGCGGAAACAAAAAGGTTCATATAGGAAAAAAACCGACTAAAGCTTGGGTCGTCGGCCATGTAGCCGGTCGCGTACAAATGAATTAGAAACCCAACTCCAGTAATAATTAGCATCATGACTAGAGACAAACCATCCAGATAGAAACTAAATCCCGGATCAAAGGACCCAACAGACATCCAGGTCCATACTTCTCTTACAAAAAAATCCTCGCCCGCCCCCAGAAAATCCAGCGCTATTAACAATGCAGTTACAAAAGATAAACCGATACTTCCCGCACCGATGAAAGCGACAACGCGCTTTGGTAAAGCTCCAGCCGTTAGGACTAAGATTAGAAATCCAGCCAGAGGGAATGTCGGAAGAAGCCAAATTAGTTCTTGCATGAGCTCAGAATTCCCTATCCTTTCATGTCACTTAAAACATTAATGTCTATAGTCTTGAATTGTCGAAACATTTGGATGATTAATCCAAGCCCCACTGCGACCTCAGCAGCAGCTAAAGTAAGAATCATAAGAAACATAACCTGCCCATCGGCGTGCCCCCATCGGGACGAGGCAACTATAAACGCTAAACCACTCGCATTTAGCATGATTTCTAAAGACATTAAAACAAACACGATATTACGTCGCGTGAGCACACCGACTAATCCTATGGAAAACAAGATCGCCGCCAGGATCAAGCCATGTTCAATGGGAATCGAACTCATTAGTTGTAGTTACCTGATAACTTTATGTTCATTTTTCTTCTTATTTTGGTTTTGCCAAATGATATGCCGAAACTAATCCTGCGAGTAAAAGTATCGATGCCAGCTCAACCGCCAACACATAAGGTCCAAACAACAATGCACTGACCTCCATTACCCCTATTTGTTCGGGCACAATCTCGTAACTTAGGTGGCTCATCACATTTACCAACTGAGCAAGAAGCACCCCTGACAGTATTGAAGGGCCCAGCCACCCTTTTGGGGTAAGCCATGACTTCTCCTCATTCCTCGTATGCTGCCCTAGGTTAAGCATCATAATAACGAACAGAAACAGCACCATTATTGCTCCGGCATAAACTATCGCCTCAAGCACAGCCGCAAATGGGGCTCCAAGCACATAGAAGATAACTGCAACAGCCAGTAAAGACACAACCATATACAATAAAGCATGAACTATATTAGTCTGCATTATGACCGCAATTGTCGAAATAACTGCAACCGCGCCTGCGATATAAAAGAGAGCAATCATGGCATTAGACTCTTCACGTCAATCGGAGCTGCCTCGTTAAGAGCCTCCCCCTTATCTTTGCCTTCTATCTTTTTCCCCGCCACTCTATAAAAATTATAGTCGTGATATTTCCCGGTCCCGTTTATGAGCAAATCTTCTTTCTCCCAAACCATATCCTGTCGGACATATTCCGCCATTTCAAAATCAGGGGTAAGTTGTATAGCATTAGTTGGGCAAGCTTCCTCACAAAAACCACACATAATGCAGCGAGAGAAATTTATTCGAAAGAACTCAGGATACCAGCGTCCATCTTCCATTTCGCCTTTCTGTAAAGCAATACAATCAACTGGACACGCGACTGCACACAAATTACACGCTACGCAGCGTTCCTCACCATCCGGATCCCGGCTTAAAATAATTCTACCCCTCCACCGCGGAAACATATAAGGCTGACTGTCAGGATACTCGACTGTGTCTTTTTTCTGGAAAATTTTTATGAACACTAGCCACAGCGTTCTAACTTGGCTGAGCAAAGTATAAACAATTAGTTTAATCATAATATCTCCAAGAAGAGCTAATTGCCCTCCTCATGGCTGCGAACTCAAAATTATTGCACCTGTCACCAGCAAATTGATCAACGAAACCGGTAATAGGAACAACCAGCCATAGCTCATAAGTTGGTCATAACGCGGACGGGGGACTGCGGCTCGCATAAGAACAAAAAACGCGATAAAGGCAAACGCCTTAATCGAAAACCAGACTATTGGAGGCAAAAACGTAGGACCCAGCCAGCCGCCAAAGAATAAAACTGTTATCAGTGATGATATTAGAACAAGTCCTAAATATTCCGCCACAAAGAACATACCGAACTTCATGCCAGAGTATTCAGTGTGGTAACCCGCGCAGATCTCCTGCTCCGCCTCAGGAATATCAAAAGGAAGCCTATGACTTTCAGCGACACCCGCGATAAGAAATATTACAAACCCAATGAATTGCGGAATGATATACCAACCATCGCTTTGTGCATTAACAATCTCTCTGAGGTTAAAACTTCCCGTCAGCGCAACTACACCAAGCAATGAAATTCCCATGAAAACTTCATAGCTTATCATCTGCGCCGCCGCCCGTAAGCTTCCTAACAGGGCATACTTGTTGTCTGAGGAAAGCCCTCCTAGCATGACGCTATAGGCTCCAAGAGAAGCCATCGCTAACACAAACAAAACCCCAATATTCGAATCGATAACCCCTATATTTGGAGCAAAGGGGATAACCGCAAAACTTAAAAGGACCACCGACATAATGATGCCTGGGGCAATAACAAAACTAAATTTATCCGCGAAAGGAGGTATCCAGTCCTCCTTCGTAAAGATCTTGATCATATCTGCCACGACTTGCAAAGAACCGAACCACCCCACTCGATTTGGACCTAAACGCTCTTGCCAAAAACCAAGTAAGCGACGCTCTACTGTTATTAATAAAGCGGCTGTGACGATGACCACACCAAGTATTAGACCAACGGTTAACGGAGAGCCAATTTCAAGATCCATAACTAGTAGCCCTGCTCCAAAAGATCGCTCACGATCAAACCATCTAAACCCTGTGCAGCAGGGCCGCCTTCAGCTTTGGTTAAGACCAAGCTATGACTTAGTGAATGACGGTCTAGCTCACTATCGCCAAAGTAAACCGCAGCCGTGCCTGCTTTTATCTTGGTTCTTATACAAGCAATAGCAGTATTTGGCGTATCACCAAGGCTAACTCTATCTCCCTGCTCCACGGAGAGCATTTCCGCGTCCTCTGGAGCTATGGCTACATACGAATCTGTCATTCGTTTTTGAATATTAACCGACCTCGCACTAAGTTCTTCACTACCAAAAATCTGATAGGCCGTCATAAGCTTAAGACCTGCCAAAGGAGCCAATTCAGTATTTCTAGGATTGAAATACTGGCCAGATTGCGTTCTCTCCAACATTAATTTCCCAGTATGTCCTTGTTTAAGGCTTCCGTTAATTTCTTCCTGAAATTTACTTATTGACTGGTTGGAGTTCCAAGCTGGAGACCAGGGTGCTCCCAATACAGTCGAATCTTTTAATAAAGGAACCCCCTCCATCGAGAAAGACATGACAGATTCTTCATCAACGGGCTGTTTTGGCTCATGAACATTTAAATTTGCTCTCATTGCTGTTCGTCCACTATGGCGATGCGACTGACGCGGAACTTTGATCCCCGAAACCAAGTGGTTTAATTCCGGCAGCAAATCACCCAGACCAGCAAAGCCTTCAACGCCCCGCGCACAAAGCCTGATAACGTCCTCAGCGCTTTCTTTCTGGCCCTGCCGCAACCATTTCCACGCAGGTAAAGCAGCCCCTTTATTCTGATGTACTTGAAAGCTTAATTGTGCACGTCCTTCATAATTTACATACGTCCCTTCATGCTCAGAAAATGCCGTGCTCGGAAGGACAATCGTAGCTTTTTCAGTCGTCTGTGTAGCTATTTGATCAATAACCAAAATGCCCTCACACTTTTCTAGCGCTGAATTCAATCTTTCGTGTGGAGCCCGCCGAAACAGATCATTTTCAAGGATGATAACCTTTTTTGCTTTTCCACTTTCAAGCTTGCTTAGTGCAACTCCGAGAGTATTCCCATCATCGACCATCATCGTCATGCCCATTGAATTAGCTTCGGGCAAAGTGAGGCAAAAGTTGGTAGGCTTCCCTCCGCGTTCTGACAAACCTCTAGCAATGTTCGCAGCCGCCTGAATCAGGTCAATATTGTCTGCTGAGGATCCTGCTATCACCAATGGGTTTTTTGCCCCGGTGAGCTTTTCTGCTATTAGCGATATGGATTTTTCATCAATGCGCAAGACACTCTTGATCCAGAAATTTCTCCCGCTATGGCGTAGCCAATTTGTGACAACACTTCCGAGCTATCTATTATCGAATCTGACGCCACATCATCTAAACGCGTAGCATAGTTTGAAAGTAAAATAAGCGGCGAACGCTCATGCTGCGCCAATTCTTTAACCGCAGCATCTTGCCATACCGGAATATTGATGCTTTCAGCGAGCTCCTTTGCCTTATTACGAACGGACTGTCGCAAAGCTAGCGCAATTCTAGCCGCAGTATTCGTCAAGTCTTCACCAAGAACAATAACCGCATCAGCTCGCTCTATTTCTTTTATTGAGGGAGAGTGAAATGCTTTATCTCTTGAGAGCTCAAGAATCAAACGAGAAGCTTCGCTCTCATTATCAGCCATTCCCGAATAGAAATTTTCCTTCCCAACAAACGAGCATAATGCGTAATTCGCCTCATTAGTCGCCCTCGGGCTTCCAATACCTATCACTTCCTGCCCAGCATATCCCTTTATCGCACTCTCCAAGTCTTGACCCGAAAGAACCTCCACCTGAAGCCCTTTCTTGATGGAAGGGGCTTCTACTCGATCCTCGCCGTTTACATAATCGAAACCAAAACGTCCTCGGTCACAAATGAAGTATCCGTTAATTTCTGAGTTGTATCGATTGACGATTCTCCTTAACGTACCATAACGCTCACCCGGAGTTATATTGCAACCTACACTGCAACCTACACAGACACTTGGAGCCGTTTGAAGGTCCCATTTTCGCGCGTATTGTGCACTGAAAGCTTTGTCAGTAAATACACCGGTTGGACAAACCTCAACTAAATTACCACTGAATTCACTTTCCAAAACACCGTCTTGATGACGCCCAAAATAAGTGTGGTGATGCGAGGCCTGCGCAGCTAAGTCTTTGCCTCCAGCATAATCATAAAAACGAACACACCTGTAGCAGGTAATACACCGATTCATCTCATGGTTAATAAATGGGCCTAGGTATTGATTTCGGTGGGTCACCTTCTTTTTATCGTAGCGACGATAGTTATGCCCCGACATCAGCGTCATATCTTGCAGGTGACACTCCCCACCTTCCTCACACACTGGGCAATCGTGCGGGTGACTGATCATTAAACTTTCAATAACTTTTTCCCGCATGCCTCTCGCTTCTTCATCTTCGATTGAGATAATCGCACCGTCACTTGCAGAGGTCATGCAAGCCATGACTAACGTGCCATCTTTATCATCCGCATCCCGGTATTGTTTAACTGCACATTGACGACAAGCACCAACCGACCCCATGCAAGGATGCCAGCAAAAATACGGAAGATCTAACCCAAGAGAGAGACTCTCCTGAAGCAAATTGTTTTCCGGATTTACCTCATACTCGATGCCATCAACGATGATTTTGGCCATTACCACTTCCACCCAATCGAAATAAACGTTTTGTTAATCATAAGGACACCTTTTTTCTTTGATGTGTCGCTCAAAATCTTCAGCAAAATATTTTAACCCACTTCCCAAAGGGGCGGTAGCACCAGGGGCTAATGCGCAAAATGTTTTACCTGGCCCTAAGTAATCAACATGCTCATGCAAAATCTTAAGATCTTTTTCTGTTCCTCTCCCACTTTCAAATTCATTAAAAATTTCATCCACCCAAGGCAATCCATCCCTGCAAGGAGTACAAAATCCGCAAGACTCGTGCGCAAAAAACTTCATTAAATTCCCAATCATTCCAACCGGACAAGTTTTGTTGTCTAAGAGGATCATCGTTCCTGTGGCAAGCCTGCTTCCTACTTTAGCAATTTCGTCATAGTCCAGCTTAACATCCAGATGTTCCGGCAACATGAAATCTGTCGAACCTCCCCCTGGCAAAAAAGCGCGCAGCTCGAGACCCTCCTGCATACCTCCGCCATATTCCTCTAGCAACTCTCGAATTGATGTTCCTAATGGCAGCTCCCAACAGCCAGGCTTTTTAATTTTCCCACTAATGCCGAAAAGCTTAGTCCCATGATCTTTGCCCAGAGATAATCCTTGATACCAATCAACACCATAAGCAATGATCCCAGGTAAATTACAAAGTGTTTCCACATTATTAACAATCGTCGGCTTACCCCAAAGACCGCTGACCTGAGGAAAGGGAGGCTTAGCTCTTGGGTTTGCTCTCTTGCCCTCTAGGGCATTAAGTAGCGCGGTTTCTTCTCCGCAGATATACCGTCCCGCACTAGTATGCACAATGATATCTAAGTCAAACCCAGTCCCTTGAATATCTTTACCTAGATACCCCTTTTCGTAAGCTTCAGATATTGCTTTTTTTAAACGCTCTTCTGAAACCTTATACTCTCCTCTAAGGAATATGTATGCGACACTAGCTTCTATTGTATAAGCACCAATAATTATTCCCTCTAGAAGGAGGTGCGGATCTCCCTCCATAAGAAGTCTATCTTTAAACGTGCCTGGCTCCATTTCATCAGCATTAACCACAAAGTATCTTTGTCCGGGAGAACCATTACTTTTAGGAACAAAACTCCATTTAAGCCCTGTGGGAAACCCCGCGCCTCCACGACCCTTTAATCCAGAATCCTTAACAATTTGTAAAACATCAGCCGGACTCAGTCCACCCGAAATCGTCTTTAGGCTTTGATACCCGTCGTTCTTTTCATAGGCCGCCATGTCTAAGGGAGGTCTAGACATATCTATATTCTTAGTTAAAGGCTTATTTACCACTTGACACCCATTGCTCAACTGCGAGTTTTATATTCTGAAATAATTTTATTGATACTCTCTTTCGATAAATTGCGATGCAAATCATCTCCCACCATCATCACGGGCGCCTTATCACAATCGCCTAAGCAGGGAACCGGTAGAAATGTAAATTCTTTATCGTCCGTCGTCTCCCCGAAATCCACACCTAACTTATCGTTAATGTGGGCCCGCATGGATTTACAACCCATAATCCAACAACTCACGCTATTACAAAATAGAATAACGTTCCTCCCTACTGGCTGCCTGTACACGAGATTAAAAAACGTAGCTACGCCTTCAAGATCGCTTATTGGTATGCCTAGATACTTAGATATCGCAAGCATACTTTCATCGGAGACCCACCCTTGATGTTTCTGAACTATCTTTAGGGCCTCCAAACCAACCGCCTGTTTATCAGGATATAAATCTATTTCATGATCGATTTCTGCGATCTCTTCGTCGGTGAGTATTCTTGCTCTCGCAGAAGTTGTGGCAATAATATTGTTATTCATCGGTCAACATCCGCCATTACAAAATCGATACTCGCGATAATCGCAATCAAATCTGCAACCATAAACCCCCTGCTGATTTCTGGAATCATCTGTAGATGAGGAAATGAAGGAGTCCGTATTCTCGTCCTATATGATGTTGTATTGCCATCACTCACTAAGTAGTAACTGTTAATACCTTTAGTCCCCTCCACAGCCATCGTCACTTCGTTTGGCGGAATCACGGGCCCCCAGCTCACACTGAGAAAATGATTAATCAATGTCTCAATATCCTGCATAGTTTTTTCTTTGCGTGGAGGGGTAGTCAAGGGATGGTCCGCCTTGTAATTACCGCTCGGCATATTATCAAGACATTGCTTTATAATTCTTAAACTTTGGCGCATTTCTTCGACGCGAACTGCGCATCGATCATAGCAATCACCATTGATCGCGACAGGTATGTCGAAGTCAAAGTTCTCATACCCGCTGTACGGGCGATTCTTTCTGAAATCCCATTCAAACCCAGTAGCACGAAGTCCAGCCCCGGTGACACCCCACTCAAAAGCCTTTTGGGTATCGTAGGCGCCCACTCCCTGAGTTCGTCTTTTCAATATGCCATTGTTGAGCACCATCTTATCGTACTCATCTATGCGCGGCGGCATAAATTCAAGCAATTCTCTAACGCGTTGATCCCAGCCCTCAGGGAGATCCTGCGCTACACCTCCGATCCGGAACCACCCTGGGTGCATGCGAGCTCCGCATATTGATTCAATGATATTAAAGATCCGCTCTCTTTCTACGAACATATAAAAAATAGGAGACAACTGCCCCACATCTTGCGCGAAAGTGCCGTAGAATAGGAGGTGACTACAAATTCTGAACATTTCCGAAAGCATGATCCTAATCGTCTTCACACGTTCGGGCACCTTGATTCCAGCCATTTTTTCCACGGCCATAACGTAGGGAAGGTTGTTCATCACCCCTCCCAAATAATCAATGCGATCTGTGTAGGGAATGAAGGTGTGCCAAGATTGACGCTCACCCATTTTTTCTGCTCCCCGATGG
>JAQWOJ010000082.1 GCA_029245905.1 Gammaproteobacteria bacterium
TAATTATTTAGAGAAAATTGTTAATTTCTGTAAGCTTACTAGCATATTACAACCATATGTAAATAAAATTAAAGATGAACATGACTAGTGTTAGGTCTTGCTCCGTTACTTATAGATATAACCCTCTAAAGTTAAATATCACGATGGCGACCAAGTGAACCTATTTTTTTTTAAAATTCTGCTCTACGCAACTCGTGCTTTTTTTGTCCTGATATTGAGTATACCAGCAATTTTGTTGTTGTCGCCCATCCAAACCTACCCATCGATTCAAGCGACAGAATCTTTAACCACTGGTGAAATATCGCACGCTGAACAACTACTACTAGATCTAGCTCCGCAATCGGCAGCCACCCTAAGTGACCAAGAAATGGCTTTAGATGTTTCTGACATTAATATTCTTTCTCGCTATATACTGAACTTAACAGGTTTATCGGCCCGGTGGACTTTAAATCTGTCCTTGCATGAAGCATCTCTAGTCGCCTCCTCGAGTTGGCGTTTAACGTCCGGGTGGATACCACTATATTTGAATGTGAGTAGCGAATTCGGTACTGAAAGCAACCAACTAGATTTAATCAATCTTCAAATTGGGGAGTTAAACCTTCCTCAGTCCTGGGCCGCTTTTTTAATCCAAGCGATGAGGACTAATTTCATTGCCACAACGTCCCCACGGCAAGGCAGCAAGGACATATTCTCAAATATAAGATCAATAGGTGTCGAGGGCTCTAGGCTTCAGGTCCAAATGGCCTGGGACCCGTCAACAATTGGAGCGATAAGCGATCAAGCTCAACAATTTTTAATTTCTCATCAAGATCGCACTCGTATTGTTAATTATTACGAACTAATCAACGAAATAGTAACCGTTATTCCGACAAGTACTCGAGCGATATCTCTAAACACGCTTTTAAAGCCTTTATTTTCGAGTGCGATGGAAAAATCTAATCTGGGAAGCGACCCCATCTCAGAGAATCGAACGCTGTTTCAGGCCCTTGCTATTTATGTGAATAACGAGGGGATTGAAAAACTAATCGGCGACGATCTTGCGGAAAATCTCCCGCAGCCACGATTTATAGAAATCCGACTACTGAGGCGACAGGATCTCGCGCAACATCTTGTTTCTATGGCCGCCATCACCGCTTCAATGGGCTCAGAGCTTGCTCAACTGATCTCTACCACTAAGGAAGCTTATGACGCTCGGTATAGATCTGGCTTTAGCTTTTCAGATCTAACTGCTAACAACGTCGGAATGACGATGGCTAACCTTTCTACGAAGAACGTAAACTCTGCTTTAGAAATGCAGCTCCGCCTCGCAAGCGTCGAATTTGAAGAAGACTATATGCCACGCATAGGAAATAGCAGGGATGGAATACCTGAAGAAGACTTCGCCATTATTTACAATGATCGCACCAGTGCCGAATACCAAAGCCGCGTAATTGAAATCACAGAGATAATTCACTCCAGACCACTATTTAAAAATCTGTAATTGCTCATACCACAAAACAGAAAAATAATGGCTAAACTTACAAAGACTCAAATCATTCATTGCAGAACTGCTCTCGAACAGATCAAAGATCAGCTGCAAGATCGCATAGAGCAAAGCGGGCAATCTACTGAAGTAGTGAATTTAGATCAGGCACTAATTGGCCGTATCTCACGAGCAGACGCAATACAGCAACAAAATGTAGCGATCTCTACTCGAAACAGCGCAACTATCAGACTAAAAAAGGTGCAGTTTGCTATCAATACAATTGATACAAACAGTTACGGATATTGCAAAAGATGTGATGAAACTATTGGATATCCGCGTTTAGAAGCACAACCGGAAGCAAATTTATGCATTAACTGCCAAGACAAGGCAGATCATTAAGTCAAAAGCGGATATAATTCTCATTCAATTTGGAATAAACCTCTCGTCAGCAAGTTTTATAAAATTTAGCAAAATTACAAAGTTACGCTACCGAACGCCGAATAAGAATTGGCTAAACATTTATAGGATACTCACAGAGAACATATGGCCAGCAAAGGATTTAACACAACTAACCTGCATTCAGATCGAAAGGACAATCCAGAGCACGGGGTGCTTCATAAGCCTGTTCACACCTCTGTTGCATACGGCTATAACGATGCGAGACACATTGCGGAAGTTTTTCAAGGAAAACGCGCAGGGTACAATTATGGACGACAACTGAACCCTACCGTAACGGCCTTGCAAAAGCGTATTTCGAGCATGGAGGATGGCATAGCAAGCGTCGCATTTGGGACTGGCATGGCCGCTATCTCATCCACTATTCTTTCTCTATTGCGCACAGGAGATCACATTGTTTCCTCGGCTTTTTTATTCGGTAACACGAATAGCTTTTTTGGAACTCTACAAAGGTTAGGTGTTGAAGTCTCATTTGTAGACGCCACTGACGTAAATAATGTTGAAGATGCTATACAAAAAAACACAAAGTTAGTATTCGTTGAAACAATCGCAAATCCCGTTACCCAAATTTCCGACCTCGAAAAAATTGGTCACCTTTGTGAATTAGAAAATTTAATTTACATGGTCGACAACACCATGACATCGCCATACTTATTTCGGCCGAAGAACGTTAAGGCTAGCTTGATAATAAATTCTCTTACAAAATATATTGGCGGTCATGGTAACGCATTAGGAGGAATTGTTACCGATACAGGACTATATGATTGGTCAACGTTTGAAAATATTCTTGAAACTTATCGATCTGAAGATTCTGCGGTTTGGGGAATTACACAAATCAAGAAGAAAGGACTAAGAGATATCGGCGCAAGCCTTGGGCCGGAAGCAGCGCATCATCTAGCTATCGGATCTGAAACCTTATCTCTTAGAATGAACAAAGCTAGCGCTAACGCTCTGAGTCTCGCAGAATTCTGTGACAAACACCCAAACATTAAGCAAACATATTATCCTGGTCTGCATAATCACCCGCAACATGACCGTGCCAAGAAATTATTTGCATCTTTTGGCGCGATTTTGAGCATTGATCTAGTTGACGGTTTAGATTGCTTTGACGTGCTAAACAAAATGGATTGCGTGGTCTCTTCCAGTAATTTAGGAGATACACGGACTCTTGGTATTCCCGTTGCCCATACTATTTATTTTGAAATGGGGAAAACACGTCGAAGTTCAATGGGCATATCAGATTCGATGATTCGCTTTAGTGTAGGAATAGAGGAACTTGACGATTTATTAACCGACTTTGAAAAAGCTTTAAAGTCATGATTAGTTTAATTTCCGTTGATGAAATAAAAGAAGGCAGTTCAAAAGGTATAGAATACCAAAATTTTTATTTGTTCGCGGTGAAGAAAAATGATCAAGTGTATTTATATCGTAACCAATGCCCTCACGTAGGAACACCACTTGAATGGGAAGAGGACAAATTTTTAGACGACGATAATGAGTTAATTCGATGCTCCACTCACGGCGCCTTATTTAGCATTGATGAAGGACTTTGTTTGGTCGGACCATGTAAGGGCAAAAAGATACAGAAAATACCTTTTTTGATAATTAAAGGAAGGGTATCGGTTGAGGAGAAACACTTAATGCGTAGAGAAAGGCTTTAGACTAGAACCGGTAATTCCTTTTCCAGCTTTATCGTAGATGACGATATATCAATAGCAGCTTGGTACGCTATCACCTCTACACCAACTGCCAATGCTTTCCTCAATAATTCCGCGTATACCGGGTCAATTTTTTCAGCAGGGCTTACTTTTTCAACCCCCGTATGCTGGACGCAAAAGAATAAAACCGCCCTGTCTCCTGCTTTTCGCACAGTCATTAGTTCTTTCAAATGCTTTTGTCCGCGAGCAGTTATTGCATCCGGAAACAACCCTATTTTACCTGATACACCAAAACTTACGCTCTTTACTTCGATGTAACATCTGCCGCAGTCATCCTCCAACAATATATCAATCCTACTATTCTCAGTCCCGTAAGAAACCTCTGTTCTCAGTTTGGAAAAATTTGTGATTTGCTTTATTACCCCACCCTCAATAGCTTCCAAGACCAGTTTGTTCGCTAGGCCTGCGTTTATACCAACCAATTCACTATCGTGTACTTCAACGAACTGCCAGGTCTGAGGATACTTTCGCGTTTTTTTATTTACTGTAGAAAACCAAATCTTGCTGCCAGGATCCTGACAATTTTTCATGGAACCCGTATTCGGACAATGTATCGTTATTACTTGACCATTAAGAAGCTTAACGTCGGCGAGAAAACGCTTATACCTTGTAATCAAGGTGGCTTCTTCTAGACTACTTTCAAATTTCACGCAATATGCTCTCCCGCAAATTCATAGTGCCATCTTAAGCCTTTCTAGCCCAAGCTCTATATCTGCCATACTTGTAGTAAAAGCGAATCTTACAAATTTCTCAGCTTTATATTCCCCGAAATCTGCTCCTGGAGTTATCGCCACTTGATTCTGATTTAAAAGATCTCGGCAAAAAAGTTCTGAGTTTTGAGAAAAATTAGAAATATCAGCGTATATATATAATGCACCCTGAATACTGGTTGGTATCTTAAAGCCTAGATTCCGCAATTCATTTGATAGGAAATTTTTACGCCGGGCAAATTCTAATCTTCTCTCTTCAAAAATCTCTTCTGCTTCTGCAGTAAAGCAAGCTAAAGCAGCATGTTGAGCTATCGAGGGTGCAGATATAAATAAATTTTGTGCAAGCGTATTCGCCATGGGGATATATTCTTCTGGAACGACAATCCAGCCCAACCTCCAACCAGTCATACCAAAATACTTTGAAAAACTACTTACTACGAATGCACGTGCGTCAATCTCTAGTACAGACGGCAAATCATTGACATATTTCAAACCATGATAAATTTCATCTACTACAAAATTTAAATTTTCATCTCTAGCCCACCGAGCAATTTCTATAAGGCGGTCTCTCTCTATAATCGTACCGGTCGGGTTATTTGGGGAAGCCAACCAAATGCCAGTGGTATTTTCTCTCTTATGATTTTGAATTTGCTTAACATTTGGTTGAAAATTTTGGTCCATTTCTACAGGAATTAATTGCGGCTCAGCCGACGACATCTGGATTAAATTTCTAACGCAGGGGTAGGCGGGATCAGTTGTTAAAATACCGTCATTAGGTGATACCAGCATATTAGCTAGTAATATAAGGCCTCCGCTTGCTCCGGGCGTAATAAATATCCGCGAGGGATCGACTTTCAGGCGATATTTATCGGCATAATGACACGAGATACTTTCTCTCAGTTCCGAAATCCCTGACGCTGAGGTATATTGAGTCCGACCCTCCTCCAAAGCCTGCTTAGCCGCATTAATAATTGGGAACGCACTGCTAAAATCAGGCTCACCTACTTCCATATGAACCACTTTCTTACCCGCCGCTTCGAGCTCAGCAGCCCTATCCATAACCATCATGACGCGAAAAGGGTTTACATTACACATGCTCGTCGAAAGTCGTAAGTTCTTTTTATTCATAATTAAGTTTTCTTAAAATTGAAATTAAACGAGTTCTTATTATAAAAGAACCTTTTTCAAAAAAAATATAGCGAAAAGGGCATTGATCAAGGACATTCCTGCGTTAAAAATTGATCGTAATTTCTGTAGCATCAAGATTGAGAATCTGTTAGGTTACCCAGCTTTCCAAAAAGTGGGAGTAGTTAAGCAAAACAACATTTGCTCTTCACCTTTACTATTAACACCATAAATCAACTTGGCAGCCATGGCCTTGGTAGTTTGCGCGTAAACTTCAGGCGTATTGTGGCAACAATTAATAGGCATTAACGATTATGTCCAAAGTAACTACTGCTGACTCTCAACCAGTTTTAAAAAATTTCACGCCCTATAAGACCAAAAAGGGCGAAGAGTACATGAATAAGAAGCAGAAAGACCATTTTAGAAATATCTTGTTAAGTTGGCGACAACAACTTATGCAAGAAGTGGATAGAACCATGAGCCACATGCAGCAGGATGCCGCGAATTACCCTGATCCGGCGGATCGCGCAACTCAGGAAGAAGAGTTCAGCCTAGAGCTTAGAACTAGGGATCGTGAACGCAAACTTATTAAGAAAATTGATGGGACTATCGAATCCATAGCTCAAGATGACTATGGCTTTTGCGAGACTTGCGGATTAGAAATAGGTATACGCCGATTGGAAGCGCGGCCCACGGCCGACAAATGTATAGATTGCAAAACGCTTGATGAAATTAAGGAAAAGCAACTAGGTAGCTGAATAAGAACTACCGATTTGCACTCGTTATTACTGATGGTCAGAAAATAATACTTTAACTTTTAAAAGTAACTTATTCAAAAAGGATAGCGGATAAACTTCCTCTGATGAATGCTCTGGCGACGCAGCGCAGTCCTAAATACGTTGGAAGGTTCGCCCCCTCTCCTTCAGGGCCGCTGCATCTTGGCTCTTTAATCGCAGCCGTATCCAGCTACGTTGATGCGAAATCTAAAAACGGCCTTTGGTTTTTGCGGATCGAAGACCTTGATCCGCCGAGAGAACCCCCTGGTGCGGCAGAATACATCTTAGACCAACTATTTACATTAAGTCTCAGATGGGACGGGGACGTACTATATCAAAGCACTCGATTAGATGCTTATCAGGAGTCCCTTGCTCGATTATCAGATCAGGGGCTTTCCTACAATTGCAACTGCACAAGATCACAAATAAAGGCTATGGGTTCAGCTTATGACGGATCCTGCAGGGATAAAAGAATCTCTCTTGCCGAGGAATTCGCCATTCGTGTAAAAACCTCAAACAACTCAATCGGATTTGATGACCAAATTCAGGGTTACCATCAACAGAGCGTAGAGCGAGAAGTTGGTGATTTCATCATTTTGCGCAAAGACAAATTATTTGCTTACCAATTAGCTGTGGTCATTGATGATGACTATCAACAAATCACCCACGTTATCCGGGGATACGATTTGCTTGATTCAACTTTTCGCCAAATTCACCTTCAAAACGTTCTTGGTCTAAACACACCAGCCTATGCTCACATCCCGGTCATCATAGATCATAACGGCAAGAAACTTAGCAAACAGCATTTTGCGGATCCAATAGACGCTAAAAATGATAAAGCATTGATATTTAAAGCCCTAAAATTTCTTGGCCAAGCGCCTCCCATTGGTCTTGCTGAAGCCCCCTGCAGCGAGCAACTTGAATGGGCCATCGACAATTGGGATATACAGGCCATACCCAAGTTAGCTAATATCAGTGAAAAGTCGAAGAGAATAGTTTGATTTTGTGTTAGTTTGCCACCCTCTTTGGTGTTTGAAGATCTGTTGAGAGAGGGAAGCTAAGGAAAATTGCTTTAAAACGGCAGATCCATCACCAACATAATTTTGAAGGGAGTAGTCCGCGCAATTAACCGGATTTTTCGTTTAGTTAAGCTTTGAATAGACCTCATAGCGATTTCTTGAAAGCTTAATTCTGCGAATGGCCCGAAATACTCGATCGTAGCTAAGGATTAACCCTCTTTAAATATAAGAATTTTTACAAGACTAAATATGACGGCTATAAAAAATATTTTAATAGTAGAAGCTGACGAAATAATTCGGAATGCGCTAAAGACACTTCTTGAACAGTATAAGTATGGCGTTAAGGAAGCTAATTCCATAAAAGCCTGTCGAGAAAACTATGATATGGATACATTCGATATAATTATCAGCGATCTGCGCCTTCCCGATGCCCCAGGCACTGATTTAATCAAAAGCACGAGAACACCTGTTTTGATTATGACCAGCTATTCAAGCATTCGGTCAGCTATTGATACCATCAAAATGGGCGCAGCAGAATATCTAGCAAAACCAATCAATAATGATGAAATTATTGAGGTTGTTACAAAATTACTATCAGAGCAAGAAAACGTTTATCCATCTCCCCTGGAATCCCATAATCATGAGCCTCCTGTGAAAGGCATGGTAGGCCGCTGCCCACAAATGATGGAAATGTTCCGCCGGATAAGAAAGGTTGCGCAAACCAATTCTACCGTCTTAGTCAACGGAGAATCTGGAACTGGGAAAGAACTGGTAGCTAAAGCGATACATGACCTTAGCACTCGCGAGTCTCAAGAAATGATTTCAGTGAATTGCGCAGCGATTCCTGAAAACCTAATTGAATCAGAATTGTTTGGGCATGAGAAAGGCGCCTTTACTGGTGCAACTGCAACCCGGACCGGCCTTGTTGAAGCAGCAAACAAGAGCACCCTGTTCCTCGATGAAATAGGCGAACTACCATTAGAGGCTCAAGCGAGATTGCTTAGAGTCCTTCAAGAAAATGAAATTCGAAAAGTCGGCTCTGTACAATCAACAAAAGTCGATGTTCGGTTAGTAGCTGCAACGCATAGAGATTTAAAACAGTTAGTTATTGATGGAGATTTTAGAGAGGATCTCTATTACCGAATCAATGTAATGACTTTGTTGATCCCCCCACTCAGAGAAAGAGGAAACGATGTCTTAGAGTTAGCTGACGTCAAACTCAAAAGAACTTGTGATCGATTAAAAACTCCGCTTCTTAGATTTGGCGAAGGCGCCAGTAAAGCGATTGCGAGATACAAGTGGCCAGGAAATGTAAGAGAATTAGAGAATGCGATTGAACGCGCTGTAGTCCTGGCTGAAGGTGAGGAGATCGGCGAGGATTTACTTGCCATAGAAGGCGACCCAACTACGGAAACGAACACAATTGAGTCAGAGGTCTATATTGAAGGAAATGACGTTGAAGAGCTTTCGCTTGAGGAGTACTTTCAAAGGTTTGTCTTAAGTCATCAAGATTCTCTAAACGAAACTCAACTTGCGAAAAAACTGGGTATTTCTCGAAAGTGTTTATGGGAAAGACGGCAAAAATTTGGAATTCCTCGAAAGAGAAAAGAAGCTATCTGATTAAGATCATCCCGTCCCTTAAGATAGACAAAAATTGAAGCCGAGATTTGCCCGTACTAAGGTCATGATAATTTCTCAATTCTCCTGAAACTGAAAGACCTCAATTGATCGATATATTGTTACCGCTACAAATCCCTACATTATTCTGGGTATATATGTAACATAACAACAACTAATAAGCTCTTATTGGTTTGTTCAATTTTTAACGCATTGTTTTTTATTAATTTTTTTTATTGGCATGGTATATGCCTGTATTTATAGGGAAAATAACAATAAATAAAAACAATAATCCCGATAACAATAAAAATTGCATTACTAGTTTTGATTTTAAGGTTAGTGCATTGATAATAAGAATGGTGGATTTGAGGACATGGTTGGCACCTTGCTAACATTCCGAGATACAACCGCCCCCTAAGTTACTGAGGTTCCGAATTTGGTACCGTAATTAGTTTAAATAATAATAACGATTGAAAGACTCTAAATAGGGCGGTTTTCCGCCCTATTTTTTTTGTGGAAATTTTGAACTTAAAAGTTACTACAATCATAGTAAATTCAATAGTTTCATTTTCTCTAAGGCCCTGTATCATTGAGATCTAAAAGTGGCGCAAGCAATTTATGCTCCAGTCAAATTAGTCATTATATTACCTACCACACCTAATGAAGCCCGAACTCAAATTAGCTGGCACAGAAAAAGCAAAAATAATAGCCCGTGATGGACATTCTATCTCGCGTAAAGATATTGCTCCGAATGCCCTAAAAGTTCTCTATAGGCTTACTAGCGCTGGCTATCATGCTTATATTGTGGGCGGAGGTATTCGCGACTTGATGCTACAGAAAAAGCCAAAAGATTTTGACGTAGCGACGGATGCTGCTCCCGAAGAAGTTAAGGATTTATTTAGGAATGGCCGCATTATCGGCAGACGCTTTAAAATAGTTCACGTCAGATTTGGGAAAGAAATTATAGAAGTAACAACCTTTAGAGCAGATCATGCGCGTAGTAACGAAATATCAAATCATCCTGCTCGACGTAAAATAAAAGGACTAGATTCAGCTCATTCCGAGTCAGGCTTGATTCTTCGGGATAACGTCTATGGTAATATTGATGAAGACGCTATGCGCAGAGATTTTACAGTTAACGCTCTTTACTACACAACCGACGGTTTTAGAGTGTTGGACTTTTGTTCTGGCATAGAAGACCTAAAGGCAAAGACAATTCGGATTATCGGTAATCCTGTAGAACGTTATAAAGAAGATCCCGTTCGCATGCTACGCGCCATTCGGTTTTCAGCAAAACTAAACTTTACTATAGAAGAAAACACAAAAAAACCTATAGATGAATTATCGTATCTTTTAGACTCGATTTCTTCTGCCCGCCTGTTCGACGAGACGCTAAAATTGATGACCGGGGGCTATGCCGAAAAGACATTTGAAATGTTGAGAAAATTTCAACTAGGAACTTATTTATTTGCTCCCACGCTGGAAGCACTTTCAGAGTCTGGTGGCAGCCCTGCAAACCTTGTCTCTTTAGCCCTAAAAAACACAGACGATAGACTAGCCAATGGCAAATCAGTAACTCCAGCTTTTTTGTTCGCCTCGCTACTTTGGCCCGTACTAAAATTACATCTGGCAAAAAGCAAAAACCTGGGGCTACCTCCTCAAAAGGCATTCCAACAAGCAGCACAATCAGCTATTTCTGAACAATTACACTATACAGCGATACCAAAACGCTTCACTTTAGCAACTCGAGAAATTTGGGAATTACAAGAAAAATTAAAAGTTCGAACTAAACGCAATGTGGACAAAGTATTTAATAATTCACGCTTTCGTGCCGCATATGATTTTTTGCTTTTAAGAGAAGATTCTGGTGAAGATCTCAAAGGCCTAGGTCAATGGTGGACAGATTTTCAAGTCAGTGACTCGGAAACTAAATTAAGATTAATAACAACAGCGAACAAATCACAGAATCGTCATAAAGGGAAGAAACAGTTGGCACGAGGTCGTGGAGAGTGACGAAATCACTGGGCGAAAGTGACAATCTTGATATACCTCGATATATTGCGATCGAAGGCCCAATAGGCGTTGGAAAAACAAGCTTAACCAAGCGACTTGCGGAATCATTTAATTACGAAACTCTATTAGAGAAGAGCGAAGACAACCCTTTTCTTGATCGATTTTACCAAAACCCTAAACAACATGCCTTATCGACACAACTCTTTTTCTTATTTCAACGGGCGCAGCAAATCCAAGCTCTCAGACAAGATGATATGTTTCAACCTGTGAGAGTTGCGGATTTCCTCATTGAAAAAGATGAGCTTTTTGCACGGCAAACCCTCGATCCAGATGAATATAACTTGTATTTAAACACTTATAAGCATTTAACCATAGATGCGCCAACACCAAGCCTTGTAATATATCTTCAAGCGCCGACTGAGGTACTTTTGAAAAGAATTCGGAAACGCGGGATTTTGTCCGAGCAATTTATTGAACTCGGCTATTTGGAGAACTTGAATCACGCTTATACTGAGCTCTTTCACTACTATAAAAAATCTCCGCTACTTATTGTCAACAGCGCAGAAATAGACTTAGTGGGTAATGAAGAAGACTATCGCCAATTGGTGAAATATATCTTATCGCACCCCGTCGGAACCAATTATTTTAACCCCAGACGCACTTTCTAGTACTTAGACTGAACAAAATACGACAATTCGAAATATTTAAGCTGTAGATTAGATATCTTTAAATAAATTTTTCAATTAGACTTCTCGTTGTATGAGCAGCCAACCAAAACCTTTAAAAACCACATTAGCAACCCTGCAGAAAGTTAAAAGTCGCGGCGAGAAGTTTGCTTGCCTCACTGCTTACGATGCTTGTTTTGCTTCTATATTAAGTGAGGCTGGAGTAGAAATAATTCTCATAGGTGATTCACTGGGAATGGTTTTACAAGGCCATGACAGCACCCTGCCCGTTACGATGAAAGACATGATCTATCACACGAAATGTGTAAAAAGAGGTAACAAGGGCTCATTATTAATGGCCGATTTACCCTTTATGAGCTACGCATCCGAGACACAAACCCTCAAAAATTCCGCTGCGCTAATGCGCGCTGGGGCTAATATAATGAAGCTTGAAGGTGGCGCTTGGATTGCGAACACCACCAGACTTCTAACAGAGAGAGGTATACCTGTATGCGCTCACATGGGCCTAACTCCTCAAAGTGTTAATCGTATTGGTGGATTTCACGTTCAAGGAAGAGACACAAGCCAAGCAAAACTGATTATTGACGAAGCCCATATGCTTCAAGATTCAGGGGCAAGTATTCTTCTTTTAGAGTGTGTGCCAAGGCACTTAGCTAAGTCAATCACAGAATCTCTCGAAATCCCAGTTATTGGAATCGGCGCCGGACCCGACACAACTGGACAAATCATGGTGCTTCATGACGTTCTAGGCATATCGACCATAACTCCAAAATTCGTAGAAAATTTTCTGATAAAATCAAAACGTGGAATACCTGGCGCCATTGAAGATTATGTTAGAGCGGTGAAAAGTATTTCTTTTCCCGCGGACGAACATTGTTTCGACTAAATTTATCGATAGCTAACCGATGCATATAGTTCACCAAATTACAGACCTTAGAAATAAGCTTGAAGCACATAGAAGCGCCAAAGAATCAATAGGGTTTGTTCCCACTATGGGAAACTTACATAAGGGTCATTTCCATCTGATTCAAAATGCTGTTAAAGAAAACGATCATACCGTAGTCAGTATTTTTATTAATCCTTTACAATTCGGTCCTAACGAAGACTTTAAAAGCTATCCCAGAACCCTTGAAGAAGATCAGGAAGGACTAAGATATTCTGGTTGTGATTACGTTTTTGCCCCACCACAACAAGAAATGCTCCAAGGAAAACCAGAAGAGCATACAAAAATCAAAGTTCCGCGGGTTGCAGAAATATTGTGTGGAAAGAATCGGCCGGGACACTTTGAAGGCGTAGCGTCAATAGTATGCCAGCTACTTAACATTGTTGGCCCAACTAACGCATACTTTGGTCTAAAGGATTATCAACAGTTTATCCTGATAAAAAAATTAATTGCGGATCTTAAGATCCCCGTAACTGTCAAAGGAGTAGAGACAGTCAGAAACAAAAATGGTCTCGCTCTAAGTTCTCGGAACAATTTTTTTTCTTCCCGAGAGCTCAACATCGCCCCACACTTATTCGCCTCAATTAAAGAGATTTGTGCAGCTCTGCAAGCAGGGAATAGAAATTTTAAGTTGCTAGAAAATGACGCACAAAAACGACTCTTAGATAATGGCTTTCAACCTGATTACTGCTCTATTTGTCAGGCAGAAACATTGAAGCCAGCTGCTCCAGATGATAAGGATATGGTGATTTTAGTGGCTGCGCACCTAGGATCAGTGAGGCTAGTAGACAATTTGAGAGTATCTCTCTAGCAAATTTACTTTTAAGCATCATAAATTGAGCGATATTCCCCGTTGAGGCA
>JAQWOJ010000092.1 GCA_029245905.1 Gammaproteobacteria bacterium
CTGGCTTCGGCCGGAGTGCGATTGATACTGAGGGCAAGCAACACGACTAAAGGCAATAAAGTTAGCGGACTAATTGCAAATTCAACGTCAAGTAACCCACTTAATGTCGATAATTCCTGTTCGGACATCGCCTGAGCTGTATAGTAAAATCCTAGAAAGGTAAATATTATCAAACAAATAATGTAAGTCGGCACGGTCGTATACATCATAGACTTAATGTGCGAGTAAAGATCAGTGTCGGCACTCATCGCCGCGAGGTTAGTCGTGTCTGAAACTGGTGACATCTTGTCGCCAAAACTTGCTCCAGATACGACCATCCCGGCAACGAGTGGCAACGGAATACCAAGTGCCTGCCCAAGCCCCATTAATACAACACCGATCGTTGCAATTGTGCCCCACGCAGTACCGGTTGCCAAAGACATTAGGCTACATAGCACTAACCCAGCTGGTAAAAAGAAACTCGGGTGGAGTAAATCCAAACCGTAGTATATTAGCGCACCGATTGTTCCACTCTCTATCAAGGCAGCGACTAAAATACCAATCAAAAAGAAGATAAAAATTGCGCCCAAGCCTTTTTCAATGCCTGAAATCATCGAAGATTTGATTGATTTGTAATTAAAACCCAGCCAATAAGAATGACCGGCTACCCATACGAGGGCTATGACCAATAAACTATGCAGGCTAATCCCAAGCCAAAGCAGTCCTGAGATAACAATTACGATGACCCCCCCAAAACAAAGTAGGGAATGCAGAAAACCGGGGTCTTGAATATCTTTCATAAAATAATGACCTGGGCACCCAACGACTATACTTTAACTTAACCAAAAAGCTCCGAACTAAAAAACTAAAATTGCCCTTTATCTATAATTTTGCATCATTAACAGGATCTGACACAACCCTCTCTGCAATTACTATTGCGGGGAATAAGATTACCAGACCCGGTAAGGCAAACGCTATCACACCATTCCAACCCACAGTAATTAACAAAAAGCCGGCACTTAACGAACCAAACGCCTGCAAACTAAATACGATAAAATCATTTACCGCCTGTACTTTAAAACGCTCGGACTGATTGTAACTTTGCGTTAGAAGAGTAGTGCCTCCCAAAAAAAGAAAATTCCAGCCAACACCAAGACAGATCAAAGTACCTAAATAATGTATGAATTCCGGTTTCCCCCAACCTATCGCTAAACACGTCGCCATGAGAATCAAACCAGCCTTTATTATATTAAAGGCACCAAATCTGGTGATCAATATCCCACTAAAAAATGACGGAACATACATAGCAAGAATATGGCTCTGAAGAACGCGGGTTGTCGCGTCTAATGAATATTGATCTATCTCATGCATGCTCAATGGAGTCGCTGTCATTAAAAGACTCATAATGCTATAACTGATAGCCGCAGCCGTGATTGCTAATATTAGTCGAGGTTGTTTAAAAATTTCGCTTGAAGATCTTTTGCTTATCCTATTATTTGGTATCTCAATATTCGTGTTTTTGTAAAAAAGAAGCAATATAAGAAATGATATTGATAGCATCACGGCCAGCCCAAGAAACGAGCCAGCGTATAGTGGCAAACTCCCTACCTCACTGAACCTCCTGCCCACCTCCGGACCGAGGAGAGCAGCCACAATACCGGCCAACATCAAAATCGACAAGGATCGTGGTATCTCATCCTGAGAAACCGACTCCGCAACCGCGAACCTAAATTGTTGGAGGAATGCGATATAATTCCCGATAAAAAAAGAAGCAATAACAAATAAAATAAAAGATTCAAGGGAAATCGCATAGGCCGCGAGAAGGGTTGCTGAAATGCCAAGCAAAGTTCCAAAAAGGAAACCTAATTTTCTCCCTATTTTTGACATAAGGAATGAAGCTGGTATTGCCGCACTGGCAATACCAATAATTTGTACAGCTATCGGTAAAGTGGCCAGGTCGGCCGATGGCGCGATTCTAATACCCACGATACCACCCAACAAAACAACAATGGGCGCCGCAGTTTGCCCAAAGCATTGAGCGAAAGTGAGAACGATAAGAACTCTATACTTTTTTAGCGAAGTAACCCCAGATCTCCCTTTTCAATTATTCCCAACAATCTGGCGCAGCCAACACGCTCAGCCGCAGAATTATTAATTAAACCCGTGTCTAAAAATAGAACCTTTACGTTTGTAACCTTCTCCTCCCCTAAAAAAAACCAAATACGAAATCGTTAAACATTTGGAAAACAAGTCGCCGGTACTATACACCTCATTTAGCATCAATTCCCAATTTGTTTTATCACCATAAAACTGGCTAGCGCCATGTAGGTTATTCCCTTGATCGCGCTATCCTGAGGCGGCCAACCGTCACAGACGAGCGCCCCCATATTCCCAATTTGTATTCTTATCCACTAGATTTAAAAGAGAGAAAACTTATACAAGTTAGCGAGGGAAAGAAATCATTTGCTTGCCTCTAGAATTTCAAACTGACGGGTTAACTTGCTATCTTTAACTAAGGCAGCGGCAGATCTAAATAAACTACTCGTCTCAGAAAGGTTGTTGCACTAATGAATCAAATGCTGGTAACTCAAAATCTAAGAGTTTAAAATCTAGTTACTGTACTCGTACAAACATTGTCCTAATAAATGCGACAGAGCTTTGTATAAGAAATAAAATCAGACAGCCAATATAGACGTTATCTCGATTAGCGATATACCCCAATATCATTAATATTGATAAAAGAAAGATAATTAACAAGATGCTTGTTTGAAAAAGACAAAGTTGCCAAGGGAAAATGTCTTTATGTCCCTCACTACGCAGTAGAATCATTCTTTTGGGAAAGATCAGCAATCCGATGGCAGAGTAGAAACATAGAATCCATAAAACAATCAACCAGGATATTTCGTTACTACTTTCTCCAAAGATAGCAAAAGGAAACAAGGCACAAAACATTGAACCGAACGCAGAGTAAGTTAAAAGCTGGATCCGGAAATTATCTGGTGACGTGAAGCCGTCAGAACTCCGGCTTAGCCCAATCAAAATTGCTGAAAATCCAACAATACCGAGCGCTATTTCGGCAATAATCTGCAACGCATTAAAGCTTGGTGGCATAATAAATTAGATCTTTATACGAAAGTGCTAAATATACTAAAGAATTTTGATTTGAGAAGAATAAATAGTAAGGAAAGGGGGGAAATTTGATATTCACTGCAATGATCTTCCGCATGGGAACTTTTCTCGGAGAGATGACAACCAATGAATGACATCAGATCAGACGCTAATCGATGCTTTGTATGCGGCGTAGGCAATAGTATTGGGCTTAAACTAACCTTTAAGATGGACGGAGAAATTTGTAGATCTGAATTTTGTCCCGGTGTTATGCACTGCGGTTACGATGAGGTCACTCATGGAGGCATAATATTTAGCGTTTTAGACGATGTAATGGCGAATTGGATCCACTTAAAGGGGATTCGAGCCTACACCGCCAAGTGTGATATTCGATATAAGGAGAGCTTACCTATTGGCACACATGTCACCGTCGAAGGCCATTGCCTAAAACAACGAAACCGGCTGATAGTCATGGAAGGGAAAATGATCAGAGCCGACTCTGGAGACGTAGTCGCAGAGACGCAAGCTAGCTTTATGATCGACGCGACCGCCTAAAGATTAACTGACAACAAAATAATAAATCCTCAGTCTACTCTAAAAAAACTGTTTTCTGATTTTTCGTACTCACCTTTTATCTCATTATAAAGCTCTGGATTCTCCTCCTGCATTCTTTTTACCAACTCCGCAGTTGAACTTGGATCGATGATATTTCTCTCAAACCAATCAGCAAATTCTGCATCGCGAAGGTTCTTCCAAAATTTCCAGACTCGCTCTCCCGTCGGGGATCTAAAAATACCAGTTCTCAGCATATGAACTCTCATATCTAAGTGCTTCTTCTCTACAAGACCTTGCTGAACCTTATCGTAGACATCGAAAACATCAACCAAAAGCATGATCGTGAAAAATGTAATTCTGGATTTATCTACAGAATCAATATCCTCTGACGCCCAATCCTTTCCGATAAACTCAGCAAATTCCTGATCTTTCGCAGTGTGAAAAAATCGCTCATATAGGCGATGTGTTAAGCCATGGCCAAATTGCGCTTTTGTTATTAAATTAGTCTGTCTAATCTGCGCGGACAAGTACAATAGTGTCGCTACAGTAGCAATTGCCGCTATAAATTCCCCCAATGAACCCATATCCTGAAAACTCATTCTTTCTCCTCCGAGTGCCTATTCAAGGTAGTCTTAGCTTTCGCCCTAAAGCATTTCTAGTTTTGGTCAGTAATTAACTAGCCAAAAAGACTAAAACATCTAGAAAAGAGTATCTAAGATAGGCCTTTTGACTAGCCAAGGAGAAAGATAGAAAGATCGCTGTTAAATCCAAGATTAATCAGCAGTGGCTTCTTTGTGTAAAACAGTCCTAGCTAGGTTCAAGCTCAAAAATACACCAATCATCGCAATCACTAATCCAATGCTGAAAAGAGCTGCCTGACCAATAGTAATACCTATCATATCTGAGGCAGGAAGCGCTATTAGGCCTCCGCCTAAGGCCATTAAAAAGCGCCCAACAATACCCTGAATACCCGATTTATCTACAAATCCAACCGCAAAAAGATAGCTTTGCAGAGAGCCCGCTATCAAAATTATGCCAAGACCCACTTTCACTGCGGCAACAAGCGTTTCATGCCACTCGCCAGACATGATAAGAGCAGGCTCCAATACAAAAAAGAAGGGTATAAAGTAAATTACGCTCCCTAGCCGCATCGCCTTGAAGCCAGTCGCTAGCGCTGAGGACTCAGCGATACTTGCTGCGGCAAACGCACCCAATGCCACCGGAGGTGTGATAAAAGAAAGCATCCCCCAATAAAGGATGAAGAGGTGCACGCTCATTGGTTCTAGCCCGCCCTGTATCAAAGCGGGAGCAAGGACTATCGCCAGAAAGACATAAGCAGCAGTTACGGTCATTCCAATCCCAAGAACAAAGCTGCAAAAAGCACCCATAAGCAGAAGCAAAATAGTCGAATCTCCTGCAAGGTAAAGCAAATCGTTAACCAACGTGCCAGATAGACCAGTTATTGATAACGCCCCCACGATCAGACCTACCCCGGCCATGATAGTAAGCAATTCCATCAGCAGCTTTCCTGTTGCCACAAGAAAATTACCAGCCTGCTTTATACCCCACCGATATTCCGGCGAAAGCTGATTCAACAAAAGTAAAAGTCCTGTCGCTATGAAGGGCGCTACCGCTTCACGCTGCAAATACACTAAAAGAAAAATTAGAACTAAAAATGCAGCTATGTAATACCAACCCTGCTTCATGGTTTCAGCAAAGCTCGGCAGCTCGTCGCGTGGTGTGCCCATCAGGCCTTTGCGAGCCGCATACGCATCTACCTGCATAAACAAACCAAAAAAGTACAATAGCGCAGGAATAGCTGCCGCTAACGCTACTGTGGTGTAGGAAACATTCAAAAACGTCGCCATAACAAATGCTGTGGACCCCATAATTGGCGGTAAGAGGACTCCCCCCGTTGACGCGCAAGATTCGACACCGGCCGCGTACTCTTTTTCCATCCCGCTTTTCCGCATCGCAGGAATCGTCATCTGGCCTGTTGTTAGGACGTTCGTGATTACGCTTCCGCTCATCGAGCCCATCAAACCGCTCGATACAATTGCAACTTTTGCAGATCCACCTCTAACGTGACCAAATCCCGCAAAAGCCAAATTTATAAAGAAGCGGCCTCCCCCCGTTTGCTGAAGTGCTATGCCAAATATAAGAAAGCCTATTACAAGTTGAGCAAATGCTCTAAATGGCAACCCAAGAATACTCTCGATACTCATCACATGGTATGCCGCCGTATCCCCTGGTGAAGATGCCATACCAGAAATAGGGCCAGGCAGACTCTCGGCAAAAATTGGATATAAAGAAAATACAAAAACAAGACCGAAAAGTATCCAGCCACCAGTTCGCCTTACGCCCTCCAAAATGAGTGCCCATAAAATGTAGCTTACCCAAACCGCATGGTCCGGCGCCGAAAATTCCCAGCCATAATCCAACATAGTTTCCGCATTCGCGAAGAAAAATGCGCACGCGACTGCGGCTGCAATTCCAAGCAGCCCGTCAAGCCAATAAGTTTTAGAACTAGAAAATGTGGGGTTAAGCAAAAAACAAAGTGGTAACAACAGTCCCATCAAGGCGTAGTAGTAATGATTCTGCAATATAATTGCAAACTCAAGGAGTGGACGTTCCGAGAAGAGCCTTAGGGAGTCCATAGCCAAAAATGCGCTGCCCAGCGCTGCTATGCCTGTTAGCCAACGCAACAGAAGGGGTAGGTTATTAACCTCTCTCGACACTATCGCCACACCGGATTGAAGCCAGCTGCTTCTAATCGGTCGGCTCTCAACTGGCCCCAAGCTTCCGCGAAAGCATCTTGATCGGGAATCTCTTCCTCCGAAAATTCAGCCCATGCCGAAGCCAGGACTTCTTGCCGGCTAATCAAAGATTGGTTGTGCGCCTCTAACTCATCCGACCAAACTCCAATCTCGCGCCAATACGCAACGGCACCATCGTGATAAGGGACTACCCATTGGAATACCTGTCGCTCAAGCGCCCATCCAATCGCACCGGGATCAGAGTCTTTGAAATCATCATAATTTTCATGAATAGCCCGAGTGAGGGCATTCACAACATCATTGTCTTGAGTTTCAAGCGCCGTCAGCAAAGGATAGGGGTAAGTGCCCGCTTCGTGCGGGCTATCGGGATCTATGCCCGCTCCCCGAGTCGCTAGATGCTTCGTGAAATACGGTCCTATGGCCAACATTCGGTCCCAACATTCCGCATCATCATGAGGCGCCGGGAGCCATCGAATACCTCTAGGTGAAGCCTCCACCCGAAACATCGGCCCGGAGACAGTTGTCCCAAAACCTGCATCGACATCACCATTAACGACTCCAGTCCAAGCCGCATCATATCCAGGAAAGTCAACCCGAACCACATCATCCCAAGTCAGGCCTCCGCACGCGAGATGAGCCTCCATAGACACGTTTAATGCTGGCGCACCGCGAACATAGGGAATCCTAAATCCTCGCAACTCCGAAAAACTGGTGACCCCAGTGTCAGCCGCTACCGCTACCGCTTGGTTACTTAACCCGTTTGATGTCATTAAAAGCCGAACAGGCTGTGGACCCCATTGAGAATTAGCGAATTGAAACATTCCCTCTTGAGCAAAATAAGTTGAAACTCCATTAACAGAAAAATCAACTCGGCCTGTTTTTAGAGGAAGCAGGCGAGAGATATCATTCTGCCCGGGGATGACACGCAAAGTCACACCATATTTTTCTCGTAGCATCGCACCAATAGCTACTGCTTGGTTATAACCAGTTGATCCTAAATTGTAGGCTGTCCAAGCCATCCGAGAAGGAAAGGCCGACTGAGAAGATTGAGCAAAAAGGATATTAGAGAATAAAAAGAAACTGGCCGCCAGAGTATAGCGGAGAATTAACCATTTGATTCGGTAAGATATCTTAGTAAACGTCAGCACCACTCTGGTTCTCCGAGAATAATTGACCTAGTATTAATGCAGAATACTAATAAATGGGCAAACAAACACCCTAAAAATCTTTTAATTCTCAAAAGCTTGATAAACAAAAGCAAAAGAACATTTAGTTAAACAACTTAATAACAAGAGTCCAAGGTTATTCGATAGACCCAATAAATTCCTTAGTCGTAAGCACATTATGACTAAGAACGGGATAATCAATTTCTATGGCCGCCTTCATTTCTTTCATATTAAATGCGCCCACGGCATCTGTAAGCATAGTCGTGTGATAACCTAGCTCAACAGCATACCGAGCAGTCGATTCTATACAGGTATTAGCCCTCATGCCTGCCAAGATCACATGATCAATTCCATGTTGTTTTAACAAAAAATCTAAATCGGTATTTGCGAAACCGCTAGATTGCCAATGTTGCCGAGCTTCTATATCGCCTTCCTTCATTTTTAAATCCGGATGGTACTCTACATTCCAAGTCCCGGCCTCAAAAGCCCGACCTGTGCCTCTATAGAATTTCCAATCATCATAATCTCCCTCTTCTACATGGTGATGAGGAACATAAATCACCTTAACGCCAGACTTTCTAGCCGCCTGAACAACATCTATCATATTCGCTATTGCGTTGTTAGCCTCCAAGGTCTCTTTCGACAACGGGTACAAAATCCCGCCCTCGGAGAGAAATTCATTATATGGATCGACCAACAAGATGGCGGATCGCTCCGGATCATAAGAATAATTCTGAGCAACGGCACTTACCATGCTTAATAAAAGAAATAGAGCAGAGAATACTTTACCTTTTTTTTTCATAGTTCTGCCTTTAACGCCACCCTTATACTCTGATGGGTTGATCCTAGAGATTCTCTTAAAATTATTCAACCTTCACCATTCTAATTCGGCTCCCTCGAACAAAGAGCAACCAAGAATATGGACTTAATTTTGAAGGATACGTGTTTCTAAACTCATGCAACTCTTATCCGCTACTGGACAACCGCTCAATACACCTATAGCTTTACCCAATAATTACCAAAAAAATTACACGTTTATCGAAGGGAGATCACATGACTCAACGCAGAGAATTTCTAAAATTTCTTGCAGCCAGCCCCATACTCACAAGTTACGAAGCTTTCGCCCAGGAAGTTGAAGAGACTCTCGGACAAAGGTTAACTGACCCCTCAGAAGTCATTAACGTTTTTGAAATGGAATCAATTGCAAGAGAAAATATTCCGCCAGCACACTTTGGATACTTGTCTACTGGTGTTGATAGTGATATGACGCTAAGGGCAAATCGTGCAGGGTTTACTCGGTTTCAAATTAAACCGAGAAGATTAGTTGATGTGAGTAATCCTGACCTATCAGTAAATGTCTTGGGAGCAGAATCAAGCTCTCCAATTTTTCTTTGCCCGGTTGGAAGCCATGGTGCTTACCATGCGGATGCAGAACTTGGCACAGCTAGAGCGGCGGCGGCTAAAGGGCACCACATGGCGCTTTCTACTCAGTCTTCTACACCAATTGAAGCGGTAGTGGAGCAGAGAGGTGGGCCTATTTGGTTTCAGCTTTACCCAACAAATCGATGGGAATACACCGTTGCAATGCTACAACGTGCAGAAAGGGCTGGTGCGACCGGGGTCTGTTTGACGATAGATTTACCAGGCGGCAGAAACGTTGAGACTCAAACGAAAATGATAAGAGAAGACAGCCGTACTTGCTCGAACTGCCACCAAGGCCAAGCCAAACCTATATTTGACGGGTTAGACATGCAAGGGGTCGGACTTAACGATCCCTCTCTAACTTGGGACGTTATTGGACGAATAAAAGAAGTTACTAACATGAAGGTGCTGATCAAAGGTATCGAAGTGGGTATAGACGCTGCGCTAGCAGTAGAAAATGGGGCTGACGGTATTTGGGTATCAAATCACGGTGCCCGTGCTGTTGAAACTGACCGCGGCTCAATCGAGTGCCTGCCAGAAATAGTCGATGCCGTTAATGGACGCGCACCTATAATCATAGATAGCGGCTTTCGCCGTGGTACGGATATATACAAAGCCCTAGCTATGGGCGCTTCAGCTGTTGGTATTGGAAGACCTTATTGTTGGGGACTGGGGGCATTTGGTCAAAGCGGAGTCGAAAGAGTCTTGGACCTCTTAAATCGAGAATTAAGAATCACGATGGTGGGGAGCGGGACACCAACAGTTGCATCTATAGGACCGGATTACGTCCTTGACGCCGGCCATAGAGTTCCAAGAGGAAGGCTCGGAAGAGAGCTGCTTTAAAGAATTTAATCTTGTTACCAAATCGTCACCGCCAATAAGAGGAAAATGAAGAAAATTGCTTGGCTGGATGATGT
>JAQWOJ010000007.1 GCA_029245905.1 Gammaproteobacteria bacterium
TTTGCCACCTACTGATTTAGTTTCGAAGAGTATCGGGTTATACCCCTCTCTCCGTAAGCGGTTTAGTAACCATAGACCAGTAATTCCGCCGCCAAAAATTATGATGTCAGTTGAATAGATAGTAGCCATTCGATACCTTTAACTAGAGTAGGACAATATTTCTAACAAGGCCAAAGTATATCGATATCCAACAAAATGTCCTAACCGAGGTCGAATCTTATCGTCACTGATTTTTAATATAATATGACTCGTTATCTTTACAGCTTGGTTCTAATTATCATCTCGCCAATACTTATCATTCGATTATATATCCGTGGATTTATTGTGCCTTCCTATCGATTGAGAGTTAAAGAACGATTTGGTAATTATAACTTTAAGGGCCGTTATGATAAGGAGAAAACAACAATCTGGATTCATGCGGTATCAGTGGGGGAGGTGGCGGCGGCCGAACCCCTGGTCAAAAAATTAAGAGAACTGTATCCAGAATATCAATTATTTATCACAACTATGACTCCAACAGGCTCAGAGAGGGTGTGTTCATCATTTCCTCAAGAGATATTTCATTGTTATTTGCCATATGACTTTCCAATCATCATGTATCGGTTTGTCAAGCAAATGAACCCGGCCGTGGTAATTATAATGGAGACAGAACTCTGGCCTAACCTTATTAATGCGTGTGACAAATTAAATGTAAAAGTAGTTTTGGCTAATGCTCGTCTCTCTGATAAATCGGCCAAGGGATATTCTCGAATATCTCAGTTAACTAAGGGTATGTTGAGTAAATTAGACATAATTGCCGCTCAATCTAAAGCCGACGCTCAGCGATTAATAAACCTTGGCGCAGCCCCAAAGTCTACTATCGTAGCCGGCAGCCTGAAATTTAACGTCAGTCAAGAGGTGACGGCAGGCCTGAACATTCCGCTTTTTACACAAATCAAGCAAAGTGAGAAAACCGTCGTTGTTGCCGCTAGCACCCGTAAAGGAGAAGAAGAAAAACTTCTGAAAACCATCAAATCTTTGCTCAGTATAGTTCCGACTTTGCTCTTCATTATTGTGCCAAGACATCCTGAACGCTTCGATGAGGTTTTTGGTTTGTTTGAGCGTGAGGGATTTAAATGCTTGCGTCGATCCACCGCCATCGGACTTGATGTGGATACAGAAATACTTATTGGAGATAGTATGGGGGAGCTTAACTACTACTACAGAGTTTCTCAGATCGCATTTGTGGGAGGAAGCTTAGTAGATACTGGTTGTCAGAATGTGTTGGAGCCTGCAGCCTTGTCTTTGCCAATTCTGACGGGGCCATCTCAATATAATTTTTCTTTGATTTGTGAAAATCTTGAGAAAAAAGGTGGGTTAATTACTGTGAAAGATGAAATTTCGCTGGAAGCGGAATTGTTAAGATTAATAAAAGACAAAAAACTGAGATCAAATATGGGAGCTATAGCTCTGGCTGAGATCAATGCTAATAAGGGAGCATTGGCAAAGTTATTAAAAATTATTGAAGGGCTGCTGAATGGAAATTAATCGCTTATTCGAATTCGCGGGTTAGATTCTCCGCTCCAACTTCAGTAGTTAAAATATTGTCTTCTATTCTGATTCCTCCGTAAGGATATAACTGGTCAATTACTCGCCAATTGATCCATTTCCCCTTCTTAGTATTGCGTTCTGGCTCGAGCAATAGTGGAATAAAATAACATCCTGGCTCTATTGTGAAAACCATATCCTTGGAAATTAATCGAGTATTTCGTAAGGCAGGAGAGTCGTCTGGAGGACTCAGGATAACTCCTAATGGGGTTTGTTGATGCCCGCCCACGTCATGAACCTGAATGCCTAGTAGATGCCCCACTCCATGTGGCATAAAAAGGTGTGGAATTTTCGAATAAATTAGGTTTTCCAGCGACCCTGAGCAGATTGAAAGATCGAGTAAAAGCTGCCCAATTCTTTTGTGCGCGCTCGCATGAATATCTAAGTAGAGAACCCCTGGCTTAATCATAGATATCAGCTCAAGTTCAATACTCTCCATTCCCGCCAGTAGCTCCTTGAAAATGTTAGCGCTGTTATTTTTTATCGACGTGCGCGTAACATCCGAGCAATATCCATTGATCTGGCACCCTGCATCCAGCAGTAAAACTTTGTGCCTCTTTCCATCCCCTTTCCGTTTATGTTGATAATGCAGAATTGCACATTTTTCATCCGTCGCGACAATATTAGTATATGGACTATCGTATTCTAAAATCCCACAGGCATTTAAATAAGCCATGTGAATTTCATATTCATTGCCATGGCTTAGAAAACAATCTGCAGCAGCCTGGTGTCCTAAAATTGCTAGCTTGTTCGCTATCTTTAGTTGATCTACTTCGTATTCTGTTTTGTAAGCTCGTTTATAGTTGAGGTAGGTAATAAGGGGTCCGGGATTGATTGATTGCTTTGTAATACCCAAAAAGTTAGCTAATTTAGGGTTTGGTCCAAGATACCCAATAGTGTTCCCTTCTATATATCCCTTAATTTGCTCAATGGCATTTATTCGGACGATTTCAATATGACTTTCGAGCCACTCTTCGTGTGTAATACTTTGATCATGCCAATAATCTGCAGGGAAAAACTGGAAATATTTTGGTTCGTCCGAGGCAGAAATAAGGACAAATTGATCAGGTCGATTTATGGGAACCCACTGCATGTAGTAGCTATAAGCTTTGAAAGGTATCGCCCGATCATCCGAGAAATAATACTCTTCGCTTCCGCTATGAAGGAGCACTCCATCAAGTTTTAAATTCGAAGCACAACATTCTATGGCTGATTCGTATTTTTTCTGTACTAGCTTTAGATGAGATGAAAATAAAGTAGAGTTCAAAATTCAAAACTTTCCAGTTAAGAGGCAGTTGCTTTTATTTTAATAAATATTAGTAGAGTATACTATTTCAGATGAGTGGAACAAAAATTAATCTATAATAATGTGGGGGTCAGCTTAATCTGCGTCAACGCATGTATTTAGGCTAATTTTATACCAGATACACTATAAAGAAGAAGGAAGAAAGAATGCCTAATGTAGGAGTTTATATGATCGCTAATTTAGTCATAAATGATACTGAAAAATATCGTAGTTATGAAAAAGGATTTTTCCCTATTCTCAAAAAATTTGGTGGTAAATTTTTGACCTTTGATGATAATCACGAGACTTTCGAAGGCTCACTCCCGCTCGAAGGAAGAGTAATTATTTTTCAATTTCCTTCAGAGCAGCTGGCTAGAGATTGGTATAACAACGAGGAGTACCAAGTGCTTTCCGAGTTCAGACGGGCCGGCACTACTTTAAAGGCCCTTACCATGGTGCATGAACTACCGCTTCGGCAATAAACCTATCGATGCATACAACGAGATAGAGGATCAACTTTCATAACTTTCGATTAAGGGGCAGGCACAAAATAGATTTCTGTCTCCGTATACATTATCAATTCGATTTACCGATGGCCAATATTTACAATTCATATTGTTACCCATTGGGAGGGAGGCTTCAGTTTTCGAGTAAGGTCGGTCCCACTTTTCGTCAACTATATCTTGAATTGTGTGCGGGGCTCTTTTTAATGGGTTGTTGTCACTATCAATGCAGCCTGATTCTACCTGCTTAATTTCGTGCCTAATTTTGATCATGGCGTCAATGAACCGATCAAGCTCTTGGAGAGATTCGCTCTCAGTCGGCTCAATCATAAGTGTTCCAGCTACTGGGAAAGACATGGTGGGCGCATGGAATCCGAAATCCATCAGTCTTTTCGCTATATCTTCCTCGCTAATGCCCGATGACTGCTTAATTGGCCGTATGTCGATGATACACTCGTGCGCAACCATGCCATTTTTACCTGTATAAAGTACAGGATAGTAGGGGCTTAGTTTTACTGCGATATAGTTAGCGTTAAGGATCGCAATTTGAGTAGCCTTCAGCAGCCCCTCGCCTCCCATCATAGTAATGTACATCCATGATATTGGTAGTATACCGCAACTTCCCCATGGCGCTGCTGAGACAGAAGCGCTTTTAGTTTTGCGCCCTGGGATGTCTACCATTGAATGATTTGCTAGGTATGGTGCTAGATGTTTTTTTACGCCAATGGGCCCCATCCCTGGGCCTCCACCACCATGTGGAATACAAAATGTTTTGTGAAGGTTTACATGAGATACATCGGCGCCGATATCGGCTGGTTTCGTTATGCCAACTTGGGCATTAAGATTAGCCCCGTCCATATAGACTTGACCACCATTAGTGTGGATCACTTCACAAATCTCTTTAACAGACTCTTCGTAAACTCCGTGTGTGGATGGATAGGTAATCATCAGAGCGGCTAAATCATTTTTATGTAATTTCGCTTTAATTTTAAGAGCCGCGAGGTCTATATTTCCATTTTCATCGCACTCTACAAGAACAACTCTCATTCCGATCATTTGCGCGCTGGCTGGGTTCGTGCCATGAGCCGAAGTGGGGATTAAACAGATATCTCGATTTCTCTCTCCCTTGCCCTCAAGGTATTTCTTGATGGCTAATAGGCCTGCAAACTCGCCTTGGGCTCCAGAATTAGGTTGCATGCTGATGGCATCGAAGCCTGTTATCTCCTTAAGCATGTCTTCAAGCTCACCAATCATTTGTTGATAGCCCACCATCTGCTCGATTGGCACAAATGGGTGAGGTTGAGAGAATTCAGGCCAACTTATTGGAATCATTTCTGCGGATGCGTTCAGCTTCATAGTGCAAGAACCCAACGGAATCATCCCGTGAGTTAGTGAGATGTCCTTATTTTCTAGTTTCTTAATGTAGCGCATCATGTCGGTTTCGCTATGATATTGATTAAATATCGGATGCTCAAGATAAGGAGATTTTCTAATAATATAATCAGGAATAACTGACGCTATTTCCCCTTTATAGATATCCGCATCGATCTCTTTCACTAACAAAGATTTATTTTTTTCGACAACAAATATGCTCCATAGATTCTCTATATCTTCCTTTGTTGTCCGCTCGTCAAGGCTTATTCCTACTATATGTCTTCTTTCCAGTAGGTCTATGCGCAGGTTTATTTTCTTAAGTGCGGCTCTCTTTTTTATTAGTTCTTTTTGCTCCTGATCGACTTGGATTGAGAGGGTATCAAAATAGGTTTTGTTAATTATTTTAAAGCCCGCTTTGCATAGGCCAATAGCTAATATTTTTGTTAGTCTGTGAATTCTGCGAGCAATTTTCGCAATACCTTCTGGCCCATGATATACGGAATATAATGCCGCAATATTTGCTAAAAGAACTTGAGCTGTACAAATGTTGCTGTTTGCCTTTTCGCGCCGAATATGTTGCTCTCTTGTTTGGAGAGCCATGCGAAAAGCTTGCTCGCCACGGACATCTTTGGAAACCCCAATTATTCTTCCTGGCACCGCTCTTTTGTAGCTGTTTTTTGTGGCGAAGTACGCCGCATGCGGCCCGCCATAACCCATCGGCACGCCAAAGCGTTGAGTGCTGCCAGTGACGACATCGGCGCCCATCTCCCCGGGGGGCTTTAGTAAAGCTAGGCTCATAAGATCTGCGGCAACCACTGCAATCGCGTTATTAGCATGTAGGTTAGAAATAATGTCAGTGAGATCTTCCACGTCGCCCTGCATTGTAGGGTATTGAAATAATGCTCCAAATAATTCTTCAGCTCGAATGTCTTCGATCGCGCCAATGACGAGTTCGAAACCAAAGCAGTCTGCACGAGTTTTGATAACATCAAGAGTCTGAGGGAAGGTCTGGTTATGCACAAAAAATTTGTTAGCCGAATGATTTTTGCTAACTCTTTTGGCGAGTGCCATGCCCTCCGCTGCGCTGGTCGCTTCATCCAATAGCGAAGCATTCGCGAGATCCATGGCGGTGAGGTCTAGTGTCATTTGTTGAAAAGTCAGCAGGCATTCAAGACGGCCTTGCGAAATTTCAGGTTGATATGGCGTGTAAGCAGTATACCAACCGGGGTTTTCAAGCACGTTACGTAAAATTACATTAGGCGTGAACGTATCATAGTAGCCTAGTCCGATAAAAGAGCGATAGTCTTCATTTTTTTCAGCTATTGTCTTCAATTTTTCTAGTGCTGCGTTTTCAGTTATCGGATCTGATAATGCCAGCGGATTGGTGTTTAGAATAGAGGCAGGAACTGTTCGTTCCACAAGCGCTTCTATGGAGTCAACACCTATGTCGGACAACATTGAGCCAACTTGCTCATCGCTTGGTCCGATATGCCGATCAACAAATTCACGATGATTTTCTAGTGTTTCTAGATTCAGGGCTACGTCATTGTGCGCTGAATTTTTAGTTGCTTTTTTAAATATAATCTGTGGTTGCATGGATTTAAATCGTCTTTAGGCAGATTTAAGGGATAAAGCGTGTTCGTAAAACAGTGAAATTTTGAATAAGACTGCAAGGAATATTCAACTCGAGATTAGAGGCCTATTCATTCGCACAATGATCACAATATGCATCTGAATCCATTAAATCCTCGAACTCAAGGGTATTGCTTGCTTTTATTTTAAAGAACCACGCGTTTTCATATGGCGATTCGTTAACCATCTCCGGAGCGTCCATTAGAGTATCATTGATCTCCAAAATTTCTCCGGTAATTGGACTATATATATCGGAAGCAGCTTTCACCGATTCAACAACTGCGACCTCTTGTTTGGCGGTGACTGGAGTGCCGAGCCTGGGAAGCTCAACAAAAACGATATCACCTAATGCGTCTTGCGCATGATCACTAATACCTACAGTGACCGAGCCGTCATCTTCGATTCGAATCCATTCATGTGTTGATGCATATTTTAGATCTTCCGGTGCATTACTCAAGCGGCCCTCTCCTCGTTTGGTTTCATTTACGTTCAAGTTTTAAGTAGGCTTATCAACTATTCAAATATTTTTTTTCCGAAGCGCACAAAATTAGGTTTAACTATTCGAACTGGTGTTGGTGTCCCGCGCAAATCCACTTTACAGGTTTTGCTATTACTTGGAATCCTTGCTAAAGCTATTGAATGCTTTAATGTAGGTGAAAATCCTCCACTAGTGACTACGCCTTCCCCTTGATCGGTTATGAGCGTTTGACCAGCTCGGAGAATACCACGACTTTCTAGAACTAAGCCCTTCAGTTCGTTAGCCTCTCCGGCATCATAAAGAGCCTTGTGAGCAATTAAGGCTGGTTTGCCGATAAACTCGCGTTCGGCAGGGGTATATGCAATGGTATGATCCATATTGGCACTAAGCGGCGAGGTGGTTTCGTCCATATCCTGACCATAAAGATTCATTCCAGCTTCCAGCCTCAAGGTATCTCGGGCACCAAGTCCGACAGGCTTGATGCCGGCCTTTAAAAACTTGTCCCAGAACTCTGGGGCATCCTCCTCGGGCAAAATAACTTCCAAACCCTGTTCCCCAGTGTAGCCCGTTCGCGCAATAAAGCATGCATCTAGTTCTTGACCCCGAAAACTCTGCAATTTCTGCGCTTCTTCCGCAATTGGCCCCGCGACCGCCTCACAAAATCTTTGAATTGAATCTGGACCATTCACTGCCAGAATAGCAAGTTTTGGTTTCTCCTGGACTGATACTCTAAAACCATCAGTGTTTTGAATCATCCAACGCAAATCTTTCTCGCGAGTAGCGCAATTCACGACAACGCGAAACCCAAAACTCATTCGATAGACAATTAAATCATCTAAGATATATCCGTCATGATTAAGCATTGCGCTATATAAAGCTTGGCCCCTATCGACCAATTTGCCGACGTCGTTCGACAATAGATATTGAAGATAATTTTTAGAGTCTCTTCCGCTCACGTCTACTATAGTCATATGAGAAACGTCGAACACGCCAGCAGATTTCCTAACAAAGTGATGTTCTTCGATTTGAGAGCCATAGTTAATAGGCATGTCCCAGCCAGCGAAGTCAATTATCTTGGCATTCGCGTTAAGATGTTTCTTATAGAGATAGGTCCGTTTGCCCAAAGCGCCACAATAAAGTAAAGATTTTAGAAGCGTTAATTTTACCTATTAGATTATTATTTTGACAGGTTTATGAGCCTTAAAAGCGTCCAATTGAGAGCGTATTTTTATCCCTCATCATTTTTTAGCACGAGCGTTATGGCTGCCATGCATAACTGAACTTTGCGAAAAAAGTTCTATTCGTATATTCGATTGAATCGTATGTGTCATCTTGAAAGCCTGTATCAGAATACCCTATAAAAAACCGCGTGGCGGCGTTTACCTTATAGCTATATAGTAGCTGAGAACCCAAATCACGACTTATTTCGTCCACATCACGAATATAATTATCAACATTCCTTTCTCGGTCTGAGTATTGGACGGTTATACGAATAAAACTCCGAGCATCAAATTGGTATGTTGCTCTTAAATCTGTAAGATTAGCTGTGAAGAGAGGTTGGCCTTGAGATTCAAATTCTTGGACTTGATGGCTAAGATTAAGTTGGAAATGTCGGCCTAATCTGTAATCTATGCGAGGCCCCCACCGCTTAGAGTTACCCAACCGAGTATTTGCAAAATCAACAACGTCTTCATAACGAATTAGGGTGCTTACATTTAAAGTTTGTGTCGGTGCGAATCCAATATTAATCATATTGAATTGCTCGTCAAAGTACTGGCCGTTCCAATAGGTCTTACTGCCGCCGAAAAGACCATTCAAATAGGATTGTTTTGGGCCATCCATATTTAAGAAGAACTCGGTTTCTTCCTCCAAATGGACGCCAGATTGATCCTCCGTGCGATCATAATCGGCTGCAACGCGGATTCTACTAAAAAACCCATCACCATCCCAGCGCCAGGTATGGCCAAGGGTTGCAACGACATGTTTGAAATCAACTCTGTTGATAAACCCGAGATCCGCTCGAAAATCCTCTCCCCAATCATAATAGCCGACTCGCCAGTCCCACCGGCGATCGTTATGCTGGTATTCAACTACATGGCTATCGTCTCGTAAGTTCGGTTTCTGGTTATATTTCCTTTGAATCATTGTTGGATAATCGGAAACAGAATACATGCTTTGAATTGATATAGTGTCCTGTTCAGTCGGTCTTATGGAAGCATCTATACTCCACACCGTGTTATTGTATTCGCCTCCTCGCCTGTCTGTTACGACTGCCCCAATCGTCGAATTTCCTAAAATGTCTCTTCGGTATCGACCGATGGCCACTTTGCTTTCCATATCCTCAATCGTTGCTATGCGAGAACTTAGGCTTTGTGGAATTATGAAATTCGTAGTTTCATCGTTTGCGGCGACCACACCATAAGTATTTCCACCAGTTTTCCCGGTTAGTTTAAGTCCGTATTCAGGAGAAGCTATATTTCGGGTATGGACAAGATTCTCATATGTATCAAAGTAGTCGGCGCCATCGAGGAAGAAAGTTCTACGTTCTGGGAAAAACAGGCTGAAAGTATTGTTTATGTCGAGCTGGGTACTGTCGGCCTCCACTTGGGAGAAATCGGGGTTGATTGTGCCATTTAGGTAAACATCTTGAGAGATCCCCCAGCGCAAGTCGAGACTTCCTTCGGGGTCTAAAGTCTCGCGCTTCCAATCTCTGCTGGTAGACGGATCCCGGTTCTGAATCGTAGATGTAGTGATTGTGGGGATAACTTCTAGATTGCGGCTTCTCTCGAGGTTATCAAAACCCTCTAATTTACTGATCTGGCAGAGGT
>JAQWOJ010000012.1 GCA_029245905.1 Gammaproteobacteria bacterium
AAAAAAGGCTCTAAACTTTATTTGGAGGGACGATTGCAAACTCGGTCATGGGAGCAAGATGGCGTTAAGCGCTATAGTACTGAAATTGTTGCAAGCGAGATGCAGATGCTGGACAGTAGAGGCTCGGCCGGTTCGGGACAAGATTTTGGAGGGCAGCCAAGCGCGCCTGGAGCTCCATCTCAAAAACCTGCGGACGCTTCTGAGCCAGCTACTCCCGCCGGCAACTTTGACAACTTTGATGATGATATTCCTTTTTAGAGGAACAGTGACCTTTGAATTATTCGTATCCAGTCACTGAGAATCAATAGTTTACAAACATGTGAGATCGCTTGATCGGCGGGCTTTTTTATAGCAGAAGTGAGCCCGCCTCGAAATTCTTTTGTCTTAGGGGGTTTTTAAGTGGAGCCTATGAGGTCGCTGAGTAGGATTATCAGGCTTGACTTCCGGATGTCGTTGCCTAAAGTTTCAAACCTATATTCGGTATTTTTCCTAATTATACGAAAGGAAATAGTTTGAAACTCTTTATCGTTGGCGGAAATAGTCCTACAGCTAAAGACTTGATTGAAATTTTGCGTAGGCAGCGAGTTTCTTTTCATGCGCCTGCAGACAAATATTTTAACTCAGAGGACGGTGTCGCAATTGCAAAGATGATTACCGATTATGGTCCAACACAGCTAATTAATTTGGCAGATTTTATCTCGGGAAATCACAGTTCGCTCCGCCGGGCAGAGACGACAGAAGAACGATGTTATGAAATCAACTCAAAGCTGCCTCTGGCCCTCGCAGAAATAACTAACCACCTGAATATTCCTGTTATACATTTATCAAATGCATACGTATTCGATGGGTTAAAAAGGTTGAGTTATAACGAAAATGACGAAACTAATCCCCAGGGAATATACGGACTTGCGTCACTTCAAGGCGAACAGGCGATTAGGAAACATCCTTTTCATGTAATTATTCGTTCAGGTTGGCTATTTGGTAGAAACAAAAAAGGGCTTATCAAGTCTTGGATCCGGGTTGTAAAACGCGACAACGGGAGAGTCCCAGTATCGCGGAGGCGATTCAGTCCGACTTATACAATGCACCTGGCGGCCGCGATTTTAGCAATTTCTAAACAAATAGAGTGCGATGCTAATGTATGGGGAACCTATCATTATTCCAGTCTCGAAACCAAGCTAGAATATGAGTTCGTTGAACAAGTGATTAAGTATGCCGCTAGTCACGATGAGAAAATTTACCAACTTTTGAATTCCCTTAGTATCGTTGAGAGAGAGTCTTATTCGCCAGAAGTTGTGAATTCAACCTTATCGAGCAAAAAGCTATTTGATACATTTGGAATTAAACAAAAATCGTGGCATGGTGATCTGCAAAAAGTCATCGAGCTTTTATACGATAGAAATCCTGATCTTCATAGGAAGAAAAACCAAAAACATCGCGCCGAAACTAGTTTGGCAGAAAATATTGGATAATTATCAATGTCAGTTTTGACGCCGATTGACGAAGCGCTTTCTTCGCTTACTACAACATTAAATACTGTAAATGACAGTGAACTTATACCAATTTCAGATTGTGTTGGTAGAATTCTGGCCGAAGATCTGGTATCTCCTATGAATATCCCCCTGCTAACTAATAGTGCTATGGACGGCTATGCTATAAGGACTAGTGATCTTCACAATACTTCGACCATACTAAGAATTACGCAACGAATCGCAGCCGGTGAAATAGGGAAAAAATTAGGCAAGGATGAGGCAGCGCGTATTTTCACTGGCGCTCCAATCCCTGAGGGTGCGGACGCTGTAGTAATGCAAGAAAACTGTGAATTAAATGGTAAAGAAGTAAAAGTTCTACAAAGCGTGAGTGTTGGTGAAAATCTTCGTCAAGCTGGCGAAGATATAAAGTCTGGAATAACTTTGTTGGTTCCAGGACGCAGGTTAATACCGCAGGATATTGGATTAGCGGCTTCGATTGGAGTTGCTTCTCTCAAAGTGAAAAGGAATTTGCGAGTCGCAGTAATGACTACGGGCGATGAACTTGTTTCACCTGGCGTGAATCTTGAACCAGGGCAAGTCTATAATTCGAACTTCTATTCTTTAACAGCGCTATTACAACAATTAAACTGTGAAGTTGTCGAGATCGGCATCACAGCAGATGATTTGGAAGCAACGAAAATAGCTTTGGGAGAAGCGGCTCAGAAAGTTGATTGTATTATTACCACGGGTGGTGTTTCCGTCGGTGAAGAAGATCATGTTAAGGCGGCGGTGCGAGCGATTGGGCATTTGGACTTATGGAAGTTGGCGATTAAACCGGGTAAGCCTTTTGCTAGTGGTAAAGTTATGGGCACCCAGTTTTTTGGGCTACCAGGTAATCCCGTATCGACTTTTGTTACATATTTATTATTAGTAAAGCCTCTATTGTTATCCATGTTGGGAAGCCAACACCTTCAGGCAGTGAGAGGCTTTCCCGTTGCTGCAAACTTTGATAGTGCTACATCTGGAGAACGCCAAGAGTATATTAGGGTGAAGGTGGTCCAAGGTCGGATTGGGGCTTTTTCTATCGAACCTCTTTTAAATCAGAGCTCTGGTGTTGGTACATCTTTGAATCTTGCAGATGGGTTGGCTGTAATCCCCCCGTATACTGAGATTGCCAAGGGCGATGCTATAGAATTCATGCCATTTTCAGTGTTGATGGGGTAATTGATTGTGTTGCGAAAATTATTCCCCGTATTTTATTTATGTTGCGTATTGATGGGTTGTGAGTCGCAAAAACCTATTTTTCCAGAGATTCCATCGATCCCGGACGCTGACCCTGAGGTTTTGGATATTAGGCCTCTATCCAAAAAAGCGATCGTTATTCCTAACCCTCAATCAGAGCTAGAGCGACTGATCGCGGATGTGCTTTTCGAAGGTTTGCAAGCGTTAGAGGACGATCGGCTTTTAACGCCACTTGAAGACAATGCTTATAGCCGATTTCAGCGTGTATTGGCACTAGACAGCGAAAATCAAATTGCAAAAGAGGGGATTGAGAAAATTTTATTGCGTTATGTTGCGCTTTCTCAACAGGCGAGCCGAAGAGGTTTGTTTGATAATGCAGAGGAATTGTTAGCTAGGGCAAAATTTATTGACGAAGATCATTCGGCTCTCACTCAAGCCTTATTCTCATTGAAAGAAGAAAGAGAGTCTGGGGATTTAATTTTTAATTTGGATTCAACTGAGCTTTTGAATAGAAGTGAGGCGATGGTTTCGCAATTAGGTCATATTGCGGAACAGGCCAGAGACCGGGAGGCTTTTTTTTAATAACCGCACCGAATGATAACCTCGCTCGGTGGATGTATCTACAAATGCGTAATGCGGTAGAGGGGTATAGATTACGCGGTAATATAGAACTTGCGAATCAAACGACTATTCGACTTCGCCTTTCCCGCGATTAATCTCCGGTGGTCAATTAAACAGCTTGAACTGATAATGCAATATTGCTGCTAAAGTAAAACTTACAGTTGGACTTTTTATTAGCAGATGGCAATAAAATTGTTTAAAGTTTGACGATCATTTTTCCAAAGTTATCCCCACTAAATAGCGCTAAAAAGGCGTCTACAGAATTTTCTATACCTTCGACTACCGTTTCTCTGACTATTATCTCACCATTTGCGACCCATGATTCCATATCCGATAAAAATTTTGCCCGCATATCATTGTGATCGAACACTATGAAGCCATTTATTCTAACTTTTTTCCCGACGATGAGCATAAGATTATTTGGGCCCGGCGCAGGATCACTATTGTTGTAGGTTGAAATCATGCCGCAGGCAGCAATTCGACCAAAGTGGTTCATTTGATTTAAGGCAGCTTCTAAATGAGAGCCCCCAACATTTTCGAAGTAAACGTCTACTCCGTTGGGAGCCGCCTTAGAAAGAGCTTCTGTCAGGTTTCCACAAGTTTTGTAGTTGATGACTTCATCAACTTTGCATTCATCTAATAGCCATTGGGCTTTATCGTCGCTACCCACTGATCCGACAACTCGGCATCCAATTTGTTTGGCTATTTGGCAAACGTTTGCGCCAACAGCTCCCGAAGCAGCAGAAACAAAAACTGTCTCGCCTTCTTTGGGTTCTCCAAATTTTAATAGACCAACATAAGCTGTCATCCCCGGCATACCGAGTGTTCCTAGATAAAGTGATAACCGATTTACATCAAAGGGCGTCAATTGCGTGACGGTTTCTGAATTTGCAATTAATCGATCTTGCCACGCTCCTCCGCTCAGAACGATATCGCCTTCTTTCAAGCCATCGGCTTTTGACTCGATAACCTCTCCTACAGCGCCACCATACATTGGCTTGTTTAGCGCATAAGGCTCAGCGTAAACTCCTTCGGCGCGCATTCGCCCACGCATGTAAGGGTCGACTGACATGAAATTATTCTTAATTAACACTTCTCCTTGTCTAGGCGGAGGAAGTTCGACGTTCACTATTTCAAAATGTTCTTGAGTCGGCAAACCCTTAGGACGAGTTTTTAGGTGAACTTGGCGTGCTTTGTATTTATTCATTTTGTCTTTTATTACCTAGGTATGTGCAGGGGAAACGATTGAAGCGTTGCGGTTTTGATATAAAACGATGGCGACCAAAATTACCGCGCCAGCAAGGTGAAAGTAAAATGGGAAAGGTGTCCACATTAAAAGTGCGGCACTTACTACCAATGCGGCAGCAATTATGACATTTATTTTGGCCTCTAAGTGCCATTGCAGAAGTCCAGCCATGGCATAGAGTCCCATGCAAGACCAGAGAAAGACTTCCAATCGCTCTGGCCAAGTTCCTGATATCAGCGGCGAATAAGCGAAGAGCACTGGCACAAGATATAGACCTTTCGCAACTTTCCAGCTTGTAAGTCCTGTGGCTATTGGGCGCGTGCCGGCTATTCCTGCGGCGGCGAACGAGGCCAAGCATACTGGAGGAGTGACGTTGCTGTCTTGAGACAACCAAAAAATTATAAGATGTGCGCTTAATAGCATGCCTGTTAGCAATTCAGGTTCGATCATTTCTTGACGAATCAATTGTTTCATTTCTAAGGGCATTTCTTGAAGCGCTACGACTGGATCCCCACCAAAAAGACCGATGGTGGCCGCGACATTGGTTGGAAGATCTCCAGCTTGTAGAGCTTCCAGTAATTGAGATTGGCTGATTAGATCGAATATTAGAGGGGCGGATAATGTGGCTAACACAATGTATGATGCCGTAACTGGTAGTCCCATGCCTAAGACGAGCGATGCTAATGCGACCAAAATTAAAGTAACAAGTAAACTGCCTTGGGCCCATTCTACAATCATGAGCGAAAAGGCATTGCCCACTCCGGTTGTGGTCACAACATTAATGATTATGCCAACAGCAACTAATAACAGTGCTGTTGAAACCATCGTCTTGACTCCGTCTACTACCGCGTCGAATACATCCCACATTCTCATTGGATTGGGAGACAGCCATGAGGAGGCAACCACGCTGATTATTGCAAACGCGGCTGAGGTAGTAGGCGTTCTTCCCGAGACGAGAAATCCCACTAGGACAATCATAGGTATAATAAAATGCCAGCCTTCTTTTAAGACATCAGAAACATTCTCTGAATCAGATGTTCTTGTTGGTGTTAACTTCAGACGCTTTGCCTCTATCCGGACAAAATAACAAACGGTCAAGAAGTATAGTATTGCAGGAAGTGCGGAGGCCGCAATAATTGTTAAGTACGAAATCTGCGTGTAACTTGCAAGTACAAATGCACCTGCCCCCATTACCGGAGGCATCAATGCGCCGCCGGTAGAGGCGGCAGCCACGACGCCTGCGGAAAAACGCCCCTGGAAGCCAGATTGCTTCATCATGGGTATCGTGATAACACCCGTAGATACTGTATTTGCGACAGCGGAACCTGAGACTGAGCCCATTAAGCCAGAGCCTACCACCGCCACTAGACCAGCTCCGACAGTAAATCGGCCTGCAAGGCATTGGGCTAAGCGCACAATAAAATCTCCTGCGCCAGAGCGGAGTAGAAAGGAACCAAAAATAATGAACATAAAAACAAAAGTAGAGGAGATTTGAGCGGTTAAGCCAAACATTCCTTCGCTGGTAAAGAAACTCCGATAAAGAACTGTCTCTAGACTTAATCCTGGGAACGCAAACACCCCATTAATATATCGACCTAGGAACAAAATATAGGAAAGACTGGTTAATATTAATATTGGCATAAACCAACCGGTGGTACGGCGAGTAAATTCAATCGCTAACCCGATAGCAACAAGCGCAAAAATATAATCGCTAAGAATAAATTCAGTTTCTCTAGCATAAAGCGCATTTTCAAATAATATTAAATATGCAGAAGTAGTGATAGCTAACAAAGCGATGGTGATATTGATCCAGAATTTAGGAGAATTTTGTCCCAGATCTTCCTTTTCATTTTCCATTAGCGCGCAAATCGCGCAAAAACCGCCAAAGTGGATCGCAGATAACCAGAGCTCAGAGATGCTTGCGAAAACGTTACAATATATATGAAACACCGCAAACGAAAACGCAGCCCATTTCAAATAAGGTGATTTCATAATTTATTGCCTACCTTCGGCGCTAGGAATTTTGCTCTGCCCTTGGTCATTTAGTAATAACCGCTGTGGTATCTCGAGCCCTATTTCTCGATAGTAGCGCAGAGCCCCCTCATGAAGTGGTGCGCCTAAGCCGTTTATAGCGATCTCCTGTTTCATGTCGTTGGTGGCTCCATGGATTTCTTGCAAAGTTGCTAAATTTTCCCAGATTACTTTCGTAATGTTATAGACGACATCCGAGGGAATATCTTCACGAGTAACTAAAACATTTGGTGAAGCTATGGTGCGAACAAGCTCTTCTTGGTTAGGATAGGTTCCGGGAGGGAAATCATACCAGTCCCATAATGGATATTGGTTATTGAGTTTGTCTAATGACTCCTGAGTCCAATTCAGCAGGGTCATGCGATCACCGAGCATTGCATAAGCGCGAGTTATTGCGCT
>JAQWOJ010000023.1 GCA_029245905.1 Gammaproteobacteria bacterium
ATTTCTGTTTGAATGGTACATTGCCGTCGCCAATGCCATGGGAGAAGGATAAATAGTCTGTACTTGGTCAGGCTTAAATCTGCGCTCCTTTAACCAGAGGCTGAGGTTTAACATATCTTCCTCATCAGAACCTGGATGTGCTGCTATAAAATAGGGAATAAGGTACTGTTCTTTGCCTGCTTCCTTAGAGTATTTGTCAAAGAGTTTTTTGAATTCGTCATAAGAAGAAATGCTTGGTTTCATCATCTTGCTCAAGGTTTTTTCTTCGCTATGCTCAGGCGCTATTTTCAGATAACCACCAACATGGTGACTGACGAGTTCCTTTATATATTCGGGATCTCTTAAAGCCAAGTCATAGCGCAGTCCTGAAGCAATTGCGATACGTTTGACCCCTTTAATTTTTCGGGCCTTACGGTAAAGTCGCGTTGTGGCGCTATGGTCAGTATCCAAGTGTTTGCAGATATTTGGGTAGACGCAAGATAGACGCTTACAAGATTTTTGAATTACCGAAGATTTACAATTCAGTTTATACATGTTGGCGGTCGGCCCACCTAGATCAGAAATGGTACCGGTAAACCCAGGCACATCATCACGAATTTTTCCTATTTCTTTTAAAATCGATTCCTCAGAGCGGCTTTGGATAATTCTTCCCTCGTGCTCAGTGATCGAGCAAAATGTACATCCCCCAAAACAGCCTCTCATGATATTGACTGATGTTTTTATCATGTCATAAGCCGGTATGCGGACATTATGATAGGCAGGATGAGGTTTTCTCTGATAAGGAAGATCGAAAATCCAATCAAGCTCATCGGTGTCGAGAGGGATAGGTGGTGGGTTTACCCAGATGTCTTGAGTACCATGCCTTTGGACTAATGGCTTTGCGTTGAATGGGTTTGCTTCTTGGTGTAATACACGCGACGCATGAGCGTAGAGTGCTGCATCGTTGACAACCTTGGTATAAGAAGGTAGACGGATATAACTCTTTGAATCGTCGAATTTTACACTGCGTTGTAAGGGTAGAGGAATGATTTTTATCGCGTCTACACTGCTAGACTTGCTTTTACCTTGTTCAGTTGATTTTTGTTTTTTATGAAAATCATATGGGTTAGGAATTTTGTCTATTTGAGATGGCCAATCGATTCTAGTCGAATCAATCTCAGTCCAATCCTCTGTTTTTGAGTTTCGTATGCTTGCGCTGCCTCGGAGATTCCAAAATTCGGCTAAATCTTTGCCGTTAGCTAATTGATGCGCGAATTGCGTTAACGCGCGTTCAGCATTTCCAAATAATAAAATATCCGCGTTGGCATCGACAAGAATTGAGCGGCGGACTTTATCGCTCCAATAATCATATTGAGCTATTCGACGAAGACTTGCTTCAATTCCTCCGATAACAATTGGTGTGTCATAATAAGCTTCTCGGCAGCGTTGACTGTATACAATGACTGATCGATCAGGGCGTTTTCCAGGCTTCGCATCTGGGGTGTAGGCGTCTTCACTGCGCAGTCTAAGGTCAGCCGTGTAGCGGTTAATCAACGAGTCCATGTTGCCACCTGTTACACCAAAAAATAGATTTGGTTCTCCTAAAACCTTGAATGATTCTGCAGTATCCCATTTCGGCTGTGAAATTATTCCAACTCGGAATCCTTGAGCTTCAAGTAATCTTCCCACGACTGCCATGCCAAAACTGGGGTGGTCCACATATGCGTCAGCAGTAACGATAATCACATCACAACTGTCCCAGCCCAGCACGTCCATTTCCTCTCTTGACATTGGAAGGAAAGGTGCACTGCCAAAGCATTCGGCCCAGTACTTTTGATAAGAGTATATCTTTTTATGTGAGGTCATATTTTCTTTACGAGCCAAAATAATTATCTTTGCTTTAATTCGTTTATCTGTGTTTTACGCAGGCTTAGTTAAAGATTGATTTTAGTGAAATAATTGAATAGTTTAAGTGTAGTTCGCTGCCGTATATTTTTCCATTTAAATCAAAGCTTATATCATTGTCACTTATGTGTCCTTGCTCGATGTATCGTTCAAAAAATGGTGTAAGCCCGCTGCTTATGACTGCATTCTTTTCTAGGGAAAGATCAAGATGGGAATCCAGGTAATTGACTAATTCACTAAATTCTATATCATCTAAGTTGGTTAAAGTAGGCAGTCCTTCCCATTCAAATTCTAGATTCAATGCATGCTCGCCATCATAAATATTTGCTTATATTTTGGAAAAATTTTGTAATGGCCCCATTAATTTCACTTACCCATAAAAGAGAAGCGAACGGAAGTTGGTTTTGGATATTGTTCAAAACAAGATTCCGAGAAAGATTAATCGCTTACATTAAAACGAATCATATTTGATTCAAGGCGCGAATTTTATAGGCGCAACGACGCGCTCCTGTATATATATGGTCGACTCGTTGGACTCTGGCAACTCCGTCAAACAAATTCTGAAAGCAAGAAAGTTCGGAGTGATAAAACTGTTCGCAATGCTTTGTTGCTGCGTATATCGGGCAGTGATTTTCTATGAATAACCAACCGTCAGGTAGTAAACGGACTTCGCACATATAACCCTCGTTGCTTCGTATCTCTGCGAGGCTTTTTATTGTGTCACTCAGTTCAATGTCGTTATTACGAAGTTTGGAGGAGTATTCTTCTTGAATTTTGATATTTCTTGCGATAAGAACTCCATTTAGAGCGTTTTCTCCATGAAGATCACGAATTAGATCCAATAATTCCAGAGCAAGTTGGGCGTTTCCATCGGTAAAAGTTTGATGTCCTGGGCCGGCAAGTTTCCAAAGGCGAACAGGTCTTCCTCTGGTTTGCCTTTCTTCTCGAGTTGGCTTGATCAGGCCCTTTTCTTCCAAATCAGTAAGGTGCTGGCGTATACCCATGGTGGTCATAGTTAATTGATTTGATAGAATTTTAACAAATTGGGCTCCACGAATTTTTAGTTGCTGGAGTATTCTTCTCTGACTTTCAGTTATATTCAATAATTTAAACCTCTAGTGAGGTTTCGGCAAATTAAAGAAAGTATTTAATTTATTAAGTATCAGCAAAATATTACACTATATTAAGTAAATACTTTATATAGTGTAATTTTTTAATAGCTCCGGCATGTGGCTAGGCTAATACAAATGCTTATGCATTCATTAACTTGGTGGAATTTTTTGATTTTAGGACCAGTTTTACTTTTTAGATTGCGCTTAACCCTTGTGAGAGGTTTTAATATTCAACTCGGTTAGCCATCAAGGCCTCCGGTCTTCTTGCTTAGATTCTAAACGGTGCTGTATATGACCTCAGTCGGGCCGCTTCTAATAACATTTTGCTTCTATTTTATGGTGATGCTGTTTTTAGGCATTAAAGCTTATGGAAATACAGTAAATCTCGATGATTATATTTTGGGTGGGCGTAAGCTTAATCCGGTTCTAGTTGCGCTCAGCGTTGGAGCGTCAGACATGAGCGGCTGGTTGCTGTTAGGGTTACCTGGGGCGATTTATATATCAGGCTTGAGCGAGATTTGGATAGGTGTAGGATTATTTTGTGGAGCTTACTGTAACTGGCGCTATATATCTTCGCGGTTGCGAATATACAGCGAGGCAGCGAGCAATTCTCTTACCTTACCAGACTTTTTTGAAAACCGTTTTGATGATAGTACAAGGAGTCTGAGGATAATTTCAGCTTTTGTCATTATGTTGTTTTTTACTTTCTATACCGCTTCTGGTCTGGTTGGCGGGGCAATATTATTTGAAAGCAGTTTTGGCGTTAGCTATACCGCCGCTTTGGTTATTGGTACGGTTTGCATAGTGGCTTATACCTTTATTGGTGGATTTATTGCTGTTGTATGGACCGATGCAATTCAATCCCTGCTAATGCTGTTAGCTTTGGTTGCAGTGCCAGTTGCTGTAGTTAGTTTAACCGGGGGTAGTAGTGAATTTATCCATCAAGTGGAATCGGTAAAACCGGATTCAATGAACGCATTCTCAAATTTTTCTCTATTTGCTTTTATCTCGCTAATAGGCTGGGGATTAGGTTACTTTGGCCAGCCCCATATTTTGACTCGGTTTATGTCTATTAAACACCCTGCCAAATTATTAGACGCAAGGAGGGTTGCTATGCTCTGGATGTCTATTGTGCTGTTGGCATCAATTTTTAGTGGCCTGGCAGGTATTGTATATTTCAAAGATTTTCCTTTATCTAATCCGGAAACGGTTTTTATTACTTTAAATCAGTCACTCTTTAACCCATGGGTTGCCGGAATTATTACAGCAGCAATACTTTCTGCAATTATGTCTACAGTCGATTCTCAATTGCTAGTTTCGTCGAGTGTCATTAGTGAGGATTTTTATCGTATGTTCGTCCGCCCAAGGGCCTCGGATAAGGAGTTGTTGTTAGTGAGTAGATTGGCGGTGATTGTAATTGCCGTCGCTGCGTTATTTATCGCTAGCGATCGTGATGCTCGAGTTTTGGATTTGGTTAGTTATGCTTGGGCTGGGTTTGGTTCAGCTTTTGGGCCGGTGATTATATTCTCTTTATTCCTGCGCAATATGACTGGATTAGCGGCATTGTTTGGAATGCTATCGGGTGCTGTCACTGTGGTGGTGTGGGCAAATTTGACCGGAGGATGGTTCGATCTCTATGAAATCGTTCCAGGATTTATTGTTGGATCGGTAGTTATAGTAGGGGTAAGCAAGGCAAATCCTCAAACGAAGAGGGATGTTCTTGCTCAATTTGATGAATCGATGAGGCTTGTGGAGCGGGCGTAAAATCACTTTTAACTCGAGAGTAACTTTTTAGTTTGGGTGTTAGAGCTTTTGCGAAGAAAGCGATTGGCAAGATTTTTGGATCCGCGTTAGTCAATGAATGCTGTTTGGTAACACATCTTGATGTGTGGGATACCATCTTCCAGATAAGGCGATGATAAAGTCGTAAAGCCTAGATTTGCGTAAAACGTCTCCAGCCTATGTTGGGCTGAAATGGAAATGCTGGTTTTCGGCCATCGCTTAAAGCACTGGGCAAGGGATTCTTTTACGAGAAGTTTTCCAATGCCCAGCCCCCTCGCATTCTCAATGGTAATTATTCTGCCTATTGAGGTCTCAGAGTATTTGACGCCAGGTTGCAATATCCGAGAATAAGCGAAGATTTGACCCTCTTTATCTGCAAATATATGAAGGGCTTTTTGGTCGTCATTATCTAGGTCTTGATACAGAGAATCCTGTTCTAAGATAAATACTTCGGCCCTTAGTCGAAGGATTTTATAAAGCTCCTCAACTTTGAGTTCTTCAAAAGTTTTGCATTGAAAATTTATAACATCCATAATTTCTCTGAGGCTTAAAAACTGATCGTAAAGTTCGTCGTTGACGGCTTGCAATTACATTGGAATACTTGCCTACCTGCGTCCCCGTAGCTCAGCTGGATAGAGCAATCGCCTCCTAAGCGATAGGTCGGCCGTTCGAATCGGCCCGGGGACACCAAAGATCTTAAATTTATAACTAATTAATCATTGTTTCAGAAAGTCTTACTAAAGGCCAAATTTTTAGATGTTTAGGCCCCAGTTTCTCGGCATTACTTAAAAACCTCAGAACTATAAAGTAGGTATCCAGATCAAAATGACCGTTCAATTTGTCTAGGCCAAGATTATTTTGGAGAGCTTGGCTGTTTTCAATATCCGCAGGTGTGTCCGTGACCTCGAATGGGCTATCGGAAAGGGCTAAACCCATATCAAAAATATCCTCTAACACTTCTAACTTTGAGATATAAAGCCAGCGATCGATGACATGAAAAGCGGTTTTATCTGGGTCTAGCAGATTAGACTCCATAAGCAGAATAGGTCCAGGGTATGGCCATTGTTTTAATTGATAAATCTTTATCGCCGCGTTTAAACGCCCATTATAAAGTTCAGCGGACTCGGCTCCATGACATGCGCCTAGACATCTCCTTAATTGGCTCCGAAAACACGGCTTAGATGTTTTTTTTTTCGAGGCCTAGCAGTTGATGGCATAGGAAATACTGGTCTGCTAATTTTTTAATTGTTTTTAAGGCGTGATGCGAAGAACGAAACAATCCAAATTGTCTGAATAAATCAGGGCTCGTTGCTTGTGCTGGTTCGATTGTGAGACTGAGATAACCATCGGTATTTTTACTTGTGCAGTAGTGGAAGAGCTTTCTATATTTTTGAAGTTTTCTGTTATAGAGAGGTTTTAAGCTTTTGATTTGGTTATTCTCTCGAATTTGCGCCCCAAAATCGCTTGGTGTCTCTTCGAAATCGATGTGAGCAACATTGGCATACATTCTTAAATTTTTAGAGCTCTTGGTTTTAGAGTTGAAGTGATTTAGAACACGGTTACGAATGTTGATGCTCTTTCCTATGTAAAGAAGCGTAAACAGTCTGTCATAGAAGTAATATACACCAGGGGTGCTCGGCAATTTTTCTATCTCTTCATATTTTAACGAGCTAGGAAGGTTTGCCATTCTTTAATCACCATAGAATTTTCGATATTAAAAATTACAGCTTCGATTATTCTGTGACAGCTTGGGTTGTGGCCAAGCAGTCTTGCAGTTTAGGAGCACCAACTTTTCTGCGAAGCCTGAAGAAAATTTTGCGGTAGTAGGTTGCTTGTTTTCGAAAAAATTCATTTGCATTATGATTCCATACGTCAGAATGGTAATTCTTGATTATTCACTAAGAAAATGAGGCTGCTGGTGAGTATAAACTGGATGCTAGCTTACTTTCAGATATTTAACTGACTTGTTTGTGTGGGGGCTTCGGGAATGACTGTATTCGCAGAGAAGGTTCTTCACGCGTGGATAAATTTAGTCTAACGTCTTTATCAACTATCTGTGTTTTAAGAAAACTGAATATTAAGGTAGGTAGCTTAGATTCTGCAGATGCGTTACAAACTTCTAGAATTTCTTCTTCGTAGTTTTTGTTGTCTAAAGTATAAGTAACCTTCGGGTCATTGCTAATCGATTCGTCGGAGGCCAGCAAAAATAACCGCTTTTTTGGTTTTCCTCTATAGTACATGCGGGCGATTATCTCTTGACCCGTGTAACAGCCCTTTTTAAAGTCAATTACGCCGGAAATATCGTAGTTTAATATCTGAGGAGTATATTTTTCGCTGTTCTTTGGAGTGATGTGAAATATACCTTGAAGCATGTCTTCCCTTTTCCAGCTGTTAATAGATTCATTCTCCTCACTTTCAGTCTTCAAGTTGTCGAAGGATCTTTCTCCTCGAAGCCATACTTCAAAGCGTTCTGTCGCTCCAGGGCGTTTGGTTATTATTGCATCTGAAAATATTTGAACATTGTTAACATTTTTAGGCACCGGCCCTAGAGTCTCTTGTAGCAGTTTCTCGCCTTCGCCTCCAAAGAGGCCTAACACCCGTGTGAATTGACGGTCTAGTATCAATTCCACTTTAGAAAAAATTGCGTACTTTTTGAGAGTTTTTATTAGTATCTCTGCCATACCCAGCTGGGTTCTAATCAGGCAGTCCTCTCCATCGAGGACTACAACGAAGTTCGCAATAACTCGTCCCTGAAGATTACAAGCAGCACCCATAAGAACTTTTCCAGCTTCTAATTTTTCCATATCGCACGTTACTTGCCCTTGCAGGAACGTGAGGGCGTCGGGGCCTTTAATGCGAATAAATGAGAAGTTCTGTAGTTCGATGATTTCCATTAGTTGTTCGGTGTTTAGATATCGCTTTGTGAGATGGCAGAATATAATAACCTTTTAATTTTAATTATTCTGCTCGAGTAGGTCTAATTATGCTTAAATAGTTGAGTATTGTGTCCTTGTTACGTGGGTTGTATGCAACACTTCGATAAACGAAAGATATTTTGGCACAGCCGTCGCGGTATGCGAGAGCTAGATTTGCTCTTTGTCCCATTCGTCGCTGAGGGTTTTGACGCTCTGTCTGATAATGAAAAAGCATTATACGAGGAATTACTTCAAGAAGAAGATCAAGATCTTTATGCCTGGTTGCTAGGAAGCTGTGCACCGGATCGCACAGATTATGGTCTACTAATTTCTAAGATTTTGGAAAATAGAAAAAATTAGTTTCTCTTTCATCTGCGTTTGCGACCTGTTTAATCGAGAGGGGCCAAGATATTGTCTTTTGCCTCGCTAAGCGTCTCTGGAAAGTCCAAAGTGAAGTGTAAACCCCGGCTTTCCTTGCGCTGTAAAGCGCTTTTGATTATCAATTCGGAAACCAAGACGAGATTTCTTAATTCAAGATTATCATTCGTTACCTTATGACTGGCATAATAATCTTGTATTTCTTCCTTTAGCAGCGTAATTCGGCGCTTAGCCATATTCAATCGTTTGGTGCTTCTTACGATTCCAACGAAGTTCCACATTAAGCGACGAATTTCATCCCAATTATGAGCAACCAAAATTTCATCGTCCGAGTCCGTTACTTTGCTCTCATCCCAAGTAGGGAGGTTTGTACAAATTGTCGTGTTTAAAATCTTTTCACTGATGTTGCGTGCTGTTCCAAAGGCAACGACGAAACATTCTAGTAAGGAATTACTTGCCATTCGATTGGCTCCATGAAGACCGCTGCAGCTGGTTTCGCCGAGAGCATAGAGATTCTTTATATCTGTTTCTCCTTCCTCGTTGATCACAACTCCCCCGCACGTATAGTGGGCACTTGGTACTACCGGTATCCGATCTTTTGTTATATCGATTCCAAAAGTGAGGCAACGATTATAAATATTTGGGAAGTGGTATTTTATGAATTCAGGAGAATGATGGGTAATATTTAGGTAAACGCAGTCGCATCCTAACCGCTTCATTTCATGGTCAATGGCTCTAGCGACAATATCTCTGGGGGCTAAATCCTCTCGGTCGTCAAAAGCCTTCATAAAGCGTTTGCCATCTGGAAGTTCAAGTTTTGCTCCTTCTCCACGCAATGCTTCGGTAATCAAAAACGATTTGGCATGCGGATGATAGAGGCATGTAGGGTGAAATTGATTGAACTCCATATTCGCGACCCTGCATCCAGCCCGCCAAGCCATCGCAATACCATCTCCGCTAGCTCCATCCGGGTTGGTAGTAAATAAATAGGTTTTACTGGCGCCTCCAGTCGCGAGAGCCACGAATTTCGCCGGAACCAGTTCAACCCGTGAGGTCTTTTGGTTAAAAACATACATTCCGATACAAACTCTGTTAGATGCCTCCGGTCGCTTTTGTGTCACTATGTCCACAGCAGTACAGCCTTCGACCAGAGTTATGTTGGGGTGCTCTAGCGCTCTCCGCTGTAACGTCTTAAAAACTGCTTTGCCGGTGGCGTCGGTTGCATGGATTATTCTTCGATGACTATGACCGCCTTCTTGGGTCAGATGGAGAGAGCTTAGGTCCGAAATTTTAGTAATGCGCCCTTCTGTTGAGGATTTATCTAACTCGCTAGTAGTGAAGGGCACTCCTTGACTAACAAGCCATTCTACCGCTTGAGCGCTGCGGGTAACTATATGCTTTACCACTTCGGGGTTACAGAGGCCGACTCCTGCGGTCAGAGTGTCTTGAACATGAGATTCGATACTGTCTTGTTCGTCCAGGACCGCAGCAATACCCCCCTGCGCGTAAAAGGTCGCGCCTTCATGCAAGTCTCCTTTGCTCAAAACGGTTACTCTTGCAAATTCTGCTGCTCTTAGAGCCAGCGTAAGCCCTGCCGCGCCGCTACCGACGATCAAAATATCTGTTTGATCAATATCAGTCATAATCGATTTAAGCGAGCGTCTCCAGACTATTCGGCTGATTATAGTAATTTTTCCGTATCTTTAGTTACGTCAAAATAGCTAAAATCAGGTCAAAAATACATATTCAGTATTAAAATTTGTGAGTGTCTACAAAATACAATTTAGTTTAAGGATGTCTTGTGACGAATAACTGCGTCGAAAAACAGTATTTTTTTGCGGTTAAGAGAACTTATATGCAGGATTGTTGTCTCAGTTATAGCACGCAAGCGTTTGCTCCAAAGATAAGCAGCGAGTGTCAGTAATGTTGGAGTATGGGGCAAATTGAAGTGGATACTGATCGCCAATTGGTCGATAAGGTCTTAAGTGGTAATAAAAACGCATTTGATATGTTGGTTCTTCGCCATGAACATAAAGTTTATAGTCTAGTTTCGCGTTTTGTTTCTGACTCGGCGGAGGCGGAAGATATTTGTCAAGAAGCCTTTATTAAAGCTTACCGAGCGTTGTCTTCTTTTCGGGGAGATAGTGCTTTTTATACTTGGTTATATAGAATCGCAATCAATACTGCGAAAAATCATGTACTTTCTCGCAAGCGCCGTCCTTTAGCAGCGAGTGATGTGCAATTGGAAGATGCTGAGATTAGCGAGGGCGACAATGCTCTGAAAGATATTGCAAACCCTGAAAGCGATCTCGTAACACAAAAATTAAAGAAAGCGATATTTGATGCAATCGACGAGCTACCAGATGACTTGCGAACTGCTTTCACGCTGCGTGAATTTTCTGGACTGAGCTATGAAGATATTACTGAAGTCATGGGTTGCCCTGTGGGCACCGTGAGATCGAGAATATTTCGAGCCCGCGAGATGATCGACGGGAAGATTCGCGTATTATTGTAGGAAACTGAAAGCTGAAAGCTAGTTAGTGTTTATTATGTTTGGGCGTTCTCACATAAGCTATAATGGGTTGAAGAGGTAAGAAATGGATCGCAAGACAGAACTTGATTTGGAATCACTATCGGCGTTGCTGGATGGTGAATCGGACGATATGTCGATTCGCCGATTACTTAAGTCATATGATAAAAATAAAAAAATATCGGAAACTTGGCGGCGTTATAACTTAACTCAATCGTTGTTGCATGGTGAAACTTTTATTGTAAAATCTTCGCTTAGAGCGAGGGTAAGAGAACAGCTTGATAAGGAGAATGACTTGCGAGTGTCGGGCAATACACCGTGGCGTGAAGGCCTCTTTAAAGTTGGACTTGCGGCTTCGGTCGCTGTTATTTGTGTCTTGGTTGTTCAGGCCAGCTTTAAGTCGACATCTGATGGGCGTAGATTGGCGGGTCAGAATTTAATTGAAGATGCTAGTTTTCGGGACGATTCAGCTTCGTTAGTTCAAACGCATGAAACGAGCCTAGATGCAAAAGCCCAGGAACTACTTAAGGATTATATTAGCCGTATCGAAATTGATAGAGAGGATCCGCCGCAAATCGATCACATTCAAGAGTCTCCTTTATTTCGCTTGGTTAACGATCTGCAATCTCGAAATAAACAGTAAAAGTCGCCTTTCCCGTCTGCCTACCCCAGAGTTCTCGGCTTACTGCGTACTGGTAAGGGGTGAAGTTTTTTATAATTTCAACCTTTGATGACGGTGTGTTTGGGTGCTCATTATGCTAGAGTTCTATGGCGGATTTTCATAGATCCAAAATGATTCGACGGAGCGTACTTTGGGTTAACTTTAGTAAACGGAATAGACTTATGAAATTGGTTTTAAAAGCAGAGTTCGTCCAGCTTGGGAAAGGCTTTGCAATCTGCTGTGCTCTGCTGACCTGGGGACATGTAGTCGGAGCAGAATTACCTAACTTTGCAGATTTGGTTGAGCTAAATAGTCCGACGATCGTTGAAATTTCAACTTCCCGACAGGTCGAAGCGCGCCCATCGATTGATGATCGGGAGCTTGAGGATCTGTTACGCAGGTTAAATCCGGGTCAGGAGCCTGAGTTGGACTTAGATGACATTCCAGAGATGCGGCAGCGCGGAGCTGTTGGTTCGGGATTCATTATTTCAGCTGATGGATATGTAATAACAAATAATCACGTTGTCGAAGGGGCGGATAAAATCCAGGTCCACTTGAATGATCGAAGGGTGTTTGAGGCGACAGTTATCGGGTTAGATGAGCCTTCGGACTTGGCATTGTTAAAAATTTCGGCTTTGGAGCTTCCTTTTGTCCGTTTTGGTGACTCAGATTCGATTCGTGTAGGTGATTGGGTCCTAGCGATTGGCTCTCCATTTGGTTTGGAATTCTCGGCTGCAGCCGGTATTGTGAGTGCTCAAGGGCGGTCAATGCCAGGCAGGTCTTCTTATAACTATATGTCATTCATTCAAACAGATGTTGCAATAAATCAGGGTAACTCTGGCGGACCGCTTTTTAATCTTGCGGGAGAGGTCATTGGAATTAATTCTCAAATTCTGAGCAGTACTGGGGGATCAAACGGTATTTCATTCTCGATTCCAAGCAATGTCGCAAAAAATGTTGTTGATCAACTGCGACAGAGCGGGCAAGTAGAGCGTGGTTTGTTAGGAGTGAGAATGCGTGAAGTCGATTATGCTTTGGCAGAAATTTTTGATCTAGAAAGGCCAATGGGGGCTTTTGTTGACGAGGTTCAGCCTAACTCTCCCGCCTCATTTTCCGATATTCGCAACGAAGACATAATTCTCGAGTTTAATGATCATAAGATTGAGTACTACACCGATCTGCCATTTTATGTGGGGCAATACAGACCCGGTACGAGGGCGGAGGTGGTGATATTCCGAGACGGGGAACTTTTAACTCAGACGGTTGAGCTAGGTAGTTCGCCGACAAATGCCATTAGTTCTGTTAGAAGGGGTCCCGTGCGAACTAATCGAAATCCTTTAGGGTTTCAGGTGACGGAGCTAAGCGAAGAAACGCGCCAGGTCGCTGGAGTCTCAGGAGTTCGCATCACTGAGCTGGAGGAAGGACCTGGTCTTTCTGCGGGCTTAATGGAAGGTGATGTAATAGTGGCATTAAATCGGAAAGAAGTTGCCTCGACGGAAGCCTTCTCTCAAATTGCCCAAAACTTGCCAAATTCAGGTTTCGTGCCAATCCGAATCATTCGCGAGGGCCAAGGCACCACTATGGCTTTGGAAATTTCTCCATAATATATTCCAGCTTTCATATTTCTCTTTTTCTAGCAATAGAGTTGCTCCGTGTCTGAATTAAGTCACATACGCAATTTTTCGATCATCGCGCATATCGATCACGGCAAATCAACTTTGGCGGATCGTTTCATTCAGCTATGCGGAGGGGTGAGCGATCGTGAAATGGAGGCGCAGATTCTAGATACTCTAGATATCGAGCGTGAAAGGGGTATAACGATCAAAGCGCAAAGTGTTACTTTGTACTTTGATGCTGCAGACGGTGAACGGTATCAATTAAATTTTATCGATACGCCCGGTCATGTTGACTTTACCTATGAAGTATCTCGCTCCCTCGCAGCGTGTGAAGGAGCTTTGCTGGTTGTTGACGCTGGGCAGGGAGTAGAAGCTCAGTCGGTCGCTACCTGCTATACCGCTATTGAGCAGGGCTTAGAAGTTATTCCAGTATTGAATAAAATAGATTTGCCTCAGGCTGAACCGGATAGGGTGCGTACGGAAATTGAAGAAATTATAGGCCTTGACGCTTCCGATGCCGTCTGCGCAAGCGCCAAAACGGGAGCGGGTGTTGAAAAAATCCTCGAAGAGATTATTGCTAAGGTGCCCCCACCAACGGGCGAGATTGACGAAGACCTTAGCGCATTAATTATTGACTCATGGTTTGACAATTATCTGGGGGTTGTTTCGCTGGTTAGGGTGGTAGCCGGGTGTTTGAGAAAAGGTAATAAAATTGTTGCCAAATCAATAGGTAAATCCCATATAGTCGACAGCGTTGGTGTTTTTACGCCGAAGCGACAAGAGCTTGATTCGTTGGCCGCTGGCGAAGTTGGCTTTGTAGTGGCAGGCATTAAAGATATTCATGGGGCGCCGGTCGGAGACACAATTACTTTTTCAAACACGCCTGATGTGTCTGCATTGGCTGGATTTCGAAAAATACAGCCGCAAGTTTATGCTGGGTTATTTCCTGTCTCTTCCGATGACTTTGAAAGTTTCCGTGAGGCATTATCAAAGCTTACGCTTAATGATGCTTCGCTTTATTATGAGCCAGAGAGTTCAGATGCGCTGGGGTTTGGTTTTCGCTGCGGTTTCTTGGGCATGCTGCATATGGAGATTATTCAAGAGCGGTTGGAGAGAGAGTATCACCTTTCGCTAATCACAACTGCGCCAACCGTCATATACGAGGTGGTACTTAATGACGGCGATATTATAAAAGTAGATAGTCCCTCACTTCTGCCTGCTGTAAATGATATTGAAGAGATGCGCGAGCCTATAGTGCTGGCAAACATACTTGTTCCGCAAGAACACCTTGGGAACGTTATAAAACTGTGTGTTGAGAAAAGAGGCGTTCAAAAGGATATGCAATTTATAGGCAATCAAGTTTCATTAAATTATGAGATACCAATGAATGAGGTTGTGTTAGATTTTTTTGATCGATTAAAGTCCGTTAGCCGCGGATATGCCTCTTTAGATTATCATTTTATCCGATTCGATAAGTCTAAGCTGGTTCGTTTGGATATATTAATTAACGGTGACAGGGTGGACGCTCTTGCTATTATTGTCCATAAAGACCACGCGACATCTAAAGGACGCTTGTTAACAGAAAAAATGAAAGAACTTATACCTCGTCAGTTATATGATGTAGCTATTCAGGCGGCTATTGGCGGACAAATTATTTCAAGGCAGACCGTCAAAGCTCTTCGAAAGAATGTTACTGCAAAATGCTATGGCGGAGATATCACACGGAAGAAAAAGTTGTTAGAAAAGCAAAAAGCAGGTAAAAAGCGAATGAAGAACATAGGAAGAGTGGAAATACCACAAGATGCTTTTTTATCAGTCTTAAAAGTAAGGGATTAAAATGGATACGGCTCTAGTTTTATTTGTTATCAGTGAACTTATTTTCTATTCTTTTTGGGTCTCTTTTACTCGGTCCGAGAACACTCGAGGTAGGGACATTGTAAGCTTTATAATGTTTATTGTAGCTTTAGTAATATTGGTGAGGGTGTTCCAATTAAATCTAGACTTTGGCCTAGTTTTATCCATTGCCACTTTATTAGCAGCTATTTCATGGGTAATTGGGAATTTTATAAAAATAGAAGATCTTAGAAAAGAGAGTAAATCCTATTTTATTATTTTATTTGTAATTACTTGCTTAAGATCGTTCACCTACGAACCTTATCAAATCCCTTCACGATCTATGGAGCCAGGATTGCAAATAGGTGATTTTGTGCTCGTGAATAAATACGCTTATGGTCTTAAATTTCCAGGTACACATTATTTGTTGTCTGATTTAATTGCACCTAAGAGAAATGAGGTAGCTGTTTTTTTACCGCCCCACACTTTGTGTGACGTTAAACCTCAAGAAGCCAGACCGGATATTATCAACTTATCTCTTCAAAAGAGTCAGTCTTTTTTGAATCGGTTTATGGCTTTACAAAAACAGCGATGCACGGAATTAGGTATAAAATACGTCAAACGTATTCTTGGTGTGCCTGGAGATTTAGTTGAAATTAAGGGGTACGAAGTTTGGATAAATGGCAAGAAACTTCCTCACACGATAATTAGAAAGGATGAAACTGGAGATTTAATAGAGGAAACTATGGATAGTGGTGTTCATGTGATCAGATCTCAAGGTATTTCAGACTATGAGGAGCACAAATGGAAGGTGCCTGAAGGCAGTTACTTGGCCATAGGAGATAATCGCGACAACAGCCTAGACAGCAGAGCTTGGGGATATTTTTCTGATAAATACCTTATTGGT
>JAQWOJ010000026.1 GCA_029245905.1 Gammaproteobacteria bacterium
CTCAATTCCTTGGATATATTCCAGAAAGGCTCCGCCACCAGTTGATATATAGGAAATTTGATCAGTTACACCGAACTTCTCAATAGCAGCGATAGTCTCTCCACCGCCTACCAACGAAAACCCATCATTCTCTGCTATCGCAAAAGCAATTGCAGATGTACCCTTAGAGAATTGTGGAAATTCAAACACGCCAACTGGCCCATTCCAAATAATCGTCTCCATAGCACCAATTAATTGACTGAATTTTTCTGCAGTTTGTGGGCCAATATCTAAAATATAATCATCAGATTCGATTTCCGAAGTGAGTTTTATTTTTGACTTTGCATCGCCGTTAAAACCCTTAGCAGTAACCACGTCAAGCGGCAACGGGATGTCGGTAGCGTTCATGAGACACTTAGCAGTTTCCGCAAGATCTGGTTCATATAAAGATTTCCCAATATTTACGCCTGCAGCAAATAAGAAAGTGTTTGCAATACCACCGCCAACTATAAGCTGATCTACTTTATCTGAAAGCGTCTTAAGCACCTGTAATTTTGTAGACACCTTAGACCCACCAACTATTGCCAATAATGGACGTCTTGGGTCGGTAAAAGCCTTTCCTAATGCGTCCAGTTCCCTCGATAGTAGCGGCCCCGCGCAAGCTACCTCTGCATGCTTAGCAACCCCATGAGTGCTTGCCTGCGCCCTATGTGCCGTGCCAAAAGCGTCCATAACAAATACATCACACAGATCAGCATAATATCTGCCCAGTACGTCTTCATTAGATTTTTCTCCTGGATTTATACGGACATTCTCCAACATAAAAATTCCAGTGGCGCTCTGCTCTAAAATATCCGGCGTATTTACGTAGTCAGAAATCAAGGGAACCTGGCAATCCAAGAGGGCCGACAGATAACAGGCTACGGGGGCTAATGATAGTTCGGATTGCCCTGAAATAGGTTCACCCTCGGACGGTCGCCCAAGATGGGACATCAAGATTATGCTTCTCGCCGAGGATTGAGCTAATTTGATGGTAGGTAATGCTGCCTGAATACGCGCGTCGTTCAAAATCTTACCGTTATCAATTGGTACATTGAAGTCTTCTCTGATTAACACGCGCTTATCCGCAAGGTTGAGATTTTCCATCTTCAGAAACTTCATGCGATCCTTCCAAATTTAATGATTAGCTTTTTTAGATATAAATCTAGCAACATCTAACATCCTATTCGCATAAGCCCATTCGTTGTCGAACCATACAAGGAGCTTAATTAACCGCACTCCTGCAACACGGGTTTGGCTTAAATCCACAATGGCTGACCGAGGATCATGATTAAAATCGCAAGATGCAAGTGGTTCTTCCGTTACGCCCATGATATTAGGCAGAAGTGATCCGCTTGCTTCTCGCATCGCTTGATTTACCAAATCAACATCTGTCGACTTATTCACGGAAACTGTAAGATCAATCGCTGATACGTTAAGTGTTGGCACACGAATCGCTTGGGCCTCTAGAACTCCTGCAAGGTGAGGCATAATTCTTCCAATGCCCTTCGCCAGACCGGTCTCCACAGGAATAATTGATTGCATTGCACTTCTAGTTTTGCGCAAGTCGTTATGATGGTAACTATCTATCACAGGCTGATCGTTCATAGCTGAATGAATTATGGTAATAACGCCTTTGTCTATACCAAATTGATCATCGAGAGCTTTGAGAACTGGCACTATGCAATTAGTTGTGCAACTCGCATTGGAAATAATTTTTGCGCTTTTATCTAAGGATTCATGATTGATCCCGTAAACTAAAGTTGCGTCTACGTCACTTTCAGCAGGCTGAGAAAAAAGCACCTTCTTTATTCCTTTTTCTAAATACTGCTCTGCTTGCGAACGCGCGGTAAATGTTCCACTGCACTCCATAACCATGTCTATATTTAATTCTCGCCAAGGTAGTTCACGCAATTCATGTTTATTAGATACTTTGATAACATCTTCATTAATAACTAGTGCATTATCTGATTCTGCAACAGTTCCCAAAAATCGTCCGTGAGTGCTGTCATATTGAGTTAAGTGTGCCAATGTTTTTGTATCAGCAATGTCATTAATTGCGACGATCTTTAAATCAAGATATTCGTTAGACTCATAAAAAGCCCTAAGAATGCAACGGCCAATTCGACCATATCCGTTAATAGCAATTCGATAGGACATTAGAATATCTCAATGAGAAATAAGGGCAAACTATTCGCCAAAAGATTTTACTGTTGCAACAACGTTATCAACAGTAAAACCAAAATATTTCATTAGCACTGGACCCGGAGCAGACTCTCCGAATCGATCCAAGCCTATTACTTTGCCTTGCAATCCAACGTATTTAGCCCAGTATTGCGAGGACGCGGCTTCCACTGCCAGCCTCCGTTGTACTGATTCGGGTAAGACTACCTCTTTATAGTCATCATCCTGAGCGTCAAAAATATCCGCACAAGGCATAGAAACTAGACGGACGGCGATGCCTTCTGCCTGAAGCTCTTTGGTAGCTTCGCGACATATGCTTATTTCCGAACCAGTCGAGATAATTATCACTGCTGGATGTTCTGCGCAATCTTCAAGAATATATGCGCCACGAGAAACAGCGGACACTTGCTCCAACTCTCTTGGTTGATGTTTTAATCCTTGCCTGGAAAATACTAGTGCTGTTGGTCCGTCATGGCGCTCGATTGCCGCTTTCCAAGACACTGCGGTTTCTACACTGTCACAAGGCCGCCATACTGACATATTGGGTGTCACGCGCAAAGCCGTCAGTTGTTCGATAGGCTGATGAGTCGGGCCGTCCTCTCCTTGACCAATAGAGTCATGAGTATAAACTAGGATGCTTCGCTGCCGCATAAGCGCAGCCATACGAGATGCGTTCCTCGCGTACTCCATAAAAATTAAGAAAGTTGCGGTATACGGAACAAAACCGCCATGAAGCGCAAGGCCAGAAGCAATAGCAGTCATACCAAACTCTCTAACACCATAGAAGATATAATTTCCATCGCCACTTTCAGTAATTGGAGTGCTTCCAGACCATTGAGTAAGATTTGACCCTGCAAGGTCTGCACTGCCTCCTATCAGCTCTGGTAATAATGCCGCAAAAGCCTCAATACTATTCTGTGAAGCCTTACGGCTCGCTATATTCTCTGTAGCTTCTTGGCATTCGCGAATAAATTCGTCTGCTTTCCCGGCAAAGTAACTTGGAAGTTCGCCTTTTATGCGACGCACTAGTTCCATCGCCAGCTCTGGATACTCTTCCTCGTAGGCAACAAGTTTTTCTTTCCATGTGGACTCCGCTACAAAACCTTTTTCCATCCCATCCCAAGCATTTTTAATTTTTTCAGGTATCTCGAAAGATTCATAGGGCCAGTTCAAATTCTCACGAACGCGCTTAATCTCTTCTTCGCCAAGGGGGGACCCATGAGCGGATGCCTTGCCTTGTTTATTTGGGGATCCGAAACCTATGACGGTCTTACAGATAATAATAGTTGGTCTTTTTGTTTCTAATTGGGCCTCTTTTAAAACATCAAGGATCGCTTCGCTATTATGGCCATCTGCTGCCAATACCTGCCACCCATAAGACTCAAATCGCTGGCTTGTATCATCTGAAAACCATTGATCAACTTTACCGTCTATCGAAATTCCATTATCGTCATAACAAACAATAAGCTTACCTAAGTTTAGCGTGCCAGCCAGGGAACAGACCTCGTGGGAGATTCCTTCCATCAAGCAGCCATCTCCAGTAAATACATAAGTAAAATGGTCAACAATTTGATGGCCATCTTTATTGAATTGAGCCGCTAACGTTTTTTCCGCTATAGCCATTCCGACTCCGTTAGCCAGGCCCTGTCCTAAAGGGCCTGTGGTCGTTTCCACGCCAGGCGTATATCCAAACTCTGGATGACCTGGAGTTTTAGAATGAAGTTGGCGAAAATTTTTTATGTCTTCGATAGATAAATCATAGCCGGTTAAATGCAATAATGAGTATATCAACATAGAGCCGTGGCCATTTGACAGAATAAATCGATCTCGGTTAAACCAGTCAGGGTTGCTGGGATTATGCACTAGAAAATCTCTCCATAAGACTTCTGCGATATCAGCCATACCCATAGGGGCTCCGGGATGGCCGGAATTAGCCTTCTGAATTGCGTCCATGCTTAGTGCGCGAATCGCATCCGCACATTGTCTTCGAGAAACATCACTATCGGTCACTAAATACTCTCCTCGCCAATTGCGGAGGAGGCGCAGCAGAGGCTGCGCCAACATTATCATTGATACGCTGATCTTCGTATTACACCCGAGCAGATCAACAAAAAATTAAAACGCATTTTCCCGCACCTCAGACTAATATACCACCAAGGAATGAACCTTTTTGGAGCCATACGGGGACAAAACTAAAAACTTCGCATCAATTCAAATCTATATCGATATATTTTGATATAGATTTGAATTGATACCAAATTCCTGATAACTTATCGCTCTTAATATCTCCGCCTGACCAAAGTTATGCAATCAGCTGTTTCTGTCCCATCCCCTTCTGTTGCTCATAGGCCCTTAGAAGAATTTACCGAGCTAAACAAAGCATTCGGAGACAACTTGCGATTGCAAATTTTAAGGCTATTGCGGAGCGAATCATTTGGCGTCCTTGAGCTTTGCCGGATCCTAGAAATTCGCCAATCAACATTAAGTCATCACTTAAAAATCCTTCTGAAAGTAAAAGTGGTCTGTACTCGTCGCGAAGGTAATTCGATATTTTACAGGCGAACATTTCTGAGAGATGAAGACCCATATCGGTGCCTCAAAGAAACCATCTTTGATCAGCTAGATTTGATGCCGTTACCAAAACGTAGTCTTGAAAAAATCGGCGAAATTCAATCAGAACGCTCTCAACAGTCCTTGAATTTTTTTAACAAAAACGCCGGTAAATTTCGAGAAAACCAAGGATTGATTGTTAGACACGACGATTATGCTAACAGTTTACATGACGTCATCGATAGTCTATGTCTGCCACCCAAGTCCAAAGTGCTTGAAGTTGGCCCCGGAGAGGGAGCTCTTTTATCGGAGTTGGCGTTGAAATTTAGGCACCTGACCGCGGTAGACAACTCCAAAGAAATGATAGAAAAATCTAGAGCAGCTATCGCAAAGAAAAAAATTAAAGGAGTTAAGTTCATTTTAGGAGATATCTCTTTAGCGTGCGAAAGCGGTATTAAAAGCGATCTCATAATATTTGATATGGTGCTACATCATATTTCTTCCCCTACAAAAACATTTAGTGATGCTGCTTCACTTTTAAATGAAGGCGGATATTTATTAATCATTGACCTTTCTAATCACGATCAAGACTGGGTTCGCCAATCCTGTGGCGATTTATGGCTAGGATTTGACGAAAGCGATCTTAATCACTGGGCAAAGAACTCTGGACTCTTACCTGGGCAAAGTTCATACCTTGGATTACGTAACGGTTTTCAAATCCAAATTCGAGTCTTTACAAAAAAGAAAGATAGCGAAATGTAACCTATGGCAACTAGCAAAAAGGAAAAATAATGACCGAGAAAAGTTTATTTACTTCTGAATCTGTATCCGAAGGGCATCCTGACAAAATGGCAGATCAAATATCTGATGCGATTTTGGATGCTGCACTTACACAGGATTTAAGCTCTCGTGTTGCTTGTGAGACTATGATTAAGACTGGCATGGTCCTCGTAGCCGGTGAAATTACAACCAAAGCGAACATAAACGTTGAAGATGTTGTAAGAGAAGTTGTAAGAGAAATAGGATATAACGATTCTAAAAGCGGCTTCGATAGCAATACTTGCGCGGTATTAAATGCCATTGGCAACCAATCTCCTGACATAAAAATAGGGGTTGATGAAAGCGACGATCATGAACAGGGTGCTGGAGATCAGGGTCTTATGTTTGGATATGCTTCTAACGAAACCAATGTGCTAATGCCGGCCCCAATCACCTACTCTCAACTACTGGTTAAACGCCAATCCGATGTGCGAAATAACGGAACTCTCCCGTGGTTAGAACCGGATGCAAAAAGCCAAATCACTATGCGATATAAAGATGGCAAGCCTACGGGAATTGATGCTGTAGTGCTTTCAACACAACACCGAGATGACGTGTCTCTCTCTGACCTTCAAGAAGCGGTTATGGAAGAAATTATTAAACCCGTACTGCCGGATATATGGATCGATGAAAACACAAAATTTTTTATAAATCCCACTGGACGGTTTGTTATTGGCGGGCCTCAAGGCGACTGCGGGCTTACTGGACGAAAAATTATCGTAGATACATACGGCGGCATGGCAAGGCATGGTGGCGGAGCATTCTCTGGAAAAGACCCTTCTAAGGTTGACCGATCGGCTGCCTATTTGGCTCGCTATATCGCAAAAAATATAGTTGCGGCAGGTATCGCGGAGAGGTGTGAGGTGCAGCTATCCTATGCAATAGGAGTTGCTGAACCAACTTCAATTAGTATTGAAACTTTTGGTACAGCTAAAATTAGCGATGGAAAAATAATAGAACTAGTACGCAATAATTTTGAACTGAAGCCGAAAGGTTTAATCAAAATGTTAGATCTATTACGGCCAATATACCGAGGGACAGCGGCTTATGGCCATTTTGGGCGTGAAGAGGCCAATTTCACATGGGAGCGAACTGACAAAGCTGAATCGTTAAAAAGCGACGCTAACATTTAACCGACTATTTGGAGTATTCGATGAACAACTTATCCGTCAAACCCCTAAGCACCGCAAATGACTTTAAAGTCGCCGACATAAGTCTCGCGGATTTTGGTAGGAAAGAAATCACATTAGCCGAAGCAGAAATGCCAGCCTTAATGTCTTTACGCTCCAAATATGAAAAGGAACAGCCTCTTGCCGGCGCTAAAATTCTTGGCTGTATTCATATGACTGTTCAGACCGCGGTTTTGATCGAAACCCTCACTGCTCTTGGCGCAGAAGTGCGCTGGTCGTCGTGTAATATTTTTTCGACACAAGATCATGCTGCGGCGTGCATCGCGGCCGCCGGGGTAGCGGTCTATGCGTGGAAGGGACAAACAGAAGAGGAAGGTATGTGGTGTGTAGAGCAAACTATTTTAAAAAATGGTAGCCCTTGGGACGCCAATATGATTTTGGATGATGGTGGCGATTTAACAGCTATGGCTCATGAAAAGTATCCGGAAATACTCAAGAAAGTCCATGGAATAACAGAAGAAACGACCACAGGAGTTCATCGACTCTTGGAAATGATGGAGCAAGATAGCTTAAAAGTACCCGCGATCAATGTGAATGATTCAGTGACCAAAGCTAAAAATGATAATAAATATGGCTGCAGACACAGTTTAAATGACGGTATCAAACGTGGGACAGACATGCTTCTTTCTGGCAAACAGGCTTTAGTAGTCGGTTATGGGGATGTTGGAAAGGGTTCTGCCCAAAGTCTTCGCCAAGAAGGAATGATAGTAAAGATTGCAGAAACTGACCCTATTTGTGCTATGCAGGCATGCATGGATGGATTTGAAGTAGTTTCTCCATATAAAGAAGGGGTTAACACCAAAGATCAGAAAGGAATTAATACGGCGCTTTTATCAAAAATTGATTTGATTGTGACTGCGACAGGCAACGTCAATGTCTGCGACAGCCATATGCTAGATTCGATTAAACCTGGCGCAGTTGTTTGTAATATCGGGCATTTCGATAATGAAATAGATACCGCATATATGAGGAAAAATTGGGATTGGGAGGAAATTAAACCACAAGTTCACAAAATTTACCGCAAAGGGAAATCAAATCAAGACGATTATCTAATTCTCCTATCTGAAGGGCGTTTGATAAATCTAGGTAATGCAACAGGACATCCCTCTCGAATAATGGATGGTTCATTTGCTAATCAAGTATTAGCACAGATTTTTTTATTCGAGAAAAAATTTGCAGATTCTTCCGAAGAATTCAAGAAATCTAATATTACAGTGGAAGTTCTACCTAAACATCTTGATGAGGAAGTTGCCAGACTTATGGTCGAAGGATTTGGAGGAATTTTAACAAGGCTTACTTCCGAACAAGCAAGCTATATTAATGTGCCAATTGATGGGCCTTTTAAAAACGACACCTATAAATACTAAAGGATTTTTGAACTCGAGAATGGCGCATGTCACGTGAAAAATTAAAAAAATTTAGTGTAGAATTTTACCCACCTCGCACTATAGAGGGCGAAGAAAATCTTGAGGAAGTACATTCGCGATTAACTGCTCTTAAACCTGATTTTTTTTCCGTTACCTATGGTGCAGGAGGCTCAACAAAGAAAGGTACGAAGAATCTTGTATTGCGCTTTAAAGAACAAGGCTCAAACATGGTACCCCACCTTTCATTTACCGGGATCAAAGAAAAAGAGATTCGTAAGCTATTAAAAGTTTATAGCGATGCTGGAATAGATCGGATTGTCGTACTGCGAGGGGATTTGCCCTCTGGCTCAGCAACAACTCACCGTTACGCGAGCGAACTTGTTGAATTCATTCGCAAATAAACGGGAAATCACTTTCACATAGACGTCGCTTGCTATCCCGAAGTCCACCCAGAATCAAATAACATTAAATCCGAAGTAAACTTCTTTAAACAGAAAGTAGAAGCAGGAGCTAACTCAGCGATCACTCAGTATTTTTACAACGCTGACTCATACTTTCGATTCCGCGACTACTGTTGCGATAACGGGATCACCATACCTATAGTTCCAGGGATAATGCCAATAACTAATTACCGTAATTTAGCTAGATTTAGTAAAAACTGCGGGGCCGAAATCCCCCGCTGGCTGCATTACCGGTTAGAGGAATTGGTCGATGATAAAAAAGGGCTTCACGAATTTGGCGTAGAAGTGGTCTCTAATTTATGTGAAAAGCTCTTAACCGACGGCGCGCCTGGTCTACACTTTTATTCCATGAATCTGTCAAAAAGCATTACCCAAATATGGGAAAACCTGAGACTGTCAACTAGATAATCATATTGAGCATCATGAGAACATCGAGGCTTTACTTTGAAGGTTTGTTAACTCAAAACGCAACTGTAATTCTTGATCGCGATTCGTCGCATTACTTAACTAACGTTCTCCGAAAGAAAGTAGGAAGTGCAGTAACGCTATTCAACAGCAATGACGGGGAATTTCTTGGAGTTATCCTAACTGCAAAAAAGCATTCATTGACCATAACCCTTAAATCTAAAGTATCGCCTGTAATTGAAGAACCGTTAAAAATTCATCTTGCAGCAAGTATTTCAAAAGGTGATCGTATGGATTATTTGATTCAGAAATCGGTAGAGTTGGGCGTCTCAGAAATAACACCGATATTTTCTGAATTTAGTGAGGTAAAAATAAAGGACAAAGTTCGGCTTAAAAGGAAATGTCTTCATTGGCAGCGAATCGCGAAAAGCTCGTGCGAGCAATGTGGTAGATTCTTCATTCCTCTAATAAACGGGCCCGTCAAGTTTAATGAGTTTGTAAAAAATGAAGAAGGTCCGATCCTCCTGGACCCCGCGGGCAAGGGGAACTTAAAAAGTATTAAAAGAAGTGGTGAAGTGTGCTTAATAACCGGGCCAGAAGGCGGCTTTTCACCAAATGAAATAGAGACAGCGCAAAAGAGAGGGCGGGTGGTGAAGTTGGGGCCCCGAATTTTACGTGCAGAAACAGCACCGGTGGTTGCGCTGACAATCATACAATCGGAGTTCGGCGATTTGAATTGAATCAACTTTTAGTAGAAGTTTATCGACTTTGATGATGTTTTGATTCGTTAGCGCTAGGATCGATATCAGGTAAAGTCCAGTAAAAAAAGCGGCTTTCTTAGGGCCGCTTTAACGCAGTAACTTCGTTCAAAGAGAGAATTTCTACTGGTTAGTAAATTCTGGATACGCTTCCATACCGCACTCTGAGGAATCTACGCCTTGTTCCTCTTCCTCGTCGGTAACCCTTATCCCAATTATTGATTTCAACAAGAGCCAAACGATAGAGCTTGTAAAAAACACCCAGACGAATATGACTAACATCCCAACAAGTTGGCCCATAAAAGTAGCATCAGGATCAGAAAGAAGTACCGCAAAAATCCCAAAGATACCCACTGTTCCGTGAACTGAAATAGCGCCGACAGGGTCGTCTATTCTTATTTTATCCAAGAAGATAATACTGAAAACAACGAGACTTCCGCCAATTGCACCAATAATTGTTGCCAGCAGTGGCGATGGATCGGCGGGCTCGGCAGTAATAGCGACCAAGCCGGCTAATGCGCCGTTTAAAGTCATTGTTAAGTCAGCCTTACCAAACATGATACGAGCCAAAATAAGTGCAGCGATAAGACCACCTGCCGCTGCTGCATTTGTGTTCAAGAATACATTAGCGACTTCGTTCGCGACGCCTACGCCACCCAGCTTGAGCGTTGACCCGCCATTAAAACCAAACCACCCCATCCAGAGAATAAATGTGCCTAATGTCGCTAGTGGCAGATTCGCTCCGGGTATTGCTTGGGCCGACCCTGTGGAGCTGTACTTTCCTTTACGAGGACCCAGAAAAATAACGCCTGCAAGCGCTGCCGCGGCCCCCGCCAAATGAACAATGCCTGAACCTGCATAGTCGCTATAGCTCAAGGCGCCAATGCCAGGAACGTCTTTTCCACCCCAAGTCCAACCTCCTTCTATTGGATAAATAAACCCGGTCATAGCGACGGCAAATGCCAGGAAAGCCCAAAGCCGCATCCTTTCGGCCACCGCTCCGGAGACTATAGACATTGCAGTGGCTACGAACACAACCTGAAAGAAAAAATCTGAAGCCCCCGAGTAAACAGCTCCCCCATCAAATCCTTCTTCCGCGGAATCCGCTAAAACCTGCGCTATTGCTGCATCGTCCATCTGCGCTACGGTCGTTACACCCGAAAGAAAATAACCACCGTCATACATAAACTGGTAGCCACAAATCAGATACATAGTACAAGCAATCGCAAATAGAGCTACGTTCTTCGTTAAAATCTCAGTAGTGTTTTTACTTCGAACGAGACCAGCTTCAAGCATGGAAAATCCCGCCGCCATCCACATAACTAGCGCACCGCAAATCAAAAAATAAAACGTATCCATCGCGTACTGCAGTTCAAAAATTTGGTTTTCCACTTTCCTCTCCACTTATTCGATTAACTTAGTATTCTTTAAATAATTGACTTCTGAGAAAGCTTAAACAGCTTCTTCATTTGTCTCGCCGGTACGAATGCGTATGATTTGCTCTAAATCAGTAATAAAAATTTTTCCGTCGCCGATTTTTTCTGTGTTCGCAACTGTTGTTATTGCTTCAATCGTTTGGTCTAAAAGGCTTTGGCTTATTGCAATTTCAATTTTTACCTTAGGAAGAAAATCCACTTTATACTCAGCGCCTCGATACAATTCTGTATGACCTTTTTGTCTACCAAACCCTTTTACTTCAGTAACCGTTATCCCTTGGACTCCGATCTGAGACAAGGCATCCCGAACATCCTCTAATTTGAAAGGCTTAATTATGGCTGTAACTAATTTCATCGCTTTAATCCTTTATTCTATTAAGCAGAACAGCAAACATAGTCCCTGATTAATTCAGACTCCTACTTGCTTAATTATATGCAGGAGGCGTGCCACTTGTATTTTCCCCCTAAAAAACAAATAATTAACGCTCGGCAATCGTTCTAATTCGGGTGAACGTTTACAATAATGCTTTGATGTTGAGCCCAATAGGTGCGGGCGGGTGTTGTTTGCACCAGGTTTGTGCGATCGAATATTTTGCGGGTATATTGAGAAGTAGTTACATAGTCCTTAAAAACAAACCTTTACCTTTTGCCTACCGACCTAAACCAAATAGGCCGAGCAATCGGCTAATACTAACTATACGGCTTTAAATATGATTAATAACTCCATACTAAATGAACTAACCAAACGTCTCGCAGAGCTTACGCCTGAGGGAGAGAGACTGAAGACAAAATTACACTCAAAAATAGATTCCACGCTTAGATTAGGTTTTTCTGAATTTGGTATCTTAACGCAACAGGATTTTGAGGCGCAGATGTCAGCACTCAAACGCGCAGAAATTCGCATCAATGAACTTGAGGTACAAGTTGAAAAACTAGAGCGTCAGGTTAATAAGCTAGCATAAACACAAGGTTATTGTTCCGATCGCTTAAAGAAGAAGCGACCGGCAAAAAAAATGAGCTGACCAGCAGCTCACTTTTTAAAGAGGGTCGGGTTCATTTACTGCTGTCGATCATATATTCCACTATTGCTTTAATATCGTCATCACTACAATCGAAGCAGAGCCCTTTGGCGGGCATTGTATTGACACCGTTTATCGCATTTTGAACAATCATATCTAATCCTTTCTCTAGCCTAGGCTCCCACTCGGCAGCCATACCCGCACCAACCTTTGGAGCACCCGCAGCGCCAGTGCTATGGCATGCAAAACACGAAGCCATGTACTTCTGCTCAGCGTTGAAACCCTCGCTTAGCTGTGCAATCTGGACCACTTTACCTTCCTTTGCCCCAGTAGCCCCCGCAAAAACCATTCCTGCGAGGAATATTGAACCTATAATCGAACGAGTTTTAATTTTCTTAAACACACTTAACACTTTAGTCCCCTTCTGTTTTAGTCTCTTAACATTGTTAACGCATAAAATCCTAAATTAGTTTATAGAATTATATGAAAATAAAAAGCTTGGAAAAGCCTCATTTTGATCCAAAAATTAATACTTAAATTCCCTCAAGATATCTATCTAATCTATCTTGCTCCATTAAAAAAGCTGACTTCTTTTCGGCGGCAGCATCCTTAATCGCAACCAAGTTAGAATTAGCGTTACCGACAGCGATAACCCCAACCATGGACATCATAAGATGAGGGGTACACTGGTATACATAGGTCCCTTCTTCACTAAAGGTGACTGTTAAATCCTGGCTCATGCCACTATCCCAAGGGTTTGCACCATCTGGGATCATGCCTTCAATTGACGCTGCGTTATGACCTGGGTCCTCAGCCTTGAAGGTTACGGAATCTCCGACCTGCACACGCAAAACGCTTGGTTCAAATACCATTACGCCATCAGATCCTTGGTTTAGCATTCTAATTTCGTGCTGCTCTCCAGAAGAGATATTTTTAGACGCAGGAGCCGCCTGTACTGAATCAACTTGCCTTGACGCGGCTACTTGATCGACTGGCGCAGTTGCAATCTGCTCCAACGAGTCGCCCCTTATAGCACCCACGCAGGCTTGGCCCACAACACAAACTTTACCTACAGGTCTAATATTATCTACAACAGACTGTGCTGACACATTAGAAGCAGTGCTTGATATCAGACACAAGAAAAGAAAATCTTTTCGTAGATTCCTGAACATTACAGTCCGCACTGTATTGACTCCTTTTTCGGCGTGGAAAAATTAACAGTGTTTGCCACGACACTTTGTACTCCGCTCGGGCAATTATACCCCAAATAACGTTAGGTTGTAGTGGCTTTCAAGCAATTTATGTAGAGGGACTTCCAGCGGATGATAGTCTATCTAAGCGTCCCTTAGTTGATTTTAGGAGAAATAATTAAATTTAACGGGGTATCATGAAAATAGACCTCATTTGGTTCAGAAGAGAGCCCGTAACCGACAAAAAAATCCACGCTAGTTTCTTGGATACCTAGTTCAGCCGGCACAATGTTATTACCGATTCGAATGACTTCTAAGGAGTCGAGGTTTTTCTCTAAATGTGAAATTAACTGCCCCGAAGTCGAGCTAGAATTAACGAATAAGCCTTGATCATTAAGCAATAGAATTTCCTGCCCGATCACCGCAGCTACTATAAGAAACCCATCTCGCCCTCTGTGGTTTTCGTCAACGACTATAGTCGCTCCGATATCTAAAGACTCCTGAGGCGTAAATTTATTGCCGAAAGTCACACCATTATTGGCCGTTATGTTGCCGGTGAAAGTTGCAGTAGACCGCGATCTGCCCAAACTTACGCTGGAACCCAAATCTTGAGAAGAAGACCCAGAATAGTTTGCCGAAAGTTGATAGGCACCCTCAAGGCCACAACTTTCTTTTACTTGCCTGTCAAACGTATTGTATATCAAGAAATAGTCGCCAGCCCCAAGAGAAAGTTGGAGATCTGCCTCACACCCTCCCGTTGTATTCGAATCTTGAGCTAGATAATTCAGCTCAGAGTCGGCAATAATAATTACAGACTCAACGTCGTTCGAAGCGACTGAAAAACTGAAATTCGTCGACTCAGCTACAGAGAATTTATAAATGTCGATAAGGCTCTCGTCTTCACCTCCAAGAGTTAGTTCTTTTACCGAGCAGTCTGGGAGAGCAAGCTTCCCTTCGGTCACTCCAAGCCGCAGAGACTGAACAGAGCAATTAGCTAGACCACCATACAGCGTATTGACACCAAGAATATCGTCTCGTCGCAGCTTATAAATATCGCCATATTTGGGTTGCATAATTGCAGGATTGATCATTTCATGATTTAGACCAATCACATGCCCAAGCTCATGCAGTATCGTTCTTTTAAAATCAATTCTATCTGAATAAGAACCGCGGGGTATATTTGCCCCGTCATAAATATCGAAATTCAATGTTTCTTTAACAAAAATGTCTGCCTCGACCAGCGCAGGAGGCCCCAGAAGTTGCCGTTCAAATCGTTGCACCGTGACAGCTACATCAGAAATACCAAAGTCCTGCCCGCAAATATTATTTGAAAAAACAACTCCATTTAACCCATCATTCGAACATGGGTCGAGACTTGACTGAATTAGATTAAAATTAAAGACCGTTGTCGCATTCCACTCATCTGCGGCTTGAGCAAAAGCCATATTCCATAAGACACCGGTCCCTGAAATCCCCGATATATCCACGTAAAAATCTGTTTCGGCGCCAATCCACTTACTGCCGTCTATTTCGAAAGACAATGAGTGCTGGGCTATAATTCCAAATACCCCAGCCAAAATATTCGTAAAGATTCTATTCATCACGCGCTTACATCTCTCACCAATTTCTTTTAAATGATAAGCCGATAAGATTTTAACCTTGAAAAGGTTAACGGCCCTCGTCATTAAAACCTCAATATGGTTAAAAGATTAACTATTAATACTATAGCTACTTATAAAATTTGTAAGAACCGTTAAGTATCGACTGCCACCAGCTTTCATTATTCAGGTACCAATCTACAGTTAGTTGCAACCCCTGTTCAAAATTAGTTAAAGGTTCATAGCCTAACTGGGAATCGATTTTAGTAGTATCTACTGCGTAGCGAACGTCATGGCCGGGACGATCTTTTACATATGTAATTAATGACTTCGCGTCCTTATTTTTAGAGCAAGGGGAGTTGGGAAACCTTATTGATAAATCAGGCGATTTGCTAAATTTTTCATTTACTACATCGCAGAGAAGAGAGACGACATCAATATTTTTCTGCTCATTATTTCCACCGATGTTATAGGTTTCACCGTGAACCCCTTTCTTTAAAATTAAATCAATGCCGCGGCAATGATCCGCGACATACAACCAGTCGCGAATCTGTTTGCCATCGCCATAAATCGGAAGAGCTTTACCATTTAATATATTTAACAAACACAATGGAATAAGTTTTTCCGGGAAATGATAGGGGCCGTAGTTATTTGAACAATTACTCGTCGTAACTTTAAGGCCGTAGGTCTTATGATAAGCTCGTACCAAATGATCAGATGCGGCCTTACTTGATGCATAAGGAGAGTTAGGAGCATAGCTGGTAGTTTCTTGGAAAGCCATTTCATCTTGCCCCAGCGACCCGTAGACTTCGTCAGTCGAAACGTGATGAAAGAGATGGTCTGGATGCTTGCCGTCGAGCCACAGGTCCTTAGCAACTTTTAGTAGAGTATGGGTTCCCAAAATATTGGTGTTAATAAAAGCGTCTGGCTCAGTTATCGAACGATCTACGTGACTTTCCGCTGCGAAGTGTACAACCCGATTAATTGCATTTTCTAGAAATATACTGGTAACCAAGCCTTGATCACATACAGATCCTTTTATAAATTTGAAATTTGGAAGATTTAAACAACACTTTAAATTATTTTTATTGCCAGCATAGGTAAGAAGATCTAGCACCACAATGCTATCTTGAGGATGTTTCTCTAGCCAATAGTGTGCAAAATTAGAACCAATGAACCCAGCGGCACCGGTTATTAATAGTTTATCCAATATAAATCCCTAGCCTGCGCGAGCAAGCTCACCAATCACTCGTCTTAGCTCTTCTCTCCAACCTACGACCTCTATACCAAATTGGTTAAGCGTTTGCTTTCGGTCAAGCACGCTGTATGGAGGCCTCTTAGCTAACGTAGGATAGGCAGAGGTATTTATCGCCCGAATGGGGATCTTACTCCTCAGAACCCCTATGTCAAAGGCCTGTTTTTGTATTTCAACAGCAAAATCATACCAAGTGATCGCTGCTCCATCGCACCAGTGGAATATGCCTGACGCAAGCTTATTATCAATAACACTAAAAAGTAGTCGTACTAATGAATGGGTCGATGTGGGCGACCCAACCTGGTCGTTAACAACTTTGATTTCTTTTTTATTTCCCATTAATGCGAGCATTGTTTTCACGAAATTGCTGCAAAATTCAGAATATAGCCAAGAGCTTCGGATCACTACTCCAACACCACCAGAGCGGTTTAAGACATAGCCTTCTCCCGCCAACTTGGTCTTGCCGTATACACCCAATGGATTAGTCACATCATCAGGCAAATAAGGCTTCCTTTTTCTCCCATCGAAAACGAAATCGGTTGAGATATGTATTAATCGGCTCTTTTCCTTGCGTGACCAATCCGCCATTATCGCAACTGCGTCATCGTTAATTTTTCGAGCTAGCTTTTCGTTTTCCTCTGCGTGATCCACCGCCGTGTACGCTCCACAGTTAACGATCGTGGACGGATTATAAAACGACAAAGCCGATAAAATTGAGTTCCTATCTGTAAAATCAAGCTCCTCAATATCGACTTCCTGAATTTCATATACATTGGTTAGTCCAGATCCAGCAAAAAACGCAGTAAAAGTGCGGCCAAGCTGTCCCTTCGATCCAGTTAGTAGTAGCCTCTCTTTAGTCACAGATATACCTGAGCTTTGGTCAACCTCTTTGCGGTCTGATCCTTCTCAGACAGAGTTGGTTCTGCGTTGATACGAGGCCAAGCAATATTTAACTCTGGATCGTTCCATAATAAACAATGCTCATCATCTGGATTGTAATAATCAGTGCACTTGTAGAGCAATTCTGCCTCGTCACTCAAGACTAAAAATCCATGAGCAAAACCGGGAGGGACCCATAATTGCTTTTTGTTTTCGGACGAAAGCGTTTCTCCAACCCAACTGCCAAACGTCGGGCTACTGCGTCTAATATCAACAGCGACATCAAATACTTCTCCGCTGGTAACTCGAACTAGTTTGCCCTGAGGGTATTGCAATTGGTAGTGTAACCCTCTCAAGGTACCTTTCTTTGACTGACTCTGATTATCTTGTACGAAGGTGAATTCTCTACCACCTTCCTGAAAGACTGAAGCTCTGAAGGTCTCCATAAAGTATCCTCTTTCATCACCATAGACCGCAGGCTCAAGAACAAGCACGTCAGAAATCGCTTTCGAAATTATCTTCATAGCTACAATTCGATTATCTACATTTCATCAAGAACGGTTAGAAGATATTGTCCATAGCCGCTCTTTTTTAGCTTCTCGGCCAAGATTCTTAACTGATCGCTATCGATAAACTGCTCGCGAAAAGCTATTTCTTCTGGACAACCAATTTTTAGCCCTTGCCTTTCCTCTAAAACTCTAATGAACGTTGCCGCGTCAAGCAAAGATTGAATAGTGCCCGTATCCAGCCATGCAGTTCCTCTATCAAATAGTTCAACATTGAGAGAATTCTTCTCTAAGTACACTTTATTGACGTCAGTTATTTCTAATTCGCCTCTCGCAGACGGAGCTATCGATTTAGCGATCTCCACAACGTCGTGGTCATACATATAAATTCCCGTTACTGCATAATGAGATTTCGGTGAGACGGGCTTTTCCTCGAGGTCAATTGCTCGCATTTCTTTATCGAAAGCAACTACACCATATCTCTCCGGGTCATTAACATAGTAAGCAAAAATACTAGCACCCTCTTTTTCAGATACTGCTTTTTTAAGCGTCCTGTCTATTCTATCTCCATAGAAAATATTATCGCCAAGAATGAGACAAACTGGCTTTTCTCCGATGAAAGCCTCCGCGATAATGAAAGCTTGAGCTATTCCGTCCGGCTTGGGTTGTTGAGCGTACGAAATTTTCAACCCCCATTTCACGCCATCCCCTAACAAGGCTTTGTAGACGTTCGCATCCTCTGGTGTGGTTATAATCAGGATCTCTCGAATACCAGCTTGCATAAGAGTTGAGAGAGGATAATAAATCATGGGCTTGTCATAAACCGGTATCAATGCCTTGCTCACGGAAATCGTCATTGGATGCAAACGACTCCCAGTACCACCACACAAAATTATTCCTTTAGTCATAATCACATTCCTACACCATTCAACAGTTCTTAGATCTCTTCATCTTCGATCGCTCACGATGTCCGGAAGTGAGCCAAAAAAAGTGGTAGTCGGCTTAAATCCTAATTCAGCGCACGCTTGAGAATTATCAAACAAATTTTCATTAACTAGATTTTCATATGTTCGAGAACTAATACTAGACAGAATTGGAATGCGAACTCCTAATGCGCCAAGTGTTCTCCCTGCAAGCCCAATGAGATTGATTCCTATATATAGTAACAGACGAGGAATTTTCCAGCTTGGTATTTTACGGCCGATCACTCTATAAATTTCTTTTTCAACATCGTTTATCAGATACTGCTGACCATCGGTCAAAGAGTATATGTTGCCCGAAGCTTCCCTCGAAACTATCGCTAAGACTATAGCTTGGGATAAGTCGTCCACTCCAATGAGGGATATCTTAGTGTCTAGACTAGGCAATGGCGGCATTAGACCTCTTTGGATTAAGGATATTAGGGACGCTAAATTGCCTCGCATTCCATACCCATAAACGTTGACTGGCCTCAATACAGTCCCATTAATTTTACCAGCCCGATGAGCATCCAAAACGATTTTTTCCGCATCAAGCTTATTTACACCATATTTCGTATGATTCTTGGTTTCCAAATTCTGGCGGGACGCCAATGAACTACTAATTAAGATAAACCGTTTTACTTTATTTTGAACGGCAGCAGAAAGAAGTGTTTTAGTACCATCAACATTAATTTTCCTTGATGAGGAATGTCCGATATTGCTTGTATGAGCTGAACCTGCTAAATGAACTATTACGTCGACTCCTTCACAAGCACTTAATAAACTCTCCCGATCTTTTAAATCTCCGAAATTAGTTTCGATCCCTGGGTGAGAAAAAAAATCGGCACTTCTCTTATTTCTAGCCAGCAAACGAAGTTCGCCACCCACATCTAGTAGATGAGGAACTAGGTGTTTCCCGATAAACCCCGTAGCACCAGTAACAAGAATTTTTTGCTTGTTTAACAGCTTAGAGACGTTCTTATCCATTTTCAGCTTTAAAAGAAACTCCATCCATGAGTATTGAAAAATTTGATTCCAGATCGAATAAAATAATAGATGTGACGAAGCCCTTTCTTTGAAGCATTGCCTCCGCCATGCCTAATATTTACCTGTGGCGCAAAGACAAGTTCACCGAATTTTGCGGCGCGGAGAGACAAATCAAAATCTTCAAAATAAAGAAAATATCCTTTATCGAACCCATTTATCTTAATAAAGGTCTTTGTCCTTATGAGCATAAAACAACCACTAACAAGCGGTATTCCCTTAGAAAAAGTCACTTCAGACAGATCTCGCATCTCATACCTTGCTAGTTTTCTAGTAAATAATCTTGCTAAATTTGAAGTAAAAAATCCCCTTAACAAAAGAATAAAAATCGAAGGGTATCTCTTACATAGATATTGTTTCTTTCCAGAGAAATCCGCGGCATTCGGACTCAATAGAGCAATACTTGAATCAGCAGAAAGTATGTTGAAAGATTCTAATAACCCATCTTCCTCAATTAAAATGTCTGGATTTAGCATAAGATGAAAGCGACTATCAAGATTTTTTAATATAAGATTATGGGCCGCGCCATAGCCAATATTGCCATGTCCATGCAAATACGTGAGCTTTATTTTTTGGCTCTCAAGGCCAAGTCGTCCAGCCTTAAGAACCTTTGTATCGAGTGGCTCGCATTCGGAATTGTCGATCATATAGATCTGAATAACTGAGAGGTCATAAACCTGCCTCAGTCTACGAATCGACCCCAAAAAAGAATCCAGTAAATTTTCCAATTGTTCTACGGGCGTGTCATAAAAAACTACGCTTATAGAAATTGAAGTTTTTATTCTTGTCGACATCAAACTCGAGAATCCAATTATTAACTATCTATCTTCCTTCTCAAATCACGCCCAAAGTCGATCTCGAGATGGGTTACTTAATTCTATTCATTCCTCTACCAGACGATCGCCAAAAGGCGTGGACACGACTCTCATTCCCGGCGGAATATCTTCCGCTCGTATTCTTTGGGGAACGAAGCTATTAGATTCATTAGCGTCTGTATTAGCGCTCTGTTCTAGCAGCGCGGCGAACGGATTAACAGGATCCCCCTCTTGATTTTGCCCATTCTTATCGCCTGCAACTGACTCTAAACCAACGCCTCCTAGAGATTGCAATGGTTTCGAATTAATAAGAGTAAGTATTGCCTCATCAGGGGCCGCACATCGAATTCCTCGTTCCAGAAATTCAACGCAGGGCACCTCTTCCGGATATCGCACAGACACTTCGGTGGCTTTGACTTCAAGAAGCTCGAAGCGAGAATGGCCCGGAATAAACGCCCTCCTTACTCCCTCACCAGAATTCACAACTCTGGTAACACCCTCCCGGTCCTTCAAAAATGCCGCGTATCTGGCGCCAAAGCGACTGGTTCCTACTAAGACAAATTCCGGACCAATAGCGTTGCTCTCACTACCTGGGCCATTTTCTCGTCTCCGCCTATCCGCCTCGTCATTTATTTCAATTTCTTCGAATAAATCTAAGGTTTGAGCCAGTATATTGCCCGCTCCAACTAAGAAAGCGATTTCAAATAGGCAAAAAGCTTTAAAAAAATAACTGCTGACAGCGATTAGTGAAGTTTTAGCAACTGAGCTATTTTTCGTCACCGCTTGTTCTCCTAATTCTTTTCTATCTAGCTCTTCTTTGACGAGCATAGTCCGCAAATAGTTTCATTACAATTACGATACAAGTCACCGAATCTGATACTTAGTCAAGTATCAAGGCCAGAAAGTCGCAGTCTAAATCTGAGAGCTTAGTCTTTACTTAACCGACACGGCATAAGCTCAAAGCTAATCAAAATTTAGATCATCAGGCAAATCTATGGTCGCTTCGTCCCCGTCGCCCTCGCCTTCTTCCAGGATTGATTTCAAAGCTCTGATATAGGCATTTTTTGCTGTTTCGAGCGCAGCGCCTCTCAGCTTAAGCATTGTTATTTCGTTATTTACGAATTGTAAAGCCTGAAGTTGTGCCGTCGCCCCTTCTGACATTTGTTCGGTATCATACTCTTTTTCGTCGAGAGTGATTTTGGCCATGAATTTCTCCTTTTTAAAAAATAAAAACGTCCCAGCTGATTAAATATTTTCTGCCCAATCAATTTGTTTGGGTAGACTTTTGCTTGTTAAGTCATAGCGATCTATTATAAAACTTCTAGCGTTATTTCCAAGCATAGTTCTTTCACCCTGGTTTTCAAGCAAAGAAACAACCTCTTCTGATAAAGCGTTATAATCAAAAAAATCCACCAGTACACCCGTGCTCCCATCTTTGATAACTTCCTCTACCGGAGCGGTTCTGCTGGCAACTATAGTGCACGCAGAGGACATTGCTTCCAATAAGCTCCAGCTAAGCACAAATGGGTATGTTAAGTACACATGAATTGTCGAAATACATAAGAGCGTTCTAAAATTCTCATAAGAAATATTCCCTAGAAAACGAATGCGTTTAAATTGCTGATCATTCAGCGAAGGTCTGATTTCGGCTAGAAATTTACTTTTCCAAGAATTGCTGTCGAGAGGTTTTGCCCCATAGCTCACTCCCTCACCACCCACAATTAAAACAATAACATTTTCACGCTCTTTTAATATCTTCGGCAAGCTTCGCATAAATATATGGAAACCTCGATAGGGCTCTAAAGACCTGCTCACGAAAGTTATGACTTCATCAGAGCGCGATAATTTTTTCCCATTCGCGAAATCCAGAACTGCATTTTTATTAGGCGCGACAAGTTCTGTATTTATCCCGTCATGAATTACCGATATTTTTCCCCTTATATGATCCGGAAATGTAGAGGCTTGCCAATTCGTAGGACTAACAAAAGAATGGGCTTGGTCTCCGTGCAAAAGCATATTGGTATTTTTCAAATACACTCTTGGCAAGTAATACACGTCCTTAGATTCGATCTCGTCGTCAAAACCTACGTCTTGACCCTGGATACGATAAAAAAATTCACAGTATATTTTTAGTAAAGCTTCAGGCCATACTTGTTTTAAAAACAAGCTTTCACCCCAACCAGGGTGGCTAATAATAACGTCGGGCGAATAGCCATCTGACTTAAGTTCTAAGGCTTTAGAGTAGCACGATGCCGCCCTTATTGTTTTTGATTCAAAATCAGTTACCAGCTCAAAGCCATCTTTTCCATTACCTCTGTCGAGGGAATATTCAACAATTCGAACCCCCTGCCAGACGTTGGGTAACCTCTTTTGATTTAAGGTTAAAGCGGACACATCATGATTTTTTTTGGCCAAGGCAGCTGCCAAATGTAAGAATTGTCCGGGAAAATTTTGGTGAATAAACAGGAATTTCATTAGAACGTATATATTCCAAGCTTAACAAGCCAGGCTAAAGCTCTATGTGCGGTATGTCTTGACGATCCTTCGTACTGCTTAATTATTTCCTCTACCTTTTTAGGCTCAAGAGTCGAGGCTTTAATAAGAGCAGCGCTCATATCTGGAGAAGGTATCAATTCGTTAACATAGTTTATCACGGCCAGTCTTCTATACTCCTCTACTAGATTTATTGCAGAATTCTTATCACCGGAAATCAACCTTAAATATGTGCCGAGGTCCAAATTTTGGGTGGGATAATGGCTAAAAGCAGCAGAAGGGTCTAAATAATTGGGAAGCAACCTATTCAGGCTTTTTCGACGACCGAAACTTTCTCTGCGTTTTGCTAAGTCCGCCCAAAAATCCTCGTAGCTTTTTGTTATATGCTGCCAATCGTAGTGAGACTTTATTTTCCTTCGTCCCGCATTTCCCATGGATATCCTCAAACTCTTATCCTCAACTAATCGACAAAACGCATTATTAAGAGCTTCCATGTTTACGCCTATGAAAGTCGAACTGAAGCCGCAATACATATCATAGGTATCAATTCCCATAGCATGACGAAAGGCAAGATCTCCTTCCAAACCAGGTGCTGGCGCTATTGTGGGGATGCGAAACCCCTCGACCCCATCCGCAACACTATCTTTATAACCATTCCAGTCACTCACTACTACTGGCAACGCCGCCGCCATTCCTTCCAATGGCACTATTCCGAACGTTTCCTGAATATTGTCGGAAAGGGAGCAAAAAATATCTGCCGAACTCCAAGCCTTGTCTCTTTCCTCAGGAACCCTGCCATCCAAATTAATTATCTTTACTGAGGGGCAAATTTCCTTAGCAGCATCTGAGAAAGCATTCTGTATAAAATCATTTCCATGCCAACCGCATTCGATCAGAACTAAATTTTTTCGAGTTTTCTTCGCAGCAAATTCCAACGCCTTATACATTTGCAAAGGATGTGCCTTAGCATGAAATGACAACCTTCCAACATAGAGGAAAACCACCGAATCTTCATCAATTTCTAACGAGATTCGTGTCTGATTCTTCGCTTGTTCGCTAAAAACAAAATCTTCAAGATGAACGCCTAAAGGAATAACCGGCATCTCAGGTAAAGAGAAATAGCTGGCTCCCAATTCCAGTCCAAGATATTCTTTTTGAGCTTCTATTAGATTAAGAACATGGCCTTTAACTGCGGTGGATGGACAAATCAATCCATCCCACTCACGTATAGGAGAGGAAACCAATTCTATAATTCCATCCATTGCGCCTGCAGATGCGGTGGTATGTGTAATACCACATATACTCCAAGCGTCGTCGCCAAAAAATCTTCTCTGCCTAGCAAGCATAGCCAAATCGGGGCCGGGATAATATAGTGTCGATGCATCTTTTAACCTGCTATATTTCTTTTTGTTAACTGGAATAATTTTCTCGGATCGATTATAGCTTCTCGCCAACCTAGCAAAGTCCTCTACTTCTTCCCCATTATTATTGTGCACCCAAAAAGAGTCTGTCGGCTTCGAATGCATCAAAAAACCTTTGAGGAACGATTCTCCCGCTGCGTTCCTGCCCATAAGCTTCTTGCCTTTCGTCGAATAGGCTTCAGGATGGTAATAAATGCATACTGACACGTCGTCGCGCTCCCTATTTTTGTGTCATTATCAGCCAAGGAGTTGGCCCGGACCGCCACTCCCATGTGGCCAGCAATTGATCTAGATGCGAAAACTTTAAGAACCACTCAGGCGGATTTTCTAATTTTCGCATTCCATCGTCCTTAACTTCTATTATATTATGGGTTTGTGCAAATCTACTCTTTAAGGTCTCCGTTATCCCCGGAACTAGACACTCGTGTGATTCCACAATAATATCCGTTGACTGTAAGGCAGTTGCTTTACGGGGATCAAGCAAATCAATTTCCGCTCCCTCTATGTCACAAAATATTAAGGATCCATTTAAAAGCGTTTCTGTAAGATTCTGATGGGCTAACTCTCCAAAAACGCTCACTCGCTCGGTCACATCATTTTTTTTAGCCAACTTGATACAAGCCTGTTGCGCTTTCGCGTTAATATCATAGGCGAGAATTTCTGTGTTAGGCATTTTCAGAGCAAAACCAACAGCATAATAACCCTCGGCGCACCCCACATTAATGACTTTTGCATAAGATGCCCTAGTCACCATATCTATATAGGAATGCAGAGGCTGCTCATATGTTCCAATCAACTTTGGCACATGGCAACCCTCCGCCGAACTTTCTAGAAATTCCATTCCCGAAAAGGGGCCCCTACTTAAGTTAGTACCCTCATTTTCAATGAAGGTATTCTGGATTAGGACACTTCTCCATTTGGCAAGCAATCTTAAAGACTTATTTAACTTTTCATTGTCTATATCTCCATAGTCAAGGATATCTTTTTTTAAAAGATTAAAAACTTTCTTTGCTAAATCTGAAGCCATAATTTTTCCAGAAAGAACAGTTTGTCCGGCAAAACAAACATAATCAGTCAGGCGGGAAAATGTTCTATTGCGATCTCGCGTAACTTATCATTACTGTTTTCATTTTTAGTTGCAATAATCCAAATATCAAAATAAGGCGCCCCCCGACTTCTAGTAACTGTATTAGCGAAACCAGCATCTTTAAAATACCCGGAAAGAACTTTTTCAGTGAAGCCAATTTTATGCGCCATAAATAAATTTCCGCTTTCCATAGATGCTCTATGTCCATAAAGTATGTCAATTGGCGCTATTGGTCCTGCAGCAGAATGATAAACTGGTTCCGTAAGTTTATCTTCTGCAACAACCTTGCAAATAGATTTTAAATCTGGACAAGTTAATACTACTACTCCATCGCCCTTAAGAACCCTAAGAAATTCCACGAGTGCTTTTGGGACCTCATGAGCGTACAGATGCTCTATATTATGGCTGGAGTATACCGCGTCGAAACCACCATCTTCGATTGCTCTCATATTAGTCATGCTGCCAACGTAATCTGGGTTTACAGAGCTATCTATGTCGTAACGAATTTCTAACCAATCTTCGGTATTAAAACCTTTAGTCGTAGCAGATTTTTGCTTCTGGCCACAACCAACATGAAGAAATTTTTTCATATAGTATTTACTTAAACGTGTCTCAAAGTTAGATTATGTTATCACAGTATTCAGCTTTTTCTCACGCTCCCTTCCCTGTCGGCAATAGTACACCTTAGGAATATTTCATTCAGCTGGCTAAGCCATTTTAAAAGGTCCAGATATGGGTGGTTGAGCGCTTTTGATGAGGCTAGCTACTGGAAGGAAAACATCTCTTAAACAACTAAGCTGCCTAGATCCTATAAGCCTCAAGGTCTTTGGCGGAATCGACTTCTCCCCATTCTCCTTGATATGAATACGCGCTTATTGGCAAATTCCCAGCGTCAATTACTTTCTGCATGATAGAGGTCATATTTATTCGATCATATTCCGAAGAGGTTAAAGAATTAATAATTCGTAAAACTTCTGCCCACCCTTCCGGCGTAAATCGCAACAGGCCCATATATTGGCCCTGTATTTCCTGAACGGACCTTGGTTTATCGCCGATTTTAGAAATGGTATTATCTGAGTTTAATTGGAACGTTTCCGCGTCAATCAGGGGGTTACCAAACCGTCGAGTCCATAGAAGTTGCCAATCTGGATCATAGGTAATTGCCAGCGCTGCCCGATTTTCTGTCAACAATGACACGGCACTCGAGTCATAAAAAATGTCTGAATAGCTAACAATTATTGGGCCTTCCATTAACCACGGGTTAGCCGCCGCCAAAGACGCAACCATATTGGTTTTCGCCCATCGTTCGTTGTGAAATTCCTTCATTCCCGGGCGGCAAAGTAGTTCACGTTTATAGCCGGTAACAATTGCTATTTGGGAAATCCCAGCCCCCCTTAACGCTTCTAACTGCCAATCGAGTAATGTCTTTCCCCGAACTTTCAACAAACATTTTGGGTGCTCATCAGTTAATTCCTCGAGACGGCTACCACGCCCCGCAGCGAGAATAATCGCCTTCATGCGAGCAGCTTCTTTAATCTATCAATATCCCGCTCCAGGTATTCTCGCTCTCTCTCTGGGTGCCACATCCAACCCTCCCACGGTAAATGCTCATGACGAATGGCCTCAATTACACCATCTCCGCTGCGCGCCAAAACAATGTATTCGGCTGGCACATCAATCAAGGCCTGATTATGAAAACTTCCAACCTCTCCTTCGATAAGACCACTCAGTGCATGGCGAGCACCTACATGACCTGCAACACTCTTTAGCGCTGCACCAGCAAACACTCCCATCATCTGCATACCTCGGCAAATTCCCAATACAGGCAAAGTTGTTAATCGGGCATGAGTTAATAACATTCGTTCAGTTTGATCACGTTCCGGACAATCACCAATGTTATTCCCGCCTGAAAGCAATATTGCGGAAGGCTTAACATTAAGAAGCCAGACATTCAGTTTGTTAGCGTCTACTAAGGTGTTGGGCACAGGGACAGCTAAAGCTCCGCAATTTGCCATGAAGTCTATGAGACGCTGATCAAGAGCATCGCGAAATTCATTTCGATCAGAGAGAAAATCAACTCGCTGACTAACCGCAACTACTTTCATGACAAAACCTCGACGCGCCGTCCTGCACAGTCGAGATGAAGACGCTTTGCTGAGGACCAGCGTTCAAACAAAATCTCCCCAACGCCCAGTACAGCTGGCAATCCAAGCTCTCCGGCTCTTATAGCCATATGAGAATTAGCGCCACCCCAAGCCGTGATTAAACCAGCAATCGGATACGAAAAAAGCCAATCAAATCCGGGGTCAGCATTGGGTATACAAACCAACGCTCCCGCCAGCATTTCCCTCTCCTCAAAACTAACCACTGGCGCAGTAACCTGTTTTTGAGTGATAAAATTAGGTGTCGACTTTGGAAGTTCAAAGGCCCACACATCTTCTGGCTTTGAGATTAAAGCGGGGAGTGAAATCGCTAACGTATCCTGGAAGCGCGACTTACCCTGCTCAATACTTCGTGCTAAAGACTCTTTTGGGTTCGCCGCTGCAACGTGTAACTCTTTAAAGGTAGCAATGTCGCAATAAGAAAGATCTTCAGTCGAGAATCCCCAACTCTTCCCGCACTGTTTTATGAGTGCTAATGCATCTGAGAGATTCCGCGTAAAGTGAAACTTTGCCAACTCCCGCGATTCAATGCCAGCTCGAAGAAAATCGAAAAAACCTTTCGGGTCAGAATGGAGCCCGTGGTCTTGAAGTAGCTTTTCTAATTCTCGTGTTTGTCGCTTAGACGCATAAAATGGTTTTATCGATTCAGGACTTTGACGATTTTGCTCCCAGTCAAAATACAAGTCGGGCGCTTCATCATAACGTGGCGAAAGAATATCGTATGTTCCTGGACGCAAGTGGCCATAACGACTCAAAAACATTGTCTTATCCAACTCTGCGAGATCTCGAGCTAATTGACCACTAACAGTGGAGACGCTGGCGACAAAAGCATCATAATCACCCTCGCTGAAAATGCCAATCGAGACGAGCGATTTGAGAATCTGAATGGCCATAAATCCTGCTCGTGCCAGTCCAGCAAAAGGCAAGGTGCCATAGCGTTTGGCGTCTTCTACCAACCAATAGATTCTCTCCAATGGGTCAGCATTTGAGGCAAGCAATTCAGCACGGCGGATCTCTAACCGTTCAAGTTTGGCTGCGTCCTCTCGCCATAGCCCCTCTTTTGGATGTAAGATGCGGTTCGTCAAATTTCGCAAACTATTAGATATAGCTTTACACTCGCTATTTGAAAATCCAACTCCCTCCAGACGCTCAAGACGCTCAGATAAGTCAAAAGTATAACAAGAGAAGACAATCTCAAACTCAACCTTGTCATGCAACGCTGGCTGAGCTAATAACCGGTTGACGTAATAATCAACTAATTTCCCTGCCAACCCCTCTTCTAGATCAACTGGGATAAAAGAGTTGAAAGACAAACGCACGTCTATATAGGGCAATCCAAAAAAATGCGGCATAAGAGGAAAACTGCGCAAATGTCGATAGCCATAATTATTTCTTTGATAAGCCCAAGTCGAATCGGTAATCAACTCACGGTAGAGCGATAAAGCTAAGGGTTTGGGCCGAAGCCCAATAATCTCGGCGGGATTCCAGTCTGGCATCACGCCGTAAACAGTGCTTTCGCCTATTAAGAAAGGGTGTGGAAGCATACCCCTCGCTACTTTTTCCTGAATTCGCTGGAGCCTAGCTGACTGCATGAATTTTGACTGCGGCGAGCGGGCAAGTATTAATCTTCGAACCTGCAAAAGCCATAAAACTAGTTCATTATTCTTCGACTCAGTCGTCTCATCAAGAGCCTCACTGGTAGTAAAAGCAAATTCGAAATCTAAGGGCTCATCATTAAACAACTCAAGCAATTCATCCAGCAACTCCACAACGCCAGACAAGTTTTTGGGTGGCGGTATTTTTGATTCAGCAGCTTGCAACCAGGTGCGACCACCGGCGCCACCCGTAACAATTGAAGTATCATCTCCCTCAGACCAATTCACTACCCTATAGGGGGAACAAGTGTTCGGATCATGAGAGAACGCAACTCCAGATCGCAAAACATTCTTTAGCATAAATTGAATCAATACTTGATCAGTCTTAATGTCATCGACATACGACTCAATCACTTTTTCTATCGATTCCTCAAGGTTACTTTCCGTAATATTTTTAAGAGTCAAAAAGGACCCTGCATTTGATCTGGTTGCGTTATCTTCGCGGGAGCAACTGGATCGGACAATCCATGGGCCTCCCGGCAAACCAGATGCGACACGATCAAGACAAGCTTCATGATCAGAGCGCCAATCCGCTAGCGAGAAGGCAACAAGCGGTACGATCTTCGCGGAAACTAACTTACCCTTTAGTTGCGATAACGTCCCGGCTTTAGTGTCAAAATTAAATGGCATTATTTATTCTCAGCGCAATTGAGCAAGCCAAATCTTAGTAAAATAAGGAACCCGAATAGTTTCTGTATTTAGGCTAGTTAGAAAAGCTTGGATCTCGTCAATCACTGCTTTGAAAGATGATCCAGCCTGTCTCTCTAATGTTGCATGAGATCTCCATGCATCTATACAATCAGAGACCTTTTGCAGGTGATTAATTTTCGAACTCAAATGAATCACCGGGCCAAATAACTGACTTTTTTCGATAACTGAAGTTTGATCTTCTCGGCGTGACCCATAGCTATAATTAGAAATTCTGTCTCGGATGATGGTTTCGATTCTCATCTGGATTTCGTCTTCAAGGTTTCGATGATTCCACATACAAGCAAACCAACCTTTACGCACAAGAATCCGTGCCGCCTCATACAAAGCTTTATTCCTATCACAAACATTAAATGAACTTCCGAACGTCACCAAATCAAAAAACTGATTTTCTTCGCCGGTCTGCTCCCCCGTACCTTCCTCCCACTTAACATTTGGAAAAGCTGAGGTGCGTTTTATCCCATTAGCACGCATGGCGTCGTTAGGCTCTATAGCTTTTATTTCATGCCCATGCGCCGCAAGCAGGCGCGTTAAGTGAGCTGCCCCAGCGCCAACGTCACATATTTTGCCATTCAACCCAACTTTTGCAACATCTAACATTGCCTCTATCGCCGCTTCTGAATAGGCCGGCCGCTTTAAATAAGCATCAGCTAAATTTGTGTAATCCCACTTAGTTTTCAAATTTATTCCTTTCCATCAAACGGCTAAAAAGTTCATCCGCCGCCTCTTCGACAGATCGACTCGCTACATATTCCATCACCCATTCTGCTGATTTAGGCTCATCGATTGGGATGTCCAAGCCAGCCACGCCCTTTAATTGGCCAGCCTCAAACCGACGATAAATGTCTTTAGGATCGCGTCTTCGAAGTTCCTCTAAAGGAACTTTTAAATAGACTTCAAAATACCTTGGCAAATGCGCTCGATTCCAGCGATGAACTTCCCCAAATAATGAAATAGTACCGATAACCACAGTAAATCCCTGAGTCGCCAAAATATTGCAGAGGCGGGCATACCTCAATCCCAACTCGATCCGCTTTTCTCTACTATAATCTGGCCCACCAATTTCATTTACACTGAGAAATTCGCGAATTTCATCGCCATCTAGAAGTAATATTGTATCGTCATGCGCACGGAGTCGCTTGACCAATGCCGAGGCTAATGTCGATTTGCCTGCACCGGACAAACCTGTTATCCAAACCACTTGACCGGCCTTCTTACGTTCTTTTGCATTATTCATATGGTTCGACTTTTCTGAGTTTTCTCATCCCTTAAGCTCAAGAGGTTTGAGTAAGTTTTGGTAAGTACCCTCCCGATCAAGCAAATCCCAAAACCGAGACAATAGATTGTGCAAACGAATATAGGCCGGCAAATCTTTCAACGCACAATCTTGAACGGGTAATTTCTCATAGAGCTTCTCTTCAAACTCTAATGGCTCATCAAGCCATGGCTTGATCTCCTGCAACTGACGTTGGAACCCCTCAGAATCCAACTCCGTATATCCATA
>JAQWOJ010000031.1 GCA_029245905.1 Gammaproteobacteria bacterium
CGAGAGATCTAGCTGAAGATTTAGCCAAATTTAAATTAGCAGGTGATAAAGTAAAGTTTCTTATAGGGGGAGCGAATGGGCTTCATGACTCATGTCTGCGAAGAGCTCATGAGTGCTGGTCTCTCTCTGACCTAACCTTAACTCATTCCATGGCCAGAGTGGTATTGTCGGAGCAGCTTTATCGTGCCGATAGTATTCTTAAAGGCCACCCTTACCACCGAGAGTAGCGAACAGTTTAGATTGGCGCACCTACATATCGATTAGCCTTGGAATGGTCTGAAAAATACCAAAAAAATGGGTACACTAAGACTGGTTTTTCCTAGCAACTAATTAGTTATTAATTTGTCTAAGATTCTTTGCTTAAGTCACTCCAGCCGCGTCTTGGTGGGCCGATGTCATTAATGACTTATCAAAGTGAAGGAGATATTAGGGTTCTATGTTTGGAAAATGGCAGCTTAGGGATCACGAGGCGGAGCAAAGAATATTCAATCGTAGGCTATTAATAGCTGGGTTGATTATTTTTTTGCTTTTTTGTGCGCTAATTCTAAAGTTAGTAAATCTGCAGGTAACTCAATTTGAGTATTTTTCTGCCCGATCAGATGGCAACCGTCTCCATTCCCAATATGTCCCTCCCGCTCGCGGACTAATATTTGACAGAAATGGTGAGCTTTTGGCTGACAACCAGCCGATTTTTAATTTAACAGTGGTGCATGAACAGGTAGAAGACCTAGATGAAACGTTAGAATTTCTTAGGGGTCTTATTCGACTTACTGACGATGATGTCGAGCAATTTAGGGCTCGGCTGGAGAGAAGTCGAGTTCCCTTTGCTTCGGTTCCGTTACGCTATGTTTTATCGGAAGATGAGAAATCGCGTATTGCAGTTAATGGACATCACCTGGAGGGGGTCACCATTGAGCCGCAGTTTGTCCGACACTATCCCTTAGGCAGCCTTGCTGCGCACTCGCTCGGTTATGTTTCTGAGATCAATCGTACTGAATTGGACGCGCTTTCTGAAAATGATAAAGAAAATTATGGTGGTACAAACCATATAGGCAAGACAGGGATTGAAAGAACCTATGAAGATTTATTGCACGGGGAAGTAGGTTACGAGATTGTAGAAAAAAATAACAGAGGTCAGGTTATGCGATATCTTGACCGTACTGATCCCGTCGCAGGTAAAAATATAACGTTACATCTAGATGCTCAATTGCAGCGTGCCGCGCAGGAGGCGCTTGGTCAATTTCGAGGTGCTGTCGTTGCTATTGAGCCGGCGACGGGTGGAATTTTAGCGATGGTTTCTAAGCCAGGATTTGACCCTAATTTATTTGTAACAGGAATCAGTAGTCTGGATTATGATATTCTCGTGACGGACACGGTCAATACGCCGTTATTTGATCGTAGCACCAATCCATATCCGCCAGGTTCGACAGTTAAACCGTTTTTGGGGTTAGCGGGGTTACATCATGAATTTGTTGATTATGATTTTGCCATAGAAGATCCAGGTTACTTTCGTTTGCCAGGAGTTAGCTATCGTTGGGGTGATTATACATTAAGGACCGCTATTGGGGGTGGTCACGGCCACACTGATTTGCAAAAAGCTATCTATCAATCGTGCGACGTCTTTTTTTATGACTTAGGAAACCGGATGGGTATCGATACTATTCAAAGTTTTATGGGCCAATTTGGATTTGGTGAGAACTTTGCTTTGGATGTGAGTTATGCTCGAACGGGTGTGTTGCCATCGCGTGAATGGAAGCAACAAAGTCGTGGAGAACCTTGGTATCCAGGTGACACTATAAATTCTTCAATCGGGCAGGGTTACATGTGGGCAACTCCTCTGCAGTTGGCGGCCGCTGTTTCAATTGTTGCTAATAAAGGCGAGGTAGTAGAGCCTCGAATGCTGAAGGAGATCGATGGAGAGCCCTACCTCCCTTCGAACAAGAATTCAGTACCGGACGTCATGTTAAATGACCCTGATTACTGGCGTTATATTGAAGAGTCTATGGCAATGGTAGTGCACAGGCCTTTCTCTGATCAATTCAGAGATTATGGAACAGCGTTTGAGGCCATCGCAATGCAAGATAGGAATATGGCTTATAAGATGGCAGGGAAGTCAGGCTCGGCGCAGGTTGTAGGGATTAGCCAAGAAATTCTGTCTAGCACAGACATAGTTGTATCAGACTTGAATAAGGACCACGGGCTATTTATCTCTTTTGCTCCGGCTCAGAATTCTGAGATACCGCCGCAAATTGCTGTGGCGGTTTTCGTAGAGAACGGTGAGCACGGAAGCAGTGTTGCCGGGCCAATAGCCAAAGCGGTTACAGACAAATATTTGAATGAGATTTTGAAAATCGACTTCAAAGAGACTGAGACAATGCCCCGCAAATCTAATCTTAAGCAAAGCCGCTTGCCGACAGGAACAGATGGTTAACTCTGATTTTGTTCGCCAAGCTACAGGTTTTCATAGTGAGTCTGTTCGTGGCAAAAATATTTCGCATATCATCCACGCAGATCCTGTTTTGCTGGCAGGGGTTGTTGTTCTTTGTTTATTTGGTCTTTTTGTGCTTTTTAGCGCAAGTGATGCTGATTTAAATGTAATCCAGCGTCAAGGCTTGGTTATGCTGGTTGGTTTGGTGGTGATGTTAGTGGTTGCTCAGTTTGATGTGCATACTATCCGAGGCTGGGCGCCCTCAATGTATGCCGTTGGGCTGGGCTTGTTATTATTGGTTTTATTCATTGGGGTTGAAACAAATGGTGCTAAAAGTTGGATTGACTTGCCAGGCTTGCCGAGTTTCCAGCCTTCTGAGGTTTTAAAAATTCTTGTCCCGTTGCTTGTAGCTTGGTATCTCGCGAGCAGGCCATTACCGCCTCGATTTAAACATATTTTTTGGTCAGCTGTGATGATCCTGCTGCCAACGGGATTAATAATTATTCAAAACGATACAGGCACAGCGATTATGGTTGCAATGTCTGGTATTTTTGTGATGTTGTTAGCTGGGATTCGATGGCGGCTCGTGTTTACATTGGCGTTTGGGTTGCTATTGGCCTCCCCCGTCTGGTACCTGTTCCTCGCCCAGGAGCATCAAAAAAATCGGATTCTGACGTTTTTTGATCCTTATCGCGATCCAACAGGGGCCGGATACAATATTATTCAGTCACAAATTGCCATCGGTTCTGGTGGTTTGTCGGGCAAAGGTTTTGGAAACGGCGCACAATCGCATCTCGATTTTATCCCAGAAAGCAATACCGACTTTATTCTTGCCGTTCTTGCGGAAGAGTTTGGTTTGCTTGGTATCGTCTTTCTTATTTGTCTTTACTTATTCGTCTTGGCTAGAGGCTTTTTTATTGCTTATTTAGCAAGAGATATGTTCAGTCGACTCTTAGCTGGAAGTATTACTTTGACCTTCTTTTCTTATGTTTTTGTTAATATGGCTATGGTTTCAGGGCTGTTGCCTGTCATTGGCTTACCACTGCCCTTCATTAGCCGCGGTGGGACCTCCATTTTGACATTATTTATTGGTTTCGGCTTGCTTATGTCAATTCAGACTCATCGCAAAATTAAAAGCAAGTGATTGATTTATATTGTTTTAATTTTTGAACCAGTACAGATTTTCTAGCAAGCCTTACAATTTTCGGATCTAGTTGTGTTTTTGCTTTGTGACGTAGATTAAAATTCTGATGATATTGGACGCTAAGTAATTAACTTGACTAGAATTTTTGGGAAAAAATCAAGGTATGAAGCGACAGATATTTCGATGTCAGGTATTTATCCTGGGTGCCATAGGTTTTGTTGCTTGTTCGTCAAATCAGAACCCAATCGAAGCGCCTTCGGATAACAGCCGATATAGTATAGAGCAAGATCGTGCTCCAACTAGACCGATGGACCTAACCTCCGTTCCAGAGGTTGTCCCGGGTCCGGTAAGGCGGACCTTGGCAGGCAACCGTTCCCCTTATGAAGTTCTGGGGAAAACTTATCATGTTCTGCCAACGGAAGCAGGTTATAGTCAAAGGGGAGTAGCTTCATGGTACGGAGAAAAATTTCATGGCCACAAGACTTCGAATGGTGAAATATTCAGCATGTATGAGGTGTCAGCTGCTCACAAATCGTTACCAATACCGAGTTTTCTAAAGGTTACCAATTTAGATAACAATCGCAGTATTGTTGTTCGAGTTAACGATAGAGGCCCATTCCATGGAGATAGAATAATTGATCTTAGTTACGCCGCGGCCGTAAAATTAGGCTATGCTCACCGAGGGACAACTCGGGTGCAGTTGGATGCAGTAATAGTAAATGAGCCAGTCGGTAAGGAAGATCATCCGGCCAGTAAAGAAATTTTAGGAATATTAAAGTCGCCAGAGATATTTTTGCAAGTGGGTGCTTTTTCAGACATTAGGAGCGCGGAGTCAGTATCTAATAAGTTACGAAAAATGACTACTAGACCCGTTTTTATTCGGTCTATTAAGAACTCTAAAGATGATATTCTTCATCGGGTTCGAATCGGACCAGTTGATGACTCTAATGAAATTCAACAAATTACCCAGCGCTTGATTGCTGCTAAAATGGGAAAGCCTTACACAGTATCAGATTAGATCTGCTGCAATTATGCAGAGGTATCTTAAAAGAAATTTAAATGTGCAGTTTTATATGGAATTTTTTATGCAATTAACAAGTGCGCTTAATGGATCCATCCGGTCGTTTTCTTTAAGTTTATTCGGCGTGGTTTTTATGTGTTCGTCTTTGTCGCAGTCGGTTACCGCAGCTCCAGCCATAATTCCGCGGGCGCCAGATATTGCGGCGACTAGTTATATTTTAATTGATGCTTTGACGGGGCACATTATCGTCGAGGAAAATGCAGACGAGGCGCTTCCTCCGGCAAGCCTTACAAAGATTATGACGGCATATATTGCGGTAGAGGAGTTATTGAGCGGCAATTTGTCTTTAAATGATCAAGTTCATATTAGTGAGAAAGCGTGGCGCATGGAAGGATCTAAAATGTTTGTGGGGGTGAATACCCAAGTCTCCGTTGAAGATCTATTGCGGGGGATAATTATTCAGTCAGGGAACGATGCGAGTGTGGCTATAGCGGAGCATATTGCTGGTAGCGAGGAAGCTTTTGCTGACATGATGAATCAATACGGTGAAGTATTGGGAATGTCTAATAGCTTTTTTATGAAATCTAGTGGGTTAGACACTGAAATCTATTTTAATACGATGTCATCACGAGACCTCTTTCTTCTCGCTCAAGCAACGATAAATAGGCATAAAGATTTTTATCCAATGTATGCTGAACGAGAATTTTCTTATAATGGAATCCGGCAGTCAAACCGTAATTCTCTTCTGTTTAGGGATAGAAACTATGACGGCATGAAAACGGGCTGGACCGACGCAGCAGGATATTGCTTGGTTGCCTCTGCAGAAAGAGACGGCATGCGCTTGATTTCAGTGGTGATGGGCACTGTCAGCGAAGAGGCTCGAGCGATAGAGACGCAAAAACTAATGACTTATGGGTTTCGATACTTCGAGACTCACAAACTCTATGATGCCGATCAGATTCTAACAAACGTTCCGGTTTGGTCTGGCGAGGAGAATTCTATAGACCTCGGAATACGAGATGAAGTTTACGTCACTATTCCTAGAGGTCAGGCGCAACAGATGCAAGCGGCCGTTGATCTTGACGAAATTATTCATGCTCCATTAGACGATGGTCAGATAATGGGAGTGGTGAATGTGGTACTAGATCAAGATGTGATCTTTAGCGGTGATATTGTTGCCATGCAGCAAGTAGAACGGGGCGGTGTCCTAAAACGATTTATAGACTGGTTGACGTTACTATTTAGTGATTTGTTTGGTTAAATTAAAAATATAATGCTGAGTTATGTCCGTTACATCTAGCCAAGATCCCCCTAAAATAGAATTTCCCTGTTCGTATCCGATAAAAATTATAGGTCATACAGTTGAAGATTTTGAGGATTCGGTTTTAGCTGTGGTAGAGCTATACACTGGGCCCCTTGATTCAGCTTTGGTAAAAGTTAAGCCTAGTAAGAATAAGAATTACCTGTCAGTAACAGTTACAATTGAAGCGACTGGGAAAGATCAGTTGCAAGATATATTTCAAGATTTGAAAAAAATTAAAAGCGTAAAAATGGTGTTATAGGTTGTTGCTGACTAAGTACAAATGGTTTGAGGCTCAGAGGTCGATCTCTGGAAGCCCTAGATTGATTATTCGCCGTTTAGGATTACAGGACTATGAGCCTATATGGAATTGTATGCGCTATCTATCAGAAAAGCCTAAAAGAGAAAGGCTCGATGAAATCTGGTTACTAAGCCACAAACCTGTGTTCACTCAGGGCCAAGCTGGCAGTGATGAGCATATTCTTGCAACGCGAAATATACCTGTGCTTCAAACTGATCGGGGTGGCCAAGTTACATATCATGGCCCGGGTCAACTAGTTGGCTATATTTTACTTAACGTTAAACGACGAAAAATAGGTGTACGGGCATTAGTAGATATCATAGAGAGGTCTATGCTCGAAACTCTTTCATATTACGGAATAGAGGCATTTACGAAGCCAAAAGCACCAGGTGTATACGTAAAAAATGCTAAGATAGGTGCTTTAGGGCTAAGGATTAAAAACGGATGGAGTTATCATGGTTTCAGTTTGAATGTTGATATGGATTTAGCTCCATTCGGTTATATAAATCCATGTGGGTTTGAGGGGCTTGCTGTCACACAAATTGCGGACCATGTAGGAGAGGTAGAGGTATCGACGCGTGAGGTCAGTGGAGTTTTAAGCAACAGCTTGCTGGTTGAGTTGGGCTACAAGGAACAATACGATTTGTTAGAGAGCAGCTAATGGTTATGTCTGAGAAAAAACGGCGAAACGTTTTAATTGAAGGAGAAAAGCTTCGCGGCGCGGATAAGGTGCGCCGAATTCCAATTAAAGTGATTCCTACTAGTGATTTGCCTTTGAAGCCAGATTGGATTCGAGTAAAAATTCCTACATCACCAAAAATCAAACACATAAAGAATAAACTCAGACAGCATAAGCTTGCTTCGGTGTGCGAAGAGGCATCTTGCCCTAATCTTGGGGAATGCTTCAGTAACGGCACAGCAACGTTTATGATAATGGGAGAAATATGCACCAGGAGATGTCCTTTTTGCGATGTTGCTCATGGAAAACCTAAACCTCTTGATGAGAGTGAGCCTCGAGAATTAGCCGAGGCGATAAAAGAAATGGGTTTAAGTTATGTGGTTATAACTTCAGTGGATAGGGATGATCTGAAGGATAGCGGTGCGCAGCATTTTGCTAATTGTATAAAGGAAACACGGCGTGTAAGACCTGATATCCAGGTAGAAATTTTGGTTCCGGATTTCCGTGGGCGAATGCAGGTTGCACTCGATATCCTAAAAGGTAACCCCCCGGATGTTTTTAATCATAATCTGGAAACTATACCAAGGCTCTACCAGAAAGCTCGACCTGGAGCAAAATATGAATGGTCGTTAGAATTACTTAAGTCCTATAAGGCTCGACAGCCAAAAGTTATAACTAAATCTGGCTTAATGCTGGGTCTGGGAGAAAAAATATCAGAAGTAAAAGAAGTATTGACTGATTTAAAGGCGCACAATGTGGATATGGTTACCTTGGGGCAATATTTACAGCCAAGTAAAAATCATCTTAAAGTTGAGCGATTCGTGCATCCAACTGAGTTCGAAGAACTCCGGTTATTTGGAGAAGAAATCGGGTTCCTGCACGTCGCCAGCGGTCCATTGGTGAGATCTTCTTACCATGCCGATAAGCAAGCTCACGGTGAAGATGTTTCTTAATTTGGGTTAATAGCCATAAGGCTTGGCGATAGTCGAAAAAATGAAGACATCTTTGCAGCAAATCATCGCTAGTATCTTTGCGGGGCTAATTTCCGTAGTAGTTTTTCTCTTTCTTATAAATAATCAAGGGTTAATAGGAGAAAAACCGCTTCTCTATCGGGCACTATTAATTGATTCTTCTGTATTTTTTGCGTTGGTAGCGCTTTTTCCCACGATTAAGTTCTTCGCAAAGAAACCGACCAAGGTTTTTTTGCTGGTTTGCCTCCCAGCTCTTCTGCCAGCCTTCTTGTTCTATTTTGTTATATTTCCGGCTCGAACTGGTGGGGGTTTTGAATTGACGCGAGTAGACAGTGCGTTCATCAGTGATCGCTCCAGTAATGGAATAATAGAGATAGGCTTTCAGTATCCTATTTATACTCCGAAAATTTCGTTAAAAAGTCATGAACGTTTTAGTAAGAACGTCAGTTTATTCTTACGCATTACCCAAAATAATGGTGAAAAATCCTTGTTTCGCGGAGTACGTTCGGTAATTCCCGGTGCAAGTCTGAGTGTTGAATCTTCTGTTCAAAGAATGCTGAGTGAGAATCCTGACTATTTGCTCAATCCAGTTCAGTTGGCCCCCGGGCAGGAGATTTCAGGGAGGGTTGTCTTTATCATTAGTAATCAGCAAGAAGGAGTGACATTCGAGGAGATTATAAACGGAGTGAATAGTCCGGTTTTGGAAATAAGGGACTCGGGAAATGGGGTGTTATTGCTAGAATCTGCACTAGCCAACATATAGACTACGTTTATGGTCGAGTTTAGGTAAAATTTTCGTTCTTGAATGGTATAGAGAATTAAGGAGACCATAGTGAAAGATTTTGTTTTTAAAAAAATCGTAGGCGTTGTTATCCTAGGCATTGCAAAGGGTGGCCTTGCCCAGTCTGCTTGGGAAGTTCCAAGAACAGTATTTGATCAGCCCGATTTGCAAGGAGTCTGGACATCAGCAACCATAACTACTTTGGAACGAGACCCTTCTCTGGGTGAAACATTGATTATTAGTAGTGATGAGGCACGTGAGTTCGAGCAGCGCGCGGCTTTTAATGTGCTAACTGAGGAAGACAACGCACCAAGTGACCCAGATCGTTTACCTCCGACAGATGGAGATACTGACGCAGGATACAATGCTTTCTGGATTGACCCCGGTTCGCGGATGGCGGAAATTGGCGGTGGTTACAGAACTTCGTTTATCGTAGACCCTAAGGATGGTCAAATTCCTTATACCGCTGCGGCAGGAATGGCTTTTATTCAATATGGACAAAACTCTGGCTATGATGGTCCGGAGCAAAGGCCTTTAGGAGAGCGGTGTATGGTTGGCTTCGGTTCTAGTGGAGGACCGCCAATGCTCCCAGTCCTGTATAACAATAATTATCAGATTGTCCAGAATGAAAGCTATGTCTTAATTTTAGTGGAAATGAATCATGACGCCAGAATCATTCGCTTAAGGGATGAGCATTTGGGGAACAAGTTTAAGCCTTGGTTGGGAGACTCTATTGGCTATTGGGATGAAGATACATTAGTTGTGGAGACCATTAACTTTCACCCCCAACAGAGTTTTAGATTTGCAATTAAACACAGTGTTTATTTGCCGCAATCAGCAAGGGTTATAGAGAAATTTACACGAACAAGTGAGGACGCGATCCTTTATGAGTTCACCGTTGAAGAGGGTGCTGCATATACGCAGCCTTGGAGTGCTCAGATTCCATTTCGTGCGACAGATGCCTCGATTTATGAATATGCGTGTCATGAGGGCAACTATGCATTACCTGGAATATTAGCTGGCGCGCGTCGGGGAGATAAGGAGCCCCTGAGATGATTAGGTTTTTAAAGACATGCAATTAGTCAATTAGTTCGAAGATTTCCCAAATCTTTGAAGTCGGCGATAGCAAGTCCAGCTGCAACACTAGTAAAGGGATCGTGCTCGATAACTTTGGCTGGAAATAAATCTTCAAGAATATTTTTAAAAGCGGGAATAAGAGATGAGCCGCCAGTACGGATCACTAATTCAATTTCGTCTGGGTTGAATTGTGCTTTAGAAAGAAGCTCGAGAACTGCGCTACGAAATCCAGCTAATAATTCTGAGATACAAGATTCGAACTCATCCTTTGTGACGATTATATCGATATCCAGTTCTGGTATATCTAGTCGAGCGGACTCATTTGAAGAAAGAAGCGCTTTTATATTTTTTAAATATTGGAAAACAAGATAGCTGTCATTGTTTTTTATTAGATCATAAAGTCGACGAAACTTGACGGAAGCAATGTCATCGTAATCAATACGCTGCATAAGGGGAGTTGTATATTTGTTCTGATTTAAGATATAGCTGATTGTCCAGTTTAGTAGAAGTTCTTCATATTCCTCAAAGGGAAAACTTGTTTCAATGGATCGATCCTCGCCGCTTCTTCGCCACCTTTCGCCCTTGCCTAACAAGGGAAAGATTAGCCTTCGAAACATGGCTTGGTCAATGTGGTCTCCTCCTAGTCCAATACCGTGGGTAGCCAGCACAGAGAAATCATTACTTTTCTTTCTAAGGATACAAAGGTCTAGTGTTCCACCCCCAAAATCTACCGCGAGCATAGTCTGCTCAGTTGCTCGAGGGTGATGAAATAAGTAGCTAATCGCAGCTGCTATTGGCTCAGGATAATAGGTCTGTTGGCTAAATTCTGCATAATTGTATGCCTCCGAAAGGAGAT
>JAQWOJ010000061.1 GCA_029245905.1 Gammaproteobacteria bacterium
GACTCTACCCAACGCGCCATTTGAATACTAATCGGCTCATAAATAGCGTCTACCTTGTACTCATCTTTTAATCGATAAACAACAACTTCGAACTGGAGAACACCAACGGCACCAACGATTAAATCATTGTTTTTCATTGGCATAAAAACTTGCGTGGAGCCTTCTTCCGAAAGCTGTGTAAGCCCTTTTTGGAGCTGCTTTAGCTTAAGGGGATCCTTTAACCGAATTCGCTTAAATAATTCTGGGGCAAAATGTGGAATGCCTTTAAATTTTAAAGCTTCTCCTGCGGTAAAAGTATCCCCTATCTGAATTGTGCCATGGTTATGAAGACCAATAATATCTCCAGACACTGCAATTTCCGTTTGTTCTCTCTCCCCAGCTTTAAATGTCACAGCATCAGCTATTTTTATATCCTTGTTAATACGATTGTGCCGTAACTTCATCCCCTTTTTATATTCTCCAGAGCAGATTCGCATGAAAGCGACACGATCGCGATGATTAGGGTCCATGTTCGCTTGAATCTTAAAGACAAACCCCGAAAAGCTTTTCTCAGTCGCCGCCACGGTCCGAGAATCTGTCTCACGATCCAAAGGCATAGGGGCCATTTTTACAAAGTCATCCAACATTCCTTTAACACCGAAATTTCCCAGCGCTGTCCCAAAGTAAACAGGTGTCATTTCACCACTCAAATATAGATCACGATCATATTCATGGCTTGCTCCCTTCACCAAATCGATTTGGCTTTTAAAATCTTCAAAATAGCTCCCTAGCAGATTATTTGCCTCATTGCTCTCAAAACCCTTAATCAATAGTTCTTCCGCTATATGATGCCCTTGCCCATGTTGATAAACATGAATCGTATCCGTGTAAAAATTATAAACCCCCTTAAATTCTTTACCCATACCCAAGGGCCAATTTATCGGAGCACATTTTATTTTCAAAACATTCTCTATCTCATCTAAAACATCGATAGGATCTAGCGTATCGCGGTCTAGTTTATTCACAAAAGTAAAGATAGGAGTATCGCGCAGACGGCACACATCCATTAATTTAATGGTGCGTTCCTCAACCCCTTTCGCTCCATCGACTATCATTAATGCCGAATCGACAGCGGTCAAAACTCTATACGTGTCTTCTGAGAAATCCTCATGCCCCGGTGTATCTAGGAGATTAACGACGCAATCCTTGTAAGGAAACTGCATAACCGAGGAAGTAACCGATATACCTCTCTCTTGTTCCATTGTCATCCAATCCGACATTGCATGGCGATTAGACTTTCTTCCTTTTACCGTGCCCGCGACTTGGATCAAGTTTCCAAACAATAACAGCTTCTCAGTGATAGTAGTTTTCCCGGCGTCCGGGTGAGAAATAATCGCAAGAACTCGGCGTCGCTCAATTTCTTCTTGAAGTATATCAACAGGCATAATTAGGATCTTTGTTGCCAAACATTCAGCCAAAAAAAGAATAAGAGTATAACAGGATTATGTACTCCGGCGGTTATCCCATTTAAATCTAAGGGAATTAATGAATCTTATTTACAGTTATGGCTAGGAATGAATATGATGCAAGTATAAATTCTAAGGAGATATTTATGGACTTTAATTTGTCCGAAGAACAAAAAGAACTACAGAATTCTGTTAGGAAATTTGCCAAAAAAGAATTGATCGAGATCGCTCGTCAAGTTGAAGAAACAGATGAGCCTCCAGGCATTGAAATACGAAAAAAATATGCTGAACTAGGTTATCTTGGAATCAATCTAAGTGAAAATTACGGCGGTTCTGGCGGCACACATTTAGATGCCGTTATCGTGCTGGAAGAAATAGCAAAGATATCGGTCGCCGTCGCTTTCCCGATTTTTGAGTCTTGTTTCGGACCTTGCTTAGCGATAGCTCACTTTGGGAATGAAAAACTTAAGAGTTGGCTACTACCAGAAATATGTTCAGGAAACCTTGTCCTCGCCGTATCAATGTCTGAACCTAATGCGGGGTCAGCCTTGACTGACTTAACAACGAGAGGTTCAGTGAAGGATGATGTCGTCGTTCTTAATGGAACGAAGCGTTGGTGTTCTGGGGCGGGCCACGCGGAAGCTTACGTAGTTTATTGTCGCATGTCAGAAGAGCCCGGAGCCAAAGGAATAGGAGCGGTAGTGGTTAGAAAAGGAACTCCCGGGTTTACTTTTGGAAAGCGTGATCACCATATGGGGTTCAGAGGTGTTCATAGCGCTGATATGTATTTTGATAATGTCACAGTCCCTGCTGAAAACGTGCTAGTGCCCGCTGGAGGCTTCGGGCAACTAATGGATGCGTTTGACCTAGAACGCTGCGGCAATACGACGATGTCTCTTGCCGTGGCTCAATCAGCATTTGACTATGTCCTAACCTATACGCAAGAAAGAACTCAGTTCGGCAAACCGCTGATTGACTTTCAAGCAACACAAATCCAAATAGCCGAAATGAAATTAAAATTGGATGCCGCCCGCTTATTGCTGTATCGAGCAGTTGCGAATGCAGAGGAAGGACTTCCCTCCATTGCTGAAAGTTCAATTGCAAAATGCTTCGCTAATGAGACAGCTAGAGAGGTTTCAGGTAAAGCGATGCAGCTGATGGGTGGCTATGGGTACTCAAAAGAGTTTCCGATAGAACAAAAAATGCGGGACGGATGGGGCTGGGGGATAGCAGGAGGCGCAATCGATATTCAAAAAATTAACATAACCTCTGCGCTAGTCGGGAGAAGATTTAATCAGCGCGCTTGATGCGCTATTGGTCTGGTCAGTGCAAGATAGCAGTTATCGGCTTCTTTCGATTCTCGGCGAATTCTGGCTGGACAAGATCAACCCGTTTGACGAGCAGCAGATCATGGCGATAAACACGATCGGCATCACCGTCCACTGTCACCTCGATATTATCCAATAGAACACAGACCACATCATCGTCTTCGATATCAACAATCACACAAGGCTTAAAACCACAATGGGTATTCAGCGACGCCAACAAGCCAATTTCACACTTTTGCATTGGCAAGGTGCCGTCGGCCACCTTCAACAACCCATAAGAAGTAAAGGCGACCCCAAAGCCCGCGGCGGCTACTACATGAATTATTTCTATAATTTCAGGATCTCTTAGATCAATTCTGACCGTATCAGCCAATGGCTTATTATTTGAATTTACTAGGCGCAAAAAGAGGCTAATATCTTCCTGGTTCCATTCAAGGGTCTCTTCATTAGTTGAACGAGTATTGTCTGAAGAAAGGCTCAGAACGCTAGTTTCGATCGTCACGTCTTTTACCTCCGCTTCAGGGGGGGCAGTAACTACAACAGAAACTGAACAGTAACCATCACTGGTTTCTGGGCTCAGTCGCCAAAGAAATGGAATCTCGCCTGCGAGCTCAATCATAAATATATTTCAATCCCGTAAGATGCGAACCTTACCATATCTGGAGCAAAGGAAGTAGCAATCACAAAATCTAAATATCAGAAGAATCATGACAGTAACCAAACGGCAGTTAGTGCGATTACCTCTAAAACTCTTTTACCTAAGGTGAGTAAACATTTGAGAATAAAAGATTATATGGGAAAATATGTTTACGCATTTTGTCCACAGTTTTTGTGGATAACTCAGTGAATAAAACATAATTTTGTCTCGCCAGCCTCGAAAAGCTGTATCCCGAGCTCAAACTGATTAATTTTTGACCAAATCATAATCAGTATGATTTTCAATGACTTGAGAGTTTTAGAAGGGTCGAACAAAAATAAAACCCGCTATTTTTAAGGGTTTCGTGAATCTATGTTAATTTTTGTGCATAAATTACCGGTATAAGCGCATTCTCAACATTTTCGCATAGTGTTTATTACTGTTTTTATTGAAGTTTTTCAAACAATAATACCGGTCGTTCATAAAGGTTACTCTTAACCTAAAGGGACTACCAGACTGCCTCGACTTTGAAAGCATGAAAGTAGTCCAAGGATTCATTTTTTTCTCACTACTGATATGTTTTTATAAGATGTGCCGATTATAACGAGATACGCGTTAATGTTATTGAAGTCTTAAATTGTTTTAGATTATGGAATTCGATTTTAGCCCTCCGTGCACACCTGGAAGAATACATGCCTTTAAATTTGATTAAAATCAGTAAGCAAGCTGGAATCATACTAGCTCCATTTTGGCTGTGCACGAGCTCATTTAGTCACGCGTTCGACCTTAGCATTAAGGAAAAAGAGTGGCTGGGCGAGCAAATTTTTATTAACGAATGCTCAGGCAATATTGAGTGCATCACCAGCTGGAATGAAGGAGAAGAATTTCCTTCTCTAGGCATCGGCCACTTTATCTGGTTTCAGGCCAGACAAACGACTCCTTTTGAAGAAACATTCCCAGCACTTCTTAAATTTATCAGAACTAAAAACGCGCACGTACCTATTTGGTTAGACACAGAGGATCCTAATTCGCCTTGGGGCTCCCGGACACAATTCTATTCGGAATTTAACAGTCCCGAAATGATTGAATTAAGAGATTTTTTAACGGATAACCAGTCTCTTCAAGTTGAATTCATCATCCAGCGATTAAATCAAACTCTAGAAGCAATCATCACTGATTTTCCAGAAGAAGACAGGCCCAGAGTTCGAGATATAATTCAATCATTGCTTACTAGTCATAGTCCATATGGGCAATACGCTCTTATAGATTATGTGCATTTTAAGGGCACAGGCCTGATAGTGACTGAGAGATATAAAAACAAGGGATGGGGGCTTCGACAGATCCTGGAGCAAATGTTGACCACCCCGACCTCATTATATAGTTTTGTTCAGGTAGCAAAATCTCTCTTGGAAATGAGGGTCATAAATGCCCCAATCATGCGAAACGAGCAACGATGGCTAGCTGGCTGGGAAAAGAGAGTCGAGACCTATTTACCTCCAAGCAACTAAACCAAAAATTGTCTATTGATTTCACTTGCCCAAGAGTTCAGTTATCTATAATCTGCTTGCTCCCTTTTTAATGATTAAGTTATGTCTTTCGAACGAAAAAATATAGCGCAAATGCGAGGGTATATCCCTGGGGAACAGTCTGTCGTTGAAGGCGTCATCAAACTTAATACTAACGAAAACCCTTACCCTGCAAGCCCCTTAGTCGCAGATACTTTAGCTGGGATACAAGTCGGAGATCTTCGCCGTTACCCACTACCGACGGCCGATCAATTCCGTAAAACCGCGGCTCAAATTCATCAACTGGACCCTCTCAATATCATCCCAACCAACGGAGGCGACGAACTCCTGAGGCTCGCAATCACAACTTTTGTGGATGAAAAAGAAACTATCACTGTCACCAAACCGAGTTATTCTCTTTATCCGATACTGACAAAAATACAAAATTGCTCCTTAAAAGAAATAAGTTTGTCGCAAAATTTTGGCCTACCCAATAACTTTACCGATCTAATCAAAAAAACCAACGCAAAAATGTGTATTTTGGTAAACCCCCATGCGCCAACAGGATCTCTGCTTACTATGTCTTTCATAAATGAATTGGCTGAAAGCTTTCCTGGTGTATTAGTAATCGATGAGGCTTATGTAGATTTTGTGGATCCGTCAGAGAAATACAATTGTATTCCCCTTGTAAAAAAACATAACAACCTATTACTTTTAAGAACGCTTTCAAAAGGCTATTCTCTTGCTGGTTTACGTTTCGGTTATGGGATAGCAGACCCAAGTTTAATTGAACCAATGATGTCAAAGACGCGTGACAGTTATAATACGGATTATGTGTCACAAAAACTGGCTACTGCAGCTCTGCTTTCTCAAGACTATGCAAAAAATACATGGGATAAGATTCGATGGTCCCGTCAAGACTTGATGAGACGACTGGCTGATCTGGGATTGACACCCTTCCCTAGTCAGACTAATTTTCTGCTAACTCAGGTCCCAGAGGAAGTCGACGCCTCAACTCTTTATAATCAACTTAAGCAAAAAAATATTTTTGTGCGCTACTTTAATGAAGAGTCTCTACGAGACAAGATTAGAATTTCCATTGGCTCTAAAAAAGAGAACGACGTTCTCATATCTTCAATCAAAGACATACTTGGAAAATAACGTTCTTAGAATAATTCCTCGATGCAAATCAACTTTTACAGATATGGGTTATAGGCCAAATTTTGATTTTTTCACTACTTAAAATTCGCAAAAAAACCGCGAGCATCCTGGCGGGCATAATAGTAGCCGCCTTGTCTTTATGGGGCTTATCTTTGTGGCAACACATTTCCTTTCAGGAAATACTCAATATTTTAGGGGGTACGCTAGCTATGCTGGCTGCCATAGTTACTGGAGCATTTCTATTAATCAGCGTCCTCAAATTGGTCTTGAGAGCCTGGGAACATAAAAAAATAAAGTAAGCAGAGAAAAATAGCTCATAAAAGAGGCAAGGTCAGAGACATAATATAGGCGTCTTCCCTCCCTAGTTTTCCAGGATAATAGTTCTTCCTTTTACCAATCACTGAGAATCCAAATGATTTATACAAGCCGATCGCTTTTTCATTTTTAATGCGAACCTCTAAAAAGCACTCAGCAGATTCTAATCCGTAAGCACGCTCTATTAACAAATTTAAAATTCGCCTGCCATAACCATTCCTTTGGTGATCTGGATGAACACAAAGCGTTAGAAGATGAGATTCTCCGATCGAGACAGATAGCACTCCGTGAGCCAGGATCTCTTCTTTAGTCGCGAATACCCAACATTGGTACCCTGACTGCAGACAATCAATAAAATTGCGCTTCGACCATGGATACTCATATGCTGCAACCTCATTTTTCACCACAAGATCAATGTCGCTATATCGCATTGCGCGGGTGAAAAACTGCTTTTGGCCTTCGGTAGAGAACAACATAACTTTGAATAAATTTCTAGATTCTTTTCCTTAAAGGCTGCAATTCGTTCCAAACATCTCTTTTCAGCGCGGGAAAAGATATCATCGACTGCAAACTTTGAGTAATAGTTATATGAATCTTTTTATCACCTTCACCATATAAAAAGTCCCTGTTGTTCTCTTTTTCATCCGGCAAGGCCAATAAATGATCTAAAATTCCAGCAAAAACTACCAGATTCTGGAAAGAATTTTGTTCTAATTTGCTCTCGATAAAACCAAACAGCATCATGCGTGCTGCCGATGCCTCATCATTTAGCAATGTCAATCCATCGGTTATCGGCCAGGAAAGCCTTTCCTCGTTGATTTCATAGTCCTGCGCATTAATATCTAATGCGCTAATGATATTTCTTAACAGGCCTAGAGATTGTCGTTCAGCAGATTTAGATTGTTGGACTGGAAATTCATCAATAATTGCTAAGGACTGATTAACCCAATAGAAGTTCAGCGAAAAGCGTAAAGAACTTTCTCTCGAATGAGATTCAGATTTGCTTGCTCCACTAAGCTGTTTAGTTAGATCTATTGGCCTAACTTCTGGGGCCTTGTTTTCAGAACCATTAACAGAATCAACAAATTTTGATTCTAATGAAGAGGAAACCTCATCTAAAGATTTTCTAAGAGAAGGAAGTTCATTATTTCTATTGAGCCCAAAACTAGGCGTACTCGCGACCTCGGAATCTCCTAACAATGGAAATTTGTCCTTTCCAGATTGCAGCCCGGTCGGGCAATCAAAACCGATCCCCATAGCATGTAGGTAAGCTTTCCGTTTGGTTTCATTCATCGCTTTAAGGTCTAATTTTCGACCACCAAATATACCCGTTAGTCGCTCAGGCAACAACAACTACAGAAACAGAAGATGCATGCTTAGGGTAATTGAAGTTGTCTACTATTCGTGATTGAATCCGCGTTCGCTACACACAAGGATAAAGTATGAAGGCGGTAATTTGCAATTCTTATGGTCCCCCAGAAAATCTCTCTCTAGAGGATATCTCTGAGCCTATTCCTAATGAGGATGAGGCTGTTGTTGAAGTTTATTCTGCTTCCCTGAATTTCCCAGATGGCTTGCAGATACAAGGCAAATATCAATTCCAGCCACCCATGCCCTTTACCCCAGGATCAGAAGTGGGAGGAGTTATTAGGTCAATCGGTGGGGGCCTGAAAGGCTTTCATGTTGGCGATCGAGTAATGGCCACCCCTGGTCTAGGCGGACTCGCGGAACAAGTGGTAGTTGGTTCAGGCGGCTTGCGGAAAATACCCGGAAATATGGATTTCAAAACTGCCGCTAGTTTTGCAATGGTTTACACTACTTCTTACTATGCCCTTAAGCAACGAGCAAATCTAAAAGCGGGAGAAACCCTGCTAGTTCTTGGCTCCAGTGGTGGAGTAGGACTCACCGCCGTTGAATTAGGAAAATTGATGGGTGCGCGTGTTATTGCGGCCGCAAGCTCCGATGAAAAACTAGAGTTTGTCAATCAACTACAACCGGATGAACTTCTTAACTACAGTGTTGGAAACTTCAAAGACAAAGTAAAGGAACTTACAGATGGTCGGGGCGCCGACGTAATATATGATCCGGTTGGCGGTGACTTGTTCAACGAATGCTGCCGCTGTATTAATTGGAATGGTCGTTTGTTAGTAATCGGATTTACCAGTGGTAAAATTCCAGAGTATAAAGCTAATCTAGCCTTGCTTAAGGGGTCCTCAATGGTGGGTGTCTTTTTGGGGCGTTTCCGAAAAGAAGAGCCAAGGGAATATGAAGAAAATTTCACCGAGCTATTAAGCATGTATGAGCGTGGAGAACTTAATCCTCTAGTCACTGAGTCTTTCCCACTGGAAGACTACACGGCAGCTTTTAATGTATTTTCTGAGAGACGAGTAATGGGAAAGGTTACATTACAAGTCAAAGAAGAGTAAAACAATGTTGACTCAAGAAGAAATTCGATCGGACCTAGTCAAACTAAAAGAGATTGTTGCGGCGCACAAAGCTCCCAACACAGAGTTAGCTGTTCATAAGGAAATTATTTCGGGCGAAGAGTACGACGTCTTCACAAAAGCACCTCGCAATTTAGGCGCACTCTATGAGCTGGGACTGCGAAGCAAAGATGAAACATTCTTGGTCTACCAAAAAGAGCGCTACACTTTCTCAGAAACTCTTCATTTAGCCAGACGTATGGCACGTGTGTTAACTGAACAGTACGGAATCAGTCATGGTGATCGTGTATCGATTTGTGCCAGAAATTCACCCGAATGGTGTCTTGCCTACATGGCAATCACTATGATCGGTGGCGTCGTTGTCCCAATGAATTCTTGGTGGAAAGAAAAAGAGATTGAATACGGATTGAGCGATAGCGGATCCAAACTAGCGTTTGTAGACCAGGCCCGCTTCAATCAAGTCCAACCACTTCTTAAATCCTTAGATATCGAATTGATTCAAATAAAGCCAGAACAAACCCCCACCTATCAGGAATTCTATTCTCTCATTCAAGATATCGATCCATTATCGGAAGCGGAACTGGAAGCTTTCAATATACAACCAGAAGATAACGCTTCAATTATGTATACATCAGGATCGACAGGCAACCCCAAAGGGGTTTTGTCGACTCACCGCAATATCATTAACGCTCTTTATACTTGGCGGTTTGTGAAAGAAATCAATGAAATTTTGCGTCCCGAATTGGTCGAGAAAGTTCCTGAAAACCAAGCCGCCTTGTTAGCCAATGTGCCATTATTTCACGTAACGGGAAGTCATGCTCAGTTCCTAGCAAGTTTTGTCTATTTACGAAAGTTCGTAATGATGTATAAATGGGACGTAAGCGAAGCACTGGCATTGATCGAGAAAGAGAAGATTACTGTCTTCCATGGCGTTCCCACTATGACATGGGAAATCATGCAGTCTGAGGAATTTTCTAAAACAAACCTAAGCAGCTTACGAGGCGTCCAAAGCGGCGGAGCTCCCCGACCGCCGGAACATCTAAAAATGATGCTAGAAAAATTCCCGGCTGAGGCGATCCCTGGCTTGGGGTATGGACTTACCGAAACTAATGCCATTGGCGCTATAATTTCAGGAAAGTTCTACGAAGCTAAGCCTCACAGTACTGGCAGGCCTACGCCTCCCGTCTCTGCAGTAAAGATTGTTGATGAAAATTCCCAAGCAGTAGGACCAAATGAGACAGGCGAAATTTGCGTTAGAGGGCCAACAATTATGAAAGGTTACTGGCGTAAACCCAAGGAAACTTCTGACGTATTGAAAGATGGTTGGTTTTTCACTGGGGACATCGGATTACTTGATGACCTTGGATTTTTAGTCATTCTTGATCGAGCAAAAGATATAGTGATTCGTGGAGGCGAGAATATAGGTTGTGCCGAAGTAGAATATGCGATCGCCGAACACTCATCAGTCAGCGAAGTCTCTGTATACGGTATTCCAGACGAGCGACTCGGCGAGATTCCTTGCGCTTCGATCATGTTAAAACCGAGCATGACTGCCACTTCTAAAGATTTAATTCAATTTTTAGAAAACAAAATAGCAGCCTTCAAAATTCCGCAGCACTTTTATCTGCAATATGAAAAATTACCACGTATTGCAGCTGGTAAAATTGCAAAGAAAGAGCTGCGCCAGTTAGCAATTAAAAAACGGGCTAGCATTTAAAATAGACCTTCCTAGATTATCCTCCAGTACATTATACCTTTTTCTTCCGCTCTACGGCTTTCTACAAATTTTCTGCTTTTTTATTGAAGATTCTGACCTATGCTAACGATAGATAAGTGTAAGGCTCAGGAAATATTATATTTTGTCTCTAAAAAATCGGAAAACGGCTTAAAGGAGAGAATATGAAAGAACAAAAATGGGATGACGCTTTAGACAATCTTAAAGACACATTTGAATCACCCACTTCTTTCGCTGAAGACGGATTAGAAGTTCAGATTGTGCAGCGCAAGCCAAAATCTCAACTGACAGAGTTAAGAAGACGTATAGAAGAACGTTTGGAAAGCAAGAGAATCGCTTTGGAATATGAAGATTTTGACCAAAACCCTGGTAATTTTCAACAAAACGCTTCTAAAGCCCAGTGAATTAAGACAAATCTGTCAAGGAGCAGCCTCAAATTATTTCAAAGTTCAGGTCTCCAATGCCGGAAATCTCAGCAGAAACACGATCCCCAGCAGCGGCAGCCGAAACTCCGGATGGAGTGCCCGTAAAAATTAAGTCGCCTGGCTGCAACTCGTAAAATTTGGATAGTTCTGAGATTATCTCTGATACAGACCATATCATTTCATCAAGCGTAGAATTTTGGCGCAGCTCACCATTTAATGACAAAGAAATTTGGACTTTACTAAGATTAGACATCTCTGCCTTCTCAATAATTGAAGAAATAGGAGCAGATTGGTCAAACCCTTTCGCTACATCCCAAGGCCTCCCTGACTGTTTCGCAAGGATTTGCAGGTCACGGCGAGTAAAGTCAATGCCGACGGCATAACCAAAAACACAATTAAGTGCCAACTCTTCTGGAATATTGACACCCCCTGAAGACAGTGCCACGACAAGTTCAACTTCATAATGAAAATTATCGGTAGCTGTAGGGTACTTAACCGATTTATTGTTAATGACAATCGCGTTTGCTGGCTTACTGAAAAATACCGGCGAATTCTTTTTTGGATCTCCCCCCATCTCACGCACATGGTCGCCATAATTTTGGCCCACGCAGTAAATACGATTTACCGGATAAAGCTGATCCGAACCTTTAATTGGAACAGCACTTATAGCTTTGGGAGGAAATATGAATGACATTACCTGGGGCCTCGAAATAATTTACACCTTAAGGATCGCAACGCAATTCTTGAAATAACTCTGGGCTTAATTCTTTTTCTAAATCAGGAAATAAACGCAGGCCACTTAGCTCTTGAATTTTATCGATAGAAGTAAACTGAGCACAATACTCAGCGTGAATCGGTAATTCTGCTGGGAATATAAAAGCAGCATAAGCAATGGAAGTTGCAACTACCTTAAAATACTTTGTCGGAGTTTCAAGCACACCTTCCTCTAAAGCCGATCTATTTGCTCTTTCATAAAGAGGCCCACTAACGACATATAGTTGCCCAACCCTACCTACCAGCTCATTAACAGCCTGATCAAGCCGTGACCAGGAGCCTAACCTTAAATCACTAGGTAAGGGAGCCATATTACTTATGTAATTTAACTCTGACCAGTAAGGAGTTCTAGAAAAACTAGTCATCGGCACGAGTCTTCCCCTGTCCTCTGCGTTGAACATAAATTCATTAACTCGGTAGTCTCGATCCTGAGCTTCGCTTAAGTCAGGTTGATATAAAGCTGATAAATTCGAAATACTCTCAATAGACCACATCTCCGGCAACAATGCTTCCTGGACCCACTGCCTTGGTAACAAGGACGCTACGCCAACAGAACCTGCCAGGATTCTATAAGCAACCCAATCCGCAAGCCCGTTCTCAGAATTAATTTCGGCAGCGTAGAGATGCCTGACAATAAGATTATTGTCAGCATTACTCTGCGGACAGCCCAACATACAATGTGAAATATGGATGGACTGGGCATTGCTGGCAGCACTCAGCATCAAAAGTAAGAACGCGCTACCCCATCGGGTAAAGATGTTGTTTATGAACCTCATCACATTCCTCTAACGTCTCCTCGCTAAGTTTGACGTCTAGCGCAGCAAAAATATCGTCCAGTTGATCGACATTACGAACGCCAACAATTGTTGAAGCCACGAAGTCCCAATGCATACTCCAAGCAGTCGCTAACGTTACAGGAGAGACACCTATTTTTTTTGCTATGTGTAAATACTTTTCCGTCGACAAAAGAGTGCCTTCGTTGACGAACCTCTGCGCCATCATTTTTTGCCGGGGGTCTCCTCCAATTACATAATCACCAAAACGACTATTTTTTGGCATTTGACCGTTCTGATATTTACCACTTAAGACACCTCCACCAATTGGGGAGTATGGCAATAACGACACATTTTCCTGTCGGCAAACATTCGCTAGTTCGTCAAAAAACCGACGATTAAGCAGCGAGAAGTTATTTTGAATTGATTGAAAGCGTGCAAATCCCTCGTATTTAGCCACCAGGTTAGATTTAGTTAAGCCATAAGCATTTTCATTAGAAGTCCCTATGTAGCGAACTTTCCCTGACTGAACCAGACGGTCGAGCGCCTCCATTGACTCTTCAATAGGGACTACCGTATCCGGCCAGTGGACTTGGTAAAGGTCGATATAATCTGTTTGCAACCGCCGCAAACTGCCATTGACAGCATTTTCAATGTGATGCCTATCGATTGCTGTTAAACCATGTCTAATGGGAGGAACGATCCACCCTGAAGCCGCTCCCGCAACTTTTGTTGCAATTATCATCGATTCACGAGGCTTAGTTTTAATCCACTCACCGAAAATCTCCTCCGTAAGCCCGGCAAGCTTCGCACTTGGGGGCACAGGATAAACCTCAGCCGTGTCGAAAAAATTTATTCCCTGATTAAGAGAAGCGTCCAAGATACTAAATGCCTGCTTTTTGTCACTCCAAGTACCAAACCCCATAGTACCCATACATATAGGAGAAACTCTCAAACCACTTTTCCCAACGTAGCGATATTTCATTAATTTTCCTCGATATTAATTTTTAGATTTTTTGCGAAATAACTTATCAACCAGAACCCTTATCGAATCTTTGATAGGGAAAATATCCAATGCTCCGCTTTTAACGAGCTATATCGGCTTTATGGGACCGATATCCTTCTGCCATTGCTCCAGCCCACCCGCCATATGTGAAACATTTTCAATGCCCATCGATTGCAGCGATAGAGCAGCCAGTGCAGACCTCCAACCTTTATTACAAAAAAGGATTAGTTCTTTGGCGTCATCTAGCTCTTTCTTATAGTAAGGACTATCCGCATCTATCCAAAACTCTAGCATTCCACGAGGTATGTGAATGGAGCCAGGAATCGTTCCCTCTCTTTTTATCTCTCTAATGTCTCGTAGATCTATCAGAGCAACACCAGTTTCAGTCGCCTTTTCATCTACTTCAGTCGCCGATAGTGATGTCACTCTCGCTTCGGCCTCGTTAACCAACTCTTTAAATCCTTTCGTCACCTTAACCATAATTAATTCATTTCCTGATTTTATTGTGGAGAGTCTGAAAAAGTAGCGATAAATATGAGGCGACCCAAAATTCCTACTCCAAGAAAAACTGCAGCAACTACTAAAAGCGTTATTTGGCTTAACCCAAATAGTCCTCCTGCCGGTAGCGCTAGAGTGAGTCCTGAAAACCCTATAAAGACTTTCACTACAAGTCCTCTTATACCTGCGCCAAGATCACCTAAACCAATTAAATAACCTTGTAGCGCACCTGAAACTATAACAACGCCAACAAGGGCCGTAGTAATTGCCTGTATATTTTCGATTATCGTTCCTTGTAATAGTAACGCCGGATTAAACACAAAGAAAAACGGGACAAAATATATTATCGCGCCTAGCCTCATTGCTTCGAAACCAGCCCGCATAGGTGAGACATTAGCAACAGATGCAGCTGCGAAGGCTGCCAGAGCAACGGGTGGGGTAATAAAACTCAGCATTCCCCAATACATGACAAACATATGACTAGCAAGCGGGTCCAGACCGGAATTAGTTAGAGCCGGCACCAACACTATAGCAAGAAAGATATAAGCAGCCGTCACAGTCATTCCTATACCCAGAATAAAGCTCGTGAGGGCACCCATCATTAGGAGTATAAGAACATTTTCCCCCGCTAGATAAACGAGATCATTCGCAATAGTTCCAGCAATACCAGTAACAGCTAATCCGCCGATAATAAGTCCTATGGCCGCTAATATTCCAGCCAACTCCGCCAATAGCTTCCCCATCTGCGCGACCAGCTGCATGATTCGCTCGAAAGACAATCGATGCTTTGTGAATTGGTTAATAATTAGAAGTAAGGCTGTAGCATAAAATGGAGCAACAGCTTCCCTCTGCAAATAAACAAGCATCCAAATTAGTGAGGCGAAAACTGCAATAAAATACCAGCCATCCTTAAAAACTTGAGCTAGTTTTGGTAATTCGTCCTTAGGCAAACCTTGCAAATTATTTCTTGCGGCATAAGCATCGATTTGCATAAACAATCCAAAGAAGTAGAGCACAGAGGGAACTATTGCTGCGATAGCCACCGTGACATAACTAATATTAAGGAAACTGGCCATCACAAACGCAGTCGCACCCATAATAGGCGGCATAAAGACACCTCCTGTCGAAGCGCAAGCTTCAACGCCAGATGCATATTCTCGAGTGAATCCAATGCGACGCATCGCAGGAATTGAAAGCGGACCTGTGGTTAGAACGTTACTTATCGGCCCACCACTCATCGATCCCATCAGTCCACTTGAAAAAATAGATACCTTAGCCGGCCCACCTCGAAAATGCCCAAGAAGAGCAAACGCCAGATTAATAAAAAAAGGCCCCCCACCTGTAAACTGCAACGAAATACCGAACACCAAAAACCCAAAAACTAACTGGGCAAAAACTCGCATAGGTATACCAAACAAGCTCTCCTCGCCAAGAATATGAAAAATAGCAACGTCTTCAAGAGGAATAGACAAGGCAGCTATTACATTAGGCAAAGAAGCGGCGAAAGTAGGGTAGAGCGAAAAAACAAGCACTATTGAAAAGACAGCCCAGCCTCCGGCTCTCCTTCCGCTCTCCAGGACAATCGCCCAAGTTATCATAGCAAGCCAAACTCCGATGCTAGGGGCAGCATATTCCCATGCCTCCAACACGATTCGCTCTGCGTAATAAGCGTAGTAGGAGAAAACAATTACGATCACCAACATAATCGCTACATCGTACCAAGGAACATAACGTAGATTTTTTTTACTGGCTGGAAATGTAATAAAAACCATGCATAGCATGACGCCGGTAATTAAATACATATACCGACTGTCCAACATGACATAACCGACAAAAAATCCGAGATTAAAAATTTGATTAATTGCGAGCAATATCGAACAAGTAGTCAAAATTGCCATGACTAGCTGCCAGTGCTTTGACATCTCTCTATATCTAACTTGCGGGGGGTTCTGCGAAGAATTCTCAGACGAATTGTTTACTTGCTTTTTTGTTTCCGACGTTGATTCCTTCATAAAAACTGCTTATTAGAGTCCTTCGGCCAAGGTCATTAGGCCAGACTCTGTCAGGGCCTTTGCTCGGGCTAATAACCATGCCTCTTCAAACTCATCGTAACCTTCTGGCGCCGAATGAAGAAAATCATCCCATGCTCCCCTCAAAACTGACTGGCGAAGCAAATTTTTCTTATTGTTCGCTTCTGCTTCCGGGGTCCACGCACCTATTTCTTCATAGTAGCGAATCGCCCCGGGGTGAAATGGAACGAATATCTGCTCAAATTTTTGTCTGTCCAAAGTCCAACCACCCGCCCCAGGAGCGTTATCTTTATACTCTTCAAAATGAAGATGCATTATCTTAACCATACTGTAAGCAAGTGCTTCATCAGAAGCGTCGAGACCAACCAAGAACGGGTAAGCGGAAGTAAATACCTCTATACCTCGCTCTGGTATCGTAGGGCCCTCAAAGGCAACATGGGGGACGTACCAAGGCAAACGATCACGCACGCGCTTCACCGCCTCTAAATCATTGTGGGGGAATTGGGCAAACGTAAGGCCTCTAGGAGAAGCTTCCATGCGTAAAAACGGAGGCGAGTTGCACGCCCCTCCAGCCATATCCGCGCGATCGTTTAGAACAGCATCTATCGAAGCATTGTAACCACCGACTTCAACAGCGGTTACGTCATCCCAGGTTAAATTCGCATAAGCCAATAATGCCGCTGTAGCGTTGTTCAGCGAAGGTGAGCCCTGAACCCAGGTTACCCTCTTCCCTTGGATATCGGAAATCCTTTCTACCTCGGAATCAGATGCCATCGCAAAAGTGAAAGAACAACTATCCGAGTAGTTCGACATTAACGCGCGTATCGGTTGAGGACCCCAAATTCTAGAGGCGAAATTCAAAATCCCTTCCTGAGCATAAACCGCCTCAGAGCCCCCTGCAGAAAAGTGAACCCGACCAGCTCGCAGCGTAGCGAGACGAGAAACATCGTTGCGACCTGGTATGACACGAAGATTAACGCCATATTGCCGTTGCAAGATATTGCCAATCGCCACAGCCTGACTGTAACCTCCCGTGCCTGTGGGATACGCGGACCATGCGATTGTTTTGGGGAACTGAACGTCGTCAGCCGCGAAAATATTTTGCAAGGGAAGCAGCGAGACAAAAGCACAAATCAGGGCACAAAGTCGACAAGATCTAAAGCAAAAACTTAATTGAGTATTAAAGGACCTCTGACTCAGTCTATAGAACATTTTAACTTTATTATTGTTGAGTTTAAGCAAGAATAGCTCCGGTTTAAGTTCTTTGCCAAGAGGTTTGACGACATTTAGATTCGTTTAAACCGGTGTCACAAAAATCTTTATTCACAATTTTTACCAGGCCATTTAGTTACCGCGTAACTGTTACACTGATATTCTGATATGTGAACATAGAACCGTCGCTAGCAACCCCGCGCAACACATATTCGCCTGGCGTATCGAATGTCACTGTTGAGGTCCATCGATTATTTTCGGGCGGCATAGGGATAGTAAAGGGTGGCGACCAGGGAGAATTTGAATAAACCCGAGTGTCTGTATAAGTTTTCATCTGCACAGGCTCAAATTTTGCGCGAGCGGCAGGCCCCCTATAAATAATCCACGAAAATCTTTCACCCGGTCCCGATGACGCGACAATAGATTGTGGTGGACGATATATCTGATCCGGTGTCCGAGGCGGTGGTCGAGAAGACCGTGCTGGTAAATTGTCTGGATCCACGATTATGGCCGCCATATCCAGAGCTTCACCTGCCCTTACCGAGCGAAAGGCCTCACCCTCTATAGTAAGATCTGGTGGGATATTAGTTCTTAATCGATCGTCCAGACTACCAAAGGCACCGCCTACTTCAGTAGAAATCACTTGAGGATCAATACGATAATCTGGCTTCAAAGTCCCATAGGCTCGAACAACGTAATCTGACCGGGCAGCTAGCGTCCAAACCAACTCATTCTCACCAAAATCCGCAGGCACATCGACCGTAAACAAGAATGGATTTCTACGAGGATAAAAATGAGTAGGCTGACCCTTATCCGCTTGCCCGAAATCGTAACCATCAAGATCTAAGTCATCGAGTTCGTTGGGTTCTACGATAGAGAAGTAATTTCTCGAACCAATATCAATATCAAACTCCTCCTGCCAATTGGAGTTCATGTATCCAAAAAATAACTTAAAAGTTCCATCATCATTAGGCCACCATCCCTCGTAAGCCGGAGATAATATCTCTCCTGACAGGGTCATGCGCCTTTCCTGACCAGTCACCAAGCCAGCCAGAGAAACTAACACAAAAAGCAAAGAGAGAAGCCGCATCCTGCGATAATTCATCTCAATCCTCACTGCCGCCTGCTAGATCATATTCAGGAACCGGTGCCCAGCAAAGCGGGCATCCGACATCATATTCATTGCGGTCAGCAAGCGTTTCCCGGCGCGCTGCCATCTCCTCCTGAAATTGTTCTTCAGTCATCGTTACGCTGTATCCCAAATCGATAAACATATTCGAAACTGATCGCCTCCCTCCTCCGGCCCAATTTCTCGGGTCAGCTAGATTCGGGTTAGCGGCCGAAGTATCCATATAAGCAATTGTTTGCAAAATAGTTCCTTTGGGCAACAAAGGTGCTTTATCCTCTTTGTAAATGTATTGCTTTACCCAGTTGTGGTCATAACCGACGCAATTTAAGGTGAAGACATTGTGACCCCAGATTGCCTCAAGACACATGCGAACCCCTGGCGCATGCAAATGGGGCTCAAATGCCATTATCTTGGTATGTTCTTGCAAGATTACAGAATTACGTAGCTCTTGATTGGGCCTGCCAGGCAAGACATCTAAATCAATACCGTTTCCGGTCCTTGGACCACGGGTCGTATACTTAGGCTTGTACCCAATGGGGAAAAACTTTATGCCGAACTCAAGATGTCCGGTAGTTTCTCTGCCATTGGAATGCATATGCGCTGCGTTTAAATGTAACGCGGAATTTGCCTGCAAGAGTCGACCAGCGCTATCAGCGAATTGATCTGCGTTTCGACCAACCTCATGTATTGGCCAACCAACCCTACTTTCAGGCAAAATATAGGTTCCGTCTTCACTAAGAATGCCACTGCTGTATGTCATGTGATGCCAAATATAACGTCCACCGACAGTACTACTGCCAAGATCATCTGGGATATCATTAAATTCTTTGACTTCGATGGACTGCACGTAGCGGTCTTCGGTCAGACCCGTTGGAACAATACCTAAATCTCCCCACCAGTCAGGCGCAACCGCTGGGCGGATCTTTTCAGGCCCAACTAAAACTAAATCTGGCTCTCCAAGCGTCCAATCATCTCCCTCTGTAACGATAAAGGGAGGAGGCTCATTCGCAGGATTACCTCTTGGGGCTCCGTTTTGCACCCACGCCTGAATCATAGCTAAATCTAGATCAGACAGTGAATAGTCACTTTCAAAGCCATCCGTAATCCCGATGTCCTTCTCAATATACCAGGGAGGCATAGCTCCCATCCTATCCCTCATAGCGGTACGATACATAATAACCGGAGCCCAGGGCCTTACTTCATCGTATGACATGAAGGACATTGGGCCTCCGCCGCCAGGCCTATGACACTGCAGGCAGCTTCGCTGAAGGATCGGTGCGACATGATCCGCGTAGGTAATATCTGACCCCTGCATGTCAAAGTCAGCGATGTCATAATAATGAGGCTGATGCGCAGCAACGCTTGCATCGTGAGGTTGTGCTGTTGTTTGGGCAGAAAAAAACAGTGCCAGGATAGGAAGCAAGGCGAGAGAATTTCTAGCTATCATTGCTGGTCTCCTCATTTCGATTTTATTGTTGTTTTTTTTGATTTATTTACGTTAATTTTAGTCCAACTGACGTTCAAAAGATCCTCAGGTGACAATTAATTGCAGTACAACAACGGAACATTGAATAGGCTTAGCCTAAGGCTTATTGACCCATCTTGTCCACTAGTAAAGCCTTATAAATCATCTAGAATCATAACCATAGATCGGCTCTATTACGGAGATCTCAATGCAAACGCAGTCAAAGTGGTTCCAGAAGGGATCATTACATATTGAAGGCCATCTAGCATATAGGTTATAGCCGCCGCGCCCCATATTCTCGAGCCGGTTTGATAATGCCAGACATTTTCCCCGGATTCAGCATCAAAGGCCATAAAATTCCCCTCGTGGTCACCAGCAAACACTAACCCTGCCGCAGTAGACATAACCCCACCAAAAGTAGGCGAAGGGTACCTAAATTCCCATTCAAGCGCCCCTGTGTGGATATCTAGGGCACGCAGAGCGCCATAACCTGACTCCGAATCAATGAATACAGTTCCACCAAAATTTGATTGGCCAGGCGTATCGGCGGGCTCTTCTGGCACATAAGTTGCGCAGGTTTCACGCGCAGTAAGAATGAACAAATCAAGACCGGGGACAAAGGTAGGGGGATAAAAGTTTGTAGATCCCCAGGGATCAGGTAGACAACCTAGACTCCCATCGTTCAACACCACGGGCCTCCCGTCCTCACCGATTTCGCGTGCCCAAGTGGTCGCCGTAAACGGTTCTCCCAACAAAAATTCGCCCGTTACTCTGTCTAGCACATAGAAGAATCCATTCCGGTTACCCACCATAACAACCCTTCTTTGCTCATCCTGCCATTCAATATTGGCAAGCACAGGCATGTGATTAGAGTCCCAGTCATTGACGTCGTGAGGTGTAAATTGGTAGTGCCACCTCAGCTCGCCTGTATTGGCATCCAATGCAACAAGCGAATCCGTATAAAGATTGTCTCCGGGGCGTGTTTCGTCATAATAATCTGGATTAGGGTTACCAACTCCCCAATAAATTAAATTCAGATCAGGGTCAAAGGAACCATTCATCCATGTTCCCCCTCCGCCTTGCGCTAAAACTTGTGGGTCGTTCGGCCAGCTTTCGCTGCCCGGCTCTCCCGGGCCTGGTACGGTATTAAACCGCCAAATTCGCTCACCCGATACCGGATCAAAAGCATCGATAAAACCTCGGGTTTGATACTCCCCCCCCGAAATACCTACAATAACTTTATTATCTAGGATAAGAGGAGCCGCAGTGGCCGAATACCCTACATGATAATCAGCAAGCTCTCTTTCCCATAGAACCTCACCGGTTCGCCGATCAAAAGACAATAGATGAGCATCTAAAGTAACCATAAATAATTGATTACCTAACATACCAAACCCTCGATTTACCGGCGCACTTGCACCGTAGGTAAGATCATCGGGTAAATTCCTTCTATACTCCCAAAAAGCTCTGCCAGTTCGGGCGTCAATCGCCCAGGCATAGTTATTTGAGCCAGTAACGTAAAGAACCCCGTCATCAAGCAATGGCGTAGTCTCCCACCCCCTTCCGCGCGTAGTAGTCCCCGACTGGAAGGTCCAAATAGACCTAAGCTGATCGGCGTTTTCAGGCGTTATTTGCGTGAGCGGACTATGACGTCTCCCACTATAATCTCCAGAATAGGTCAGCCATCGCGATGGGTCATTAAAGCCATCTAGAATGTCTTCGTAAGTTGGTCCATCTCCAGACTGGGCAGACAGATTCGCGGAAAAGAAAAAAAATAGACTGAGTAATAAGGTTGCTCTTTTTTTTATCTGTTTCATCATGAAATTCTCTTTAACCAAATGGCGTTACAAGTTGGATTGGAGATAACTGAGTATGTCGGTGAGGTCCCTACCATTTAGAGCTGACTCATTAAAAGTGGTCATCACTGATTGATCCTCATAAACCAACTCCCGGAGGGTTGATTTGCGAAATCCTCGCAGCACCTGATTTGTCCCTAAAACTTGAATTGAAAATGCATCCTCGCTCTTAATAATACCTCGAAAGCGGACATTCCCTTCTGTAAGTACCGATACTGGTTTGTATTGACGACCAATGATTGCACTTGGATCTCTGATTGAGTTTATTATCGCATCTTCTGATCTGACAGCAGCAATCATAGACAAGTTTGGTCCAAGGCTTCCTCCTTGACCATTCATACGGTGGCAAGTCTCACAATTTTCAGAAAAAAGAAACATACCCCGATCCGGATCGCCCTGAATCTGACCAGTAAATCCAGAAACACCAACGCTTCTCAAATAAGAGACGAGCATCCAGATTTCCGCTTCAGGAAACGCATGGGGCGGCATTATGCTGCCAGGAATGCCCTCTCTGATTGTTTGAAACACATCCTGGTCTGATGAACCAGGCGTGGTAAAAATCTGCGTCAAATCAGGAGCATCAATTGAGTCAATACCCATTGCGTCTGCCCCGTGGCAGGTTGCACATTGCGCTCTAAAAATAGAGCCTCCCACACGGGCAGCGCGAGGATCACCCTCTAGCGGATTTAGCTCCTGGACGAAGCTGCTATGAAAACCCAACAACGGCAGGAAAAACAAAACAAGGATTCGCGAACACAAACCCAGCGTGTTAATTAAATCTTTCACTCTGTCTGATCTCTCCCTAAATTTTCTTCAGCATACCACCATAGGTAAAATGAGGCGAGAATGCTTAGGGTGCCTATAATTAAGAGTTGTCAGTTGACATCACACACCCATTAAGCTATTCATAGCCTTTGTCTATTATTAGCAAGCCAACTAGCAGAAAGACCGGAGGATAGTAATGAAAGGGAGTCCGAAAAAAACAACGGAGTTAATTACATCATTGTGCGCGGCGCTCGTGTTAGGTGTTGTTGTATTGGTGTCTCAAACTGATGTTATCTCTGCGCAGTCCAGCAATTTCCAAGGTGGAGCTCCAGAAGTCAGCGAAACACCCGATATGCGAAACATTCGCATCCTCTTCCCTGCTGGTGTTCGTTCTTCGTGGCACTCGCATACATGGGGCCAGCTGTTAATGATAGAAGAAGGAATTGGCCTACATCAAATCCGAGGGCGCGCCATCGAAGAGTTCTATCCAGGAGAACCCTATTGGACGCCAGCTGACATAGAACATTGGCACGGAGCACATCCCGACCACGATGCCCTGCAGTTAACCATCTACGAAGGCTCAGTGGAATGGCTAGACCCTGTTACTGATTCTCAGTACTCCGGAGTTCGCGTTCGACCACAATCTCGCTCAGCAGACTAAGCCAACAAAAAACACAAAAGACCACAGAGGGACAATCTCTTTGAGGTCTTTTTGTTGCTCGAATTTCACCCACAGAAATATCGAACCCCATTTTACTCGTAACACCAATAAATTTTATAATGCTAATGTAGTGATCGTAATTTCTACGGGAGGG
>JAQWOJ010000084.1 GCA_029245905.1 Gammaproteobacteria bacterium
GACTTGTTTATCCGTCATTTCTCGAAAGGGTAAGATCATCCATTTTGAGTCCCAAGGCTTTAAAAGCAAAGAAAACAGCGAACCAATGAGCAACGACACGATATTTTTCATCATGTCGATGACAAAGCCAATTGTTTCGACAGCACTAATGATGCTCTATGAAGAAGGTCATTTTCTCTTAACCGATCCAATTACCGACTGGATTCCGGAACTGAAGGATAAACAAGTCATAATAGAAAATGAATTCGGTATTTCACGCGAGCCCGCCAGGCAACCAATAACCTTCCGGCACGTCCTATCACACACGGCTGGATTAGATCCAAGCAGAGGAGCCCTTACTGATAATGAGATTGCACTCCTTTCTCGGACCGATAACTTAGAGGACACAATAATAAAAAGAGCTCCTCTTCCTTTAGCCTTTCACCCTGGCGATGAGTGGCAATACGGTAGCAGTACGGACTATGTTGCGCTCTTGGTTGAGCGCATATCCGGAGAACCACTCAAAGACTACTTACACAAAAATATCTTCTCTCCGTTAGGCATGGAAGACACTTTTTATGCCGTTCCAGAAGACAAGCGCGATAGGGTCGCATCTGTTTATAGCCCCAGTGGACCAGACCAAACCATTGAGCTATCTCGAGACAAAGGATATTCCGATCGGCCTTTCTTCGGAGCAAATTATTATGGGGGAACCGCAGGTTTATTTTCGACCGCTTCAGATTATTGGCGCTTTAGCCAAATGTTACTCAATGGTGGCGAACTCGGCGATGCGCGGCTACTGAGTCCCAAAACAGTGAGCCTCATGATTTCCAACCATAGCGGAGATGGGGATGTATACATTCGCGGCCCTGGGTATACCTTCGGATTAGGTTTTGGAATAGTGAGCGATGCAGGTAAAGCAAGAGATCCATTAACGCCTGGAACATTTAGCTGGGGTGGTGCGTGGGGAACAATTTTTTGGGTAGATCCGACTGAAGAAATGATAGGGATTATGATGACCCAAATAACATCGTATCGACACCTAACAGTAAGACAAGAACTGGGGGTTACGGCGATGCAATCGATACTAGATTCTAATTTAAATCTGATTGGATACCCAGTTCTCAAATAAGCTTATAGAAATTAGAAAGGAGCCAACTGGCTCCTTTCTAACAAAAAGATAAGATTACCGATCATCTAATAACTGATAAATGCGGCGGATGGCTCGAGGGTCAGCGCCCGGAGCTCTAATCTGCACATAATTTCCAGCATGGTTTGTCATATCAATCTCTGCTGCAGCATCTTCCCAGCTCGTTCCACGACTGTACATAACCTCGACTTTTTCCCATAAATCACGCAAATAAGCTTGAAAATTGTTTATGGGTTCTTTAGAACGCATGACTGGTCCGTGGCCTGGCAGCCAAACGTCGAAATCCAGACCTTTAAGGCCCTCTAACGATACGGGCCATTCGTCAACATGGCCATCCCCCATATAAGCCAGACCGGGAAGCATCATATCTCCAGTAAACGCAACTCGTTCCTTCGGTAAGTACACCACCACGTCACCACCAGTGTGAGCTCGACCAAAATGTAATAATTGAATTTCGCGGCTACCATCAGCAACCACTTGGAAGAGCGTCATTTTATCTCGCAAGGTTATATTTGGCGGTGTTGGACTGACTTCTGGAATCGAATTCATATAGTCTGTCTGGACACGCAGTTGTTCCCTCAGCTCTGCTTCTCTAGTTGAGTTAGATTCTTGCTCTACCCTTTCTTCTAGGTTTATTACCAAAGAGGGAACGGGGTCTGAGAAACTTCTGAAGGTATTTTCCTCCAGCACGTTCCCTATGTCTCCATTCAATTTGGCTCTAGTAAATTCATGACCAATGATCTCAACACCGGGAGGAAAGGATTGATTTCCATGGGCATGATCAAAGTGGTAATGACTATTAACAAGGTAACGGACCGGCTTATCAGTAATTACTGGCAACGATGCCAGTAGAGCTCGTGAGGCAGCCGGCGTAACATGGGAATCTACCACTAAAGTATCGAACTCCCCCACTAAAACCATAACGTTACTCATAGTATGCACTTTGCCGCTACCGCTGACATGCCACACCCCTTGCGCAACCTCCACAAATCGATGAGTTGATGACTCCACGACTCTATCCTGAGACAAAACCATTTCTGGTAGTAAACCAAATACAAATGACAACACGGAAGTCAACAGAGGGTATTTTTTTATGTTCATATATAGCTATCCTTTGACGTAATTGACGTATATTAAACTGATTCCCATCCCTTTAAACTGAATCTTTTTGGACCCCTTAGAAGGTATCGTGTAATTCGCTGTACCGTCCGCTCAGCAACATATCTAATCACTACTTAAGCGAACTGCCCAGCCAAACAAAAAACGGGCCCAAAGGCCCGCTCGTTATTACTCACTTTAAAGACTATATTATTCTTTTCTTTCATAGTGACCCATAAGCAGGCCCGTTCCCAGAACGTGGCCTTCTATAGCCTCCAGAAGTTGATATTTACCCAAACCGGCATCCAAATCTAGGTCTGCATCAAGAGCATAAATTCGAAAATCATACTGGTGGAGCTGGCCATTTGCTGGAGGACGAGGACCAAAATATCCAGGTCGACCTAAGCCGTTATTGCCATTAATCATCCCAGCCAGACCACTTGCACTAGGCTCCGCTTCGGAAGACAGCCCACCGGGTATTCCGCTCGCAGAGGCGGGGATATTGTATACAACCCAATGCACAAAAGGTGTCTCCATCATTCCTATTTCAACCACTTTAGGGTCATCACAGATCAGTGCTAGCGACTGTGTACCAGCAGGAAGATTAGACCAATTTAAGTCAATTGACGTATTTGCACCGTAAGCCGAATTCTCCTCGGGCACCGTACCATGATGATCAAAAATAGAACTGGTGACAGTAATAGTGTCCTCCATATCCTGGGCCAGTATAGGCATAGCCATTGTTAATGCTATCGCCGAAACTATCGTTGCACTCAATTTATTCATTAATATTCTCCTTAAGTAGCCTTAACTTTATTCGTTCTTTGAAATGTATTCAATCTTTTCTGCTTTTTCTCTAAGTAAATACTTTTGAACTTTTCCAGTAGAGGTTTTGTCAATAGGACCAAAAGCTAATTTCTTAGGAATTTTAAATCTGGCTAATTCTGCTCTACAATAACTAATCAACTCTTCCGAGGATAACTCCTGATTTTTTTTTAAAGTCACAAAAGCACAGGGAACCTCACCCCATTTTTCATCCGAGCTGGCAACAACTGCAGCCTCCAATATCTTCGGGTGCTTAAAAAGGACTGACTCGATTTCTATCGACGAAATGTTCTCTCCCCCAGAGATTATGATGTCTTTAGACCTATCTTTTATTTCTATATATCCATCCTCATGCCAGATAGCAAGGTCACCGGAATGAAACCATCCCCCCGCAAATGAGGCAGCCGTTGTTGTCGGATTTTTTAAATATCCTTTCATTGTGAGGTTGCCACGCATGAGTATTTCTCCTATGGTTTTACCGTCCTTCGGTACGGCTCGCATCGTCTCCGGGTCCCCAACCATGACCTCATCTTGCAAGGGCACTCTGACACCTTGACGCGCAATTTTTTCGGCGTGGTCATCCACCGCTAATTGGTGCCATTCCTCTTGAGGAGCACAAATAACGCAAGGACCATAAGTTTCCGTAAGACCATAAACGTGAGTGACGCCGAATCCAAGATTCTCCATTCCAGCTATCACTGCAGCTGGCGGGGCCGCGCCGGCGGTCATAGCCATAACTTTATGATTAATGCCTTCCCTTAGGTCAGCTGGCGCGTTAATTAGCGTGTTTAACACTACTGGAGCGCCACAAAAATGAGTAACATTATGTTGCTTTATGGCAGCATAGATAGCTTCATCGCGAACATGTCTCAGACAAACGCTGACGCCGGCAACCGCAGCAAGAGTCCAAGGAAAACACCAGCCGTTACAGTGAAACATGGGCAAGGTCCACAGATAAACGGGATGAGAGGCTAGATTCCAGCAAAGCGCATTTGACACAGCATTAAGGTAAGCCCCTCGATGATGATAAACCACCCCCTTCGGATCTCCCGTCGTTCCGGAGGTATAATTTAACGAAATCGCTTTCCATTCATCCGCAATTTGAAAACAGCGAAACTCCGCATCACCCGTTGCTATAAATCCATCATATGAAACCTTACCCAATAATTCTCCCTCTTCAAAAAGTGGGTCATCGATATCTATTACAATAGGCGGATTCTTTAATAGGTTTAAGGCGCTTCTAATTGTCTCGCTATATTCTTTATCCGAAAACAAAACCTTCGTCTCCGCATGTTCAAGAATAAAAGCAATACTTCTTGCATCCAATCGCACGTTTAGCGCATTCAGTACCGCTCCAGTCATTGGCACACCAAAATGCGCCTCATAGGTTTCAGGAGTATTAGCTCCCATAAAAGATACGGTGTCGCCTTCTCCGATTCCTATTTTTTTTAACGCGGAAGCTAACAAGCAACTTCTTCTATAGCTCTCTGCCCAAGTAAAGGTATTTTTACCGTGAATAATCGACAACCTGTCGGGGTATACACTGGCGCAACGCTCTATAAAACTTAAAGGCGTTAAGTGTGCAAAATTAGCCAAATTTTTATCGAGATTTTCTTCATACATATTCGTTGACTGCATTCGTCATCACCTTTTTTATGTTGTGCTAACTCTACTTTAAGCACGAAATCTTCCAATGAGGATCAGATGAAATCCATGTCTCCCGCGGTCAACCACCATGCACCAAGCAACTCCTTGGAATTCGGTCCTCGATTCCAGCTATTACAGGGTATTTCAATACCTAACTCATTTATGATCGCACCATCAATTTTTACTTTATCTGCCCATGCTTTGGTAATCCATATTTTCAACTTTTCTTCACCGATGATTACAAGTAGCCGCCGCAAACAGTCCTGCATATCAGAAATTGGGCAGATAATATCCATTAACAAAATTTCTTGTCCATCCTTTTTCATAAAAACAGCAGCACCAACATTCCCGCCGCTATCGACCATGAAAAATCGTTCAAACATCCCGGACTTACCATAAGGATGATCAAAATAACGATACTTGATATATAAAGCATCCCTGTCGCCCACTATACCGTCGATTAACCCACTCTTCATCGAGCGCCACAATTCATCGATAGAACTTTTATGGCGTTCATTACTGATATCGATCGGCTCTAAGGCATCAGAACTTTTAGCATGCCCCGGCTTATTCGAATATACCAATTCGATAAAATCGTCGGTTTTTTCGTATAAACCAAGTCGAAGCGCGATGTTCATTGCTTTTTTGTTCGGAAAGCCAAAACCAAGAAGATGACTAACTGTATTTCCTATCTCTCGTTCTAAAAATGTTGCTGCCGTCTTAAAAAAGAGACTGCTCCTCCCATAAAACAGGCGCACCTCTGGCAAAACCATAACATCACAGACTTGTATTGCAACGTTCGACTCCCCAAAGTATTGAATCTTTCGAGGGGCTCCACCGTAATGAGATACGATTGGTCCACCCTTATCAGATCGCGCTACAACACACTTACCATTCCCCAGCCCATACTTCCAATCCCAGACGTTTGGGTTAAATTTGGTGCTGAAGCTTTTTTCGAACAGGTCAGAAATCTCTGAGGGATTAAAACTATTAATATCACCATATTCTGCGTTCGCATACTCCTCAACTGATTGAGCTGCTTTAATCAAACAAACAACCTTATAACAACGACGTTTATTTGCTAGTTCAGCTTTAACTATCTCAAAGGAATTAATCGTATTTTCGAACAAATCTACACTTGTCAAAGAAACATCTTTTTCGTCAACAATTTGTATTAAATTATCGATAGTGGAGATCGCATCTTCAGTAAAATCGATTTCGCTCATTAAATCAAAATTTAACCTCTTCGAGAGGTGCCTCATGCTCGATAGGTTTGGAAGGGTTGAATATTTTCGTTGAGAATCGTCATCCAAGTACTCCCCAAACATAATTACCAAACCGCCCTCAACTAAAAGCTCGCGGCTTTTAGTCATCAATTCGAGTTGCTCTAAGTAATGATAACTACCCTCTATTAGAATTATTTGGAACTTCTTAGTAATTTCCAAATTATATAGTTGTCTATCGCCAACAATTAAACTCTTATATGAAAAGTTTTCAGATATCTGGCGACTTCCATGATGCAGCCAGCTCACTTGATAGTTAGCATCTGCCAAAACCTGAGCCGCAAAACCAAAACTGGGGCCATCTAACAGTACTGCAGAATTGGGCTCAACTGAATCCTTGATTAGTTGAACAAGTTGTCTAGCAAAGTCCTTTTGGTGTTTCTGCAGATTCGCGTCCTGACCATCTTCATTGGAAATGCCATAATGCAAAAACTCACAAGACCCAAATCGGGCAGTCAGAATTGTCGCCAGGTCTTTTTTAAAGCCCGCCAAGTTTTCAGAATTAATAGAAGGGAACAAAATACTAGCTAATCACTAAAATCGTTGCAAGGCGTTGCAATATAACTCGCGAAGTACGATTTGCCTAGTCATTGAGTCATCTTTATAGGATCATTTGCAAATGGAGAGCCAAAGCCACCGGCAGCGCAATCATTTGACCGAACTTCTGGAAAACTTTGATCTATGACGATAAATTCAAAATTTTTAGAACTTGCGAATATGCTTGCGCCCCCGGAAAGAGAGGTAGGCAGCTCTGCCAGGCGGGTGCTACTAAGGCTGATATTCCTGCGGTCGATCCTTGCTATCGGAAGTATACTTGCACTTTTGATTTTTCAAAATATTAGCGGCACTCTAATTACTCCGAATCTCGCCGCCGCCCTTATAATAACTATTGCTCTTTCAATTGGTTTTGGCTTTTGGCGGCTAAAATCCTCAAGGTTAATAAGTAACATCGAGCTTTTTTGTCATGTATTAATAGATGCCTTAGTATTAGTCGTATTCGTTTTAAATGCTGGCGGCGCAAGTAATCCACTCATTTCCTATTTACTTGTACTACTAGCTATCACAGCGACCATTCTTCCCCGACGATATGTAAATTCTTTTGCCTTGATCAGCATAGTTACTTATAGCTTCTTCCTATACTTGGATTTGCAAACGGAGAGCAGCCTTCACGAAATGGGGCAGGCACATGATATGCAACAGCATTTAGTCGGCATGTGGGCCACCTTTCTGGTCAGTGCTATTTTAATTGCACTGCTGATTACTGAGATGACAAACACTATCAAAGTGCGGGAAATTAATCTCGCTAAGGCTCGTGATACCGAGCTACGTAACGAGCAGTTAGTAGCAATTGGCGGACTCGCAGCTGGAACAGCACACGCGCTTGGTACTCCCCTTTCTACCATGGCTATTCTTCTAACGGAACTGGATAAACTTAATGCTAAAGAGTTAAAAACTATTGAGATAAAGGAGGATATTTCCTTACTCAAAGAGCAAGTGTTGCGATGCAGAAAATCATTGACCCAATTAACTGAACATTACAACAAAGATAACCCTGATACCCATGAGAGCATACTTATACATGGGTTCGCAGCTGATATTAAAGATTATATTCTCAATGTCCACCCTGCCGCTTTAGTAAACTTTAGAGTGTTATGTTCGAAGAATATTCAAGTCACAGCCAATTTGAGCTTTCGTCACGCAGTGATTAACATAATAGAAAACGCTATAAGAGCAGCAAAAAATGAAACTATTGTTACCTTTCAATTAATAAACAAGGCTAGTACTCATCTTGAAATCTCTGTAATAGATGATGGACCAGGCATTCCGACTAACGTAATGGAAAATATGGGAGAGCCTTTTAAATCGACGCGTAAGGAGAGTATGGGCTTAGGTATATTTCTGGCCAATGCGGCGGTTACTCGCTTAGGGGGTGAAATTGAAATGTTTAATTTAAAAGTTGGTGGCGCGCTCACTTCGATCTCGATACCACTAGAGGAGATGCAACAAAATGTTGGATAACCCCCAAAGGATTTTATTAGTTGAGGATGATACAATTTTTGCTGAAGTTATTACTCGAAGTCTTGAAAAAAGAAAATTTCTTGTAAAACACGCCAGTAGCAGTGAAGAAGCTTTGGCACTTATCCAAAGCGAGGGGTTCGAATATGCAATCCTCGATTTAAACCTTGGAGGAGAGACCTCGCTAAAACTCATCCCACCTCTAAAAAAAATTATCTCTGATATCCAAATTCTAATTCTTACTGGCTATGCAAGTATTGCCACCGCAGTTGAGGCAATAAAATTAGGCGCCGATAATTATCTGGCAAAGCCAGCGGATGCCGATGAAATAGTTTTTGCAATGACTAACAAAAACCGGCCCACAACTGATGATTCGACAATTTCCAACGCCGGCCAACCTATGTCAATCGGTCAATTAGAATGGGAGCATATTCAACGAGTTCTAATGGCTAACGACGGCAATATCTCGGCTACCTCACGACAACTAAAAATGCATCGTAGAACGCTTCAGCGTAAACTACAGAAAAAGCCGAAACTAAACTAGCTTCAACAACAAGTCAGAGCCAAAAACGTTTGTCTAAATTATCTACTCAATTTAAAGAATAATGCTAACAAGGCTAGCAAAGCACTCATAATCTCAACTGACAGCAACTGCGTCATTAAATCACTTGAAACACCATCAACAAAAATTCCATAGCTTCTCACGCCAGCCAGCATTGAATAGCTAATCAACGCAAAGATTAAGCCCGCTTGGCGCAGTGAGTTAAATAAGGCCGAAAGAATTGAAAACACTCCTATCGCGGCCATCAAACCAATATACATTGTTTTTAACTCAGTCAGACCAACTGGGTTACGCGGTAAAATCTCAAGATTTGCAAACCACGTATTTGCGTCTGTGACGAATAGGACTACCAAAACTCCGTAAACAATTGAGTTTGCGATTAAGTATATTTGCGGAAAATATTTTGTTAATGCTCTCATGGGCCTCCTCCAAAACACTATCTCCTAATTAAAGGTGTCATGCCTAGATGCCGACCTCCGTCAACTATCATTGATTCGCCCGTTACAACCTGAGGGCCATTGATAAAATACAATATCGCATCCGCAACAGTCTCCGCAGTTGCCGTTACACCTAAAGGAGCACCCTTGCGCGCAGCTTCCCGAGCGTGCTCATATACATCCTCTCCAAGTCCTTCCTTCAACCACTCTCCTTCTATAAAGCCAGGGCAGACCACATTAACACGAATAGCAGGACCAAGAACTCTAGCAAGCGAAAGCGTCATGGTAACCATAGCACCCTTTGACGAAGCATAAGCAATCGAACTGCCAACGCCCGTCACAGCAGCTATGGAGGCAACGTTAACTATTGCCCCGCCATCCTTTTGTGTTTTCATTTGTTCTGCAACAGCCCTGACCATTTGATAAGACCCAATCACATTCACTCCGTAGATGTTTTGAAAATCTTCCGCATTCAAGCCATCCAAATTAGCGTGATCTACAAATTTTGTAGTCCCGGCATTGTTAACGAGGACATCGATCCTCCCCCACTTCTCGACCGCGGCAGAAGCTAGCATCTTGCAATCGTCATCGCTCGAAACATTGGCTTTTAAGACGAGTGTCTCAATACCTTCCGCTTGGCATTCTCGTGCTACTGATTCCGCTCCATTGGGATTTGAATTGTAGTTAATTATCAAATGACAGCCCATCGACGCTAAAAGTCGAGCCGTCGCAGCACCGACCCCACTGCTTGAACCTGTAACAATCGCAACCTTATTCCTTAAATCTTTCAAACCCTTCTCCAATCAGAAAAAAAATTACATAATCAGAAATTAACACAAATGCGCTGAAATGCAGTTATTTTGTGGTAATCAGACTTAAAACATATTGCATTTGATTTAAAGGTCGTTACAATGCGTAACACTTTTAAGGGATCAACGAAAGAAGTAATTCCGTCCCAAGATCAGTTGTCTCACTTATTGTTAAGCATCCAGTCAGCGACTCTCGACGTAAATACATTCTATAATTTCTTATAATTGCATCAGGCGCGTGATTTCGCAAAAGTGCGAGGGCAAGGAGATTTAATTGAGGAAACAACAACTGGTTGCAGGTGCGTTCTTTGTCGGTTTGGTCGTTTGGATGGCAGTGCCGCGAGACAGTCAAATCAACAACGGTCAAGCAGCCGACGCCTCCGTTACAAGAATCGCCGTGCTTCGGGAGGGTACGGCGATGTCAGAAAGCCCGGGCGTCATGACTGTGCGAGCTGAGAGAATTGCATCACAAGCTTATGTGGAAAAAATCAGGGTTCGTGGTCGTACGCAGGCATTCCGGCACGTCGAGGTTCGCGCGGAGGAACCCGGAAGAATCGTACGCGAACCAATTCCGAGAGGTGCCAGAGTCAAACAAGGCGATATTCTCTGTGAGATAGCTGTCGACAATAGACAAGCAAACCTTCAGGAATCTTTGAGCCGCGAAGAGCAGGCTCAATTTGAATACGCGGCGGCGTTAGATCTGCAGGAAAAGGGGTTGCAATCTGACGTGATTGTGGCCCAATTGAATGCATCCCTCGAGGCATCAAAGGCTGCGGTGGCAAGAGCTGAGCTAGCATTACGGAACACAAAAATTATTGCCCCTTTCGATGGCGTCGTGGAAACGCGAACCGTTGAAATGGGAGATCTACTAAATATTGGGTCCGTATGCGCCTCTGTATTGGATGATAGTCCAATGCTGCTAATCGGTTTGGTTCCAGAACAGGATGTCTCAGGCTTAGTCGTCGGCGCAGCCGTAAATGGTCAACTGCTCACCGGAGAAACTGTTAAAGGCACCGTCCGTTACATCGCGAGAGCGGCTGATCCTGTATCGCGCAGCTATAGAATTGAGATAGCGGTTGATGATGAGTATACAGATTTAAGAGAAGGTATTACCGTTGAGCTGATGGTCGAAGCTAACGAAATTAACGCTTACCGAATTCCATCCTCATCACTTACCCTAGACGACGGTGGCTCGGTCGGAGTCAAAGTATTAAACAATAACAATGAAGTTGAATTCCAGCGGGTTCAAATTATTGGTGACGAGACCAACCAACTCGACCCTGGAATCTGGGTAACCGGCCTAGTTAGCGATGTTACGCTGATCACTGTTGGGCAAGAAATTGTCTTCCCTGGGCAGACAGTCGAAGTAAATTTTGACTGGGATCTCTAGACTTAATGAACTCTGAAAGATAAATAATGAAAAACTACATTGACGCAGCAATATCCAGATCGCGCACTACGGTTAGCATTTTTATCGTCACGCTTCTTGCCGGTTATGGCTCCTATTTAGCCATTCCCATCGAAATGTATCCCGACATTAAGTTCCCATTGGTTATAACCACCATTATTCATGAGGGGATTTCTCCAGAAGATTCGGAACGCCTCCTTTCAAAACCGGCTGAGCTAGAACTAAAACTTATTGACGGAATCGTTGAAGTTACTTCATTTTCAAGTGAAGGAGCCTCAACCATTATGACTGAATTCGATATCGGGATCGAAACCTCGGCGGCGCTCGCTGAAGTTAGAGAAGCCATAAGCAGAGCCAAAGCTCGTTTTCCTCAGGCTACGGAAGAACCAATTATTCAGGAGCTTGACGCTGTCGCACTTCCTATAGTGCAGATAGCAATTGGGGGAGAGGGCGTGTCCGAAAGAGCTCTTCTGAGAATTGCAGAGGACCTTAAGCGCGAAATTGAGTTACTACCCGGAATACTAGAAGCCCCTATGGTTGGTAACCGAGAAGAGTTATTGGAAGCAGTGGTCAACCCCTCAAAGCTTGAAACTTATGGAATTCCTAACAGCTCGATAGTTCAGACCGTCACAAGCAACAACCGCCTCATCGCCGCAGGGCAGGTTGATACCGGGCAAGGAAGTTTTTCCGTCAAGGTGCCTGGCTTAATAGAAAATGCTGATGACCTGTTTAATCTTCCTTTGGCGGCGACCGACTCCGCTGTGCTAACTGTCTCAGACTTAGCAGACGTCAGGCGAACATTCAAAGACGCGACTAGATTTTCGTATTCAAACCATTCCCAAACAATCTCACTTAACGTGATGAAGCGGAAGGGTGCAAACCTGGTAGGAACCATGGACGAGATAAATATTATAGTCGAAGACGCCAAATTAACCCTTCCTCCGGCCGTGAAGCTAACCTATATTAACAACTCTGTGCCACTTGTCTTAGAGCAAAACGAAGGCTTAACGGGCAACATGGCAACCGCGATGGCGCTAGTTTTGTTCGTGGTAATAGCGACTGTAGGGATAAGATCCGGAATGCTGGTAACGCTAGCGGTCCCGTTTTCGTTTTTTTTCGCTTTCATCGTAATTAACTTCCTCAACTTTACCTACAACTTTATGGTAATTTTTGGCTTACTTCTTGGCCTAGGAATGTTAATCGATGGAGCGATCGTTATGGTCGAGTATGCGGACCGCAAGATGGCCAATGGGCTTTCGAGTAAAGAGGCTTATAAGGCTTCAGTAGAGCGTATGTTTTGGCCGATCACTGCATCGACTGCAACGACTCTTGCAGCATTCCTCCCTATAATGTTTTGGCCGGGTGTATCGGGTCAATTTATGAGTTACCTTCCCATAACTGTGTTTGCTGTTCTGATCGGCTCACTATTCTATGCGCTTTTATTCGCACCAGCGATCGGCGCACTCATAGGCAAATCTAGTAAAGCCAATGAAGGCCACGTGGAAACATCTGAAGAAGATGAACCGACACAGGCAACTGGTATTACTGGGCTCTACGCTTCGATGTTAGGTTTTGCCGTTCGCATTCCTGTAACCGTTTTTGTTTTAAGCGTGCTTACCCTTGTTGGAATCGTTACTGCTTATGGTCGCTGGGGTGCTGGAGTAGAATTCTTCGTCTCCCCGGAACCTTTGCAAACGCAAGTTCAAGTATTTGCAAGAGGAAATTTCTCGCCGGCTGAATTACGAGACATTATGCTGGATGTAGAAAGTCGCATAGAAGAAGTTGGGTATTACCAAGGTATCGTTACGCAAAGTGGGTCCGGGCAACAAATGTCCGGACCCCAGCAGGCAGCGCCCGACTTGATAGGCACAATTTTTATCGAACTAACTGACCGAAGGACTCGTGATGTAAGCGGATTTGAGATCGAACGGTTATACCGTGAAGCTATCGCCGAACTCCCTGGGTTGCGCGCTGAGGTGGTCACTATTGAGGAGGGACCTCCGGTCGGAAAAGAAATTCAGGTAGAGTTGTCCGGGGAAGATCTTGACTTACTATTCCTAGAAGCAACCCGCATTCGCAACTTCATGGAAGATGAAATGACGGGGTTAATTGATATTGATGACACAATTCCGATTCCTGGTATTGAATGGGAAATAAATGTAGACAGAGCTCAGGCGGCAATGCTTGGAGCAAACATGACAGAGATAGGCGCCGCAATTCAGCTGCTTACCAACGGAATCTTCATGGGCGATTATCGCCCGAATGACAGCGAAGAAGAAGTTGACATAAGAGTTAGGTACCCACTTGAATATCGCGGTATAAACCAGCTGGATACCATTCGAATTAGCACACCAAATGGACCCGTTCCGATCAGCAGCTTCGTGACACGTGAAGCAAAACAGAAGGTAAGCTCAATTCAGAGAGTGGACAGCGACCGAGTCGTTTATATTAGAGCTAATCCCGCGCCTGGGGTAGTGGCGAGTAATAAGCTTCAACAAATAGAATACTGGCTTGATGAGAACCCGCCAGTCTCAGCGGTAAATTATCAATTCCGAGGAGCTAACGAGGAGCAAGAAGAGTCCGCAGCATTCTTGATCCAAGCGTTTTCCCTATCTATGGCCTTAATGGCGATACTATTAGTCACCCAATTCAACAGCTACTACCAAGCGCTATTAATTCTCTCCTCGGTATTACTTTCCACATCTGGCGTATTGCTTGGCTTACTGACAACGGGTCAGCCGTTTAGCGTGCTACTCACAGGAATCGGAATAGTCGCCCTTGCCGGCATCATAGTTAACAATAATATTGTACTCGTGGACACATTTAACGTCCTAAAGAAGGAACATCCGCGATGGTCGTTGCAGCAAATCATTATCCAAACCGGCATACAGCGATTGCGCCCCGTGTTCTTAACAACTTTTACAACGGGTTTTGGATTATTACCGCTAGCAATGGGGATCTCAATTGACCTAATTAACGCCGAAGTAGAAATAGGAGGGCCCGTAGCCTCTCAGTGGGCAGGGCTCGCATCGACCATTGTTTTCGGACTGTCATTCGCGACCATTTTAACTCTTATAGTTACTCCGGCCATGCTCGCCCTTCCAGAAAGCATCAAAACAACCTTCCGTCGGTCACCAAGAGCTAGAGTTGGAACCATCCCGACCTAGGGTTCTGAGAGCGATCAATACCGCATTTTAATCCGCTTTGTATCACTTTCAGAGTTGATTGTAACCGAACATAAAATCATGTAAGAATGCATTTCTTTCATTGTAAAAGAGTCATAAATGGGACTTTTAGTCACCTTTTTCTTTGTCAGTATTTTCTTTTCGTTTCTCTGTTCTATCTTAGAAGCAGTCTTGCTGAGTATCACGCCAGCATACGTTGGCATGCAAGAGCAAGAAGAAACCTCAATTGCAAAAGATCTCGTTTCATTTAAAGATGATATCGATAGGCCACTAGCAGCAATTCTAACTTTAAATACTATTGCACACACCGTCGGAGCAATCGGTGTTGGCTCCCAGGCTACGATGCTTTTCGGAGCCACTTCACTCGAAATCTTTGGCCTTTCGATAATTAGCTGGGAGGCATTCATTGCCGGCTTGATGACGATGGCAATACTTATTCTATCGGAAGTAATTCCTAAAACGATAGGAGCTAACAGCTGGGAAAAACTAACACCTTTCACCGTGAAAACCCTGAAGGTTATGCTCTTCGCATTAGCTCCTCTTATTTGGCTAAGTCAATTCATTACTCGTAATTTAAAGAAAGACAAAGATAAGCCAGTGCTTAGTCGCAGCGATTTCGCAGTAATGACCGACTTAGGGAAAGAAAGTGGAGCGTTAGAAGAAAATGAGCAAAAGATAATTCAAAATTTACTTCGCTTTAGCCGAATATTAGTCAGAGACATAATGACTCCTAGAATCGTTGTCGTCGCCGCTAATGAAAATATAACCGTAAGAGATTTTCATGACGAGCATGAAACACTGCCGTTTTCTAGAATACCAATTTATCAGGAAAATGCTGATAAAATCACAGGTCTGGTTTTAAAGGATGAGCTCCTTTTAAAACTTGTTGAAGACAACGACAATATTCCTTTAAAAGACATCAAGCGGAATATAATAATAGTTCATGCCGCCTTGCCCATTCCTGATCTTCTAGACATGCTTATTTCAAAGAAAGAGCATATTGCGCTCGTTGTAGATGAATTTGGCGGGATGGAGGGCATAGTAACAATGGAAGATATTATCGAGACATTACTGGGACTCGAAATTGTTGACGAGTCGGATAACAACGAGGACATGCAGGCGCTAGCCAGAAAGAACTGGGAGCGTAGAGCGAAAAGAATGGGAATTTTATCTGAAGAAGATGAGTTAAGCGCTTAAATAGAGCGATCGTTCGTTCTGACGAAATTTATTTACATACCATTCGACTATGATAAGATTTTCTCAGTTTATAGCCAGCGCCATTAAAGGAAAATGATCCGCTAGCTATAGATAGCTAAAGGAAGGAGCTTGAGAGTCGTTCTTTGTTCCCCCCCTTTTCTATAGCATTGAGTTATTTTCAAGCTTCCTCTTTAGCGCTTTTGATAAACGAATATCTTCTAATATAAAGAGCCTAAAACCGAATCAACGATAAGTTCGGTTGGCGATTAGAGACTCAACCAGAATTAACCCCATAACCAAGCACAGAATCCACCACCATATTCGCTGAGATCTTTCGAGCTCCGATGCTAGCTGAGCATTTTGAGTTTCACGAGATTTAACCGGATTTGTATCTGGATTTATAATTGAATCAAACAAATTTTCTACCGGCGTACGAGAAAAATTAGATTCGCCTGAATCAGGATTTATCGCAAAGAGGGTGATTTCGCCGTCAACATTCGCTTCTATAAAACCAGGGAGCGCTGCCTCGACAACGTAATTCTCGTTAGCAAAAGTTATTTCCTCTCCCCTCGGGTTTCTTGCGTTCACAAGACCTGCTTCGCCACTTATATCAAGAGAGAAAGTATCACCTACACTGTAAGCTCTCTGCTTTAACTCTGGCTGCACCAGGTGGCGGAGAGTCTCGTGTATGAACGGTAGAAATAGTCCCTGTAACGGCAAATTATTCCACTCTAAGTCCATCGCTGATGCGAATAAGATCACTTTCCCCTCACCAACTTCCCTCTCCATTAGCGCCGGATCGGAATTATCGAATTGCATAACTACATTCGCCTCGGCATTCGGCATTAACCTCCAGTGTCGCTGAAATCGAGCCGACCAATCAGTCTCCAGAGGCCTCATGATCGGATGACGCCGGTCAAAGTCAGCGATAACCGAGTAGTCGTCGACCATTTCCTGTTCTTCCAGTGCAGCCGGAGTTATTTCCTGAAATTGCATGTTAAAGAGCTCCGGAGTAATCCGATCTCCAGGGGCTATAAGCAACGCCCCACCATTTTTGACGTAATCAACAATTATAGATGTCTGCTGGTTATTAAGATCCCCCACGTTTAGCAAAACCAGTACGTCAATCCCAATCACAGCCGACTCACTAAAGTCGTCCGGCGAGACAGTCTCTAATTCGAACGGAGATTCCGCGGCGCCCGCAACAGCCAAACTGAACCAATGACCTTCATCATCAAACCAATTATCAGACGCCTCGCCATTTATCGTGAGCACCTCAATCTTCGGCAGAACTTCAACCGTAAAGAAATAAGAGTTATCGTCGTCAAAATCATCGCCAGTAACTCGCACCTCCCCTATGTGAGCCCCTTCTGATTCAAAGGCCGTAGAAAAGGTTATAACCTCCTCAGAACGATCACCTAAGTCGACTTGCGCACGGTCAACCATTTGCCCGTCAACGATCAGGCTTACCTCACCTTTCGCTAGGTAAGAGGTCCCTGTGGACCGCACTCGCACCAAGATATCTTGTTCAACGGCATCTTCCAGCAATTGCTCTGGCGAGCGAACGTCAGTAAGCGTTAAGTTGCGGCTTACTTCAGCGCCTACATCGATCCCAAAAAACGCGGTTCCCGGAGCCAACTTCCAGTCATCTTCAAAAGAATCAAGGTCAGCTTCTTGGAAGTCTGACACCAGATAAATGGCGCGATTCTCATAACGAGATTCTTCCAAAATTTGATCAGCCAGCTGCAAATTAGGTATATACCGAGTAACCCCAAAACCGGCTTCGGCAATTCCATTTAAACCAGACCGCACGCTTTCTAGGTCCGCGTTTAACTCGCTAACAATTTGAGCAGACTGAGAAAATCCAACTAAGGCCACTTCATCTCCCTGCGACATCCGATCTAGGAGTACTGATACCTCGTCTTTTGCACGCTCAAAACTATCTCCGTAACGCATACTCATTGAAAGATCTAAAAGAATTACCGCAGACTGTGGATCGGCATCCAGCAACCGCGCCACAGACTGATTAATCAACGGGCGGGCGAACGCTATCACCAGAAGAACAATCACTGCCGAGCGAAGTAACAAAAGCAAAATTTGCGACAAATGTTGAAAGAGAATCAACTTTTTCGATGTCTTTTTTAAAAACCTAATAGTGCTAAACATTACTTTAGGAGGTTTTTCTCGGCGTATAAGATGAATGGCAATCGGTATCAACGCTGCCAATAGTCCTATCAAAAAAAACGGAGTGAGAAAGACCATTAAAAACTTTTCGCCCTTTTTGCCATATAAGACGACAAAGCCTCATCCAACGGGTCAGCTGTATTTAATAAACAATAATCAACTCCACTGGTTTGACACTGTTTCCGGCAATAAGAAAGAAACTCGTTAAGATTCTCCATATAAGCTGTTCTTATCGCTGCGGGAGATGTAATGTAAGATTCATTATCCTCCATATCGATAAACTCTGAGGCTTCGTTAAAAGGGAATTTAAGCTCCGCGTCATCCATGACGTGAAAGGTTATTACGTCATTACCCATTCCTCGCAAGTTTTGCAATGTATTAATCACCCGCTTCTCATCATCTAGCATGTCACTGATAAGAATAACAAAACTTTTTTTGTTTAATGAGGACGCCAGATCAGTCAGAGGCTTTACAGCATCTGTTTTTTTTCCAGATTCTACCTGAGACAACGTTCTTAAAATATGCATTAAATGAGGCTGTCGACATTTTGCCGGAACATAATCACGAATTTCATCATCAAAAGTTATCAAACCCACTGCATCTCGCTGCCCCATAATGAAATAAGCTAAAGCTGAGGCAAGAGTTATACCGTAATTCAATTTGCTCGTTCCTCCAGACGAATATGCCATCGACGCTGAAGTATCTAGCAAGATAATGCATCGTACATTAGTTTCATCCTCATATTGCTTGATGTATAACTTGTCACTTCGCGCATAAAGTTTCCAATCAACATGACGCATGTCATCGCCACGCTGGTAATGACGATAATCATTGAATTCAACACTAAACCCTCTATTTGGGCTCTTATGCAAACCTGATAGAAATCCCTCTACTACGATACGCGCTCGAAGTTCCAAATTATCAAGCCCTGCAAGCACGCTTGGATCTAAAAAGTTTAGCGATTCCGACATTTCTTAGTTTTACTCTTTATATTCCTAGTTAAATATTAGAAGCGGGCTCTGGAACCGATTCAAGTAGCCGCGCAATTACGTCGTTTGTAGTTATCCTCTCGGCCTCAGCATGAAAATTCAGCAGAATTCTATGACGAAGAACTGAGGTCGCTAAAGCCCGAACATCACCATAAGAAACATTATACCGACCGAGCAAAAGAGCCCTTACCTTACCCGCCAGAATCAAATTCTGCGAAGCTCGAATACCAGCCCCCCAGCTCACCCAGTCCTTAATAAAGTCGGGTGCAGACTCACTTTGCGGCCGAGACGCATGAACCAACCTAACCGCATATTGAATAACCGCCTCGGCAGCTGGTACCTGCCTAGCTATACGCTGAAAGTCGAGGATATCTTCAGCGCCAAGAGGGTGCGCGAGCGCGTTGTCATGGGTTTGCGTAGTCTGACTAACGACAGCAACTTCGTGCTCTTCCGATAAATAACCCAATTCAATCTTAAACATAAAGCGATCAAGCTGCGCCTCAGGAAGCGGATAGGTGCCCTCTAGCTCTATTGGATTCTGTGTCGCTAAAACAAAAAATGGTTTTGCCATTGGATAGGTCACGCCTGCCGCGGTTACCTGCCTCTCCTCCATTGCCTCTAGAAGCGAAGATTGAGTTTTAGGGGGGGTACGGTTAATTTCGTCAGCGAGCAAGATACTGGTAAAGATAGGGCCCTTAACAAACGTTAATTTTCGCCCGCCATCCGTCTCCTCAACAACTTCAGAGCCGACGACATCTGCTGGCATCAAGTCCGGAGTAAATTGAATCCGACTGAAGTCAACTTGTAAAATGTCTGCGACAGTCTTGATCAATAATGTCTTAGCCAATCCTGGCACGCCAGTAACCAGAACGTGACCTCCGCCGAACAGAGCTATAAGCAGTTCATCAATAATATCCTCTTGCCCAACAATCACCTTCTTAATTTCGGCGACAATTTTATCTCTACCCTCCTGCATCCGCTTAACCAGCGCGAGGTCATCCTGATCCTCTATTTCTAATTCCTTTCCCGTATCCGTTATTTCTATCATTTCCATTACCCGTTCATCAGTGACTAAATGCATAAATTAAAAAATTTATTCCAATCTTATAAGCCTCGTTAGTATATTTAGTTGGATAGCGCTCGTAAAAAGTATGTTCCCAACCGTCGCCGAGGTCAGTATTGTAATTTGCAACCATCATAACTCTTCCATTGTCATCCAGAACCGCATACACCTCTGGCGGGTACTTTGGATCATCGATATTCATAAATCCACCATAATCCCAAGTAACCATTCTACCTGGTACTTGAGCAAGTTTGTTGATATCGAAAAACACATGAAATATTTCATGGTTGGTGTCGAGCTTTACAATCTCTCTCTCAGGGAATATTTTCTGTATTTCCATGAACATATCGTCTAGGTGGGGAGGACCCCAAAAATCATCGACCATAACAAAGCCCCCACGATACATAAATTCTCTCAAGGCCTCTGTCTCTTCTAGATTGAAATTCGGCCCACTCATGGAAGAACCTATTGGCACTCTTTTCCAATTCATGTAGAGAAAAATGTGTTCAAAGAGTTCCGGATCAGTAAGCTGGATATATTCGTGATTTTTTGGATTTGTGTCCACATTAGTGTAGCGCATGACACCGCGCAGAAAATTTTCATCAGAGTCTGGATAATCCGTATCCCACCAACCACCTCTTCGAAACCCATTCTGACCACCTCTATGATTTGTATACTGGCCTCGCATCCATGTAAATTCTGTTATGTCATTTCCATAAATAGCAAAATCCTCGTTGTCACCAAACTGCATGACTTGCGCGATTAAAGGCGAAACACTGGACAGCCACCAGGCTCCTAGAAGAATTTTTAGCGAGACTTTTAACACTAATTCTGGCTTCCATTAACGGATTGAAGCAGCACTTCTTGGGCTCGACGATAGCTTGGGGCAACCTCTAACGCATAGAGAACGCTTTGCCTTGCCTTGTCTATTTGGCCGTT
>JAQWOJ010000095.1 GCA_029245905.1 Gammaproteobacteria bacterium
TAGTCCTCAATATAATCGGCCTCGGCCTAGGGCCTTTTGCCGTCGGATATTTGAGCGACTTCCTATCACCATCACTGGGCACTGAATCTTTACGCTACGCGATGGCTGCGCTTCTGCCGACAGTGATGATATGGTCAAGCATACATTTCTTCATTGCATCACGCACACTACACAAGGACCTCGAACAGGTGCCAGAGTAGGAAATTAGCTAGGAAGAAAGGTCTAACAAACCGTCTAGGACAAAGATCTCAACACTGCCTTCCACAATGCCATCTTCTGACATGGCCGCAGCGGTATCAGGCGACTCCATCACGGCCATAAAGCTAGCTAGGTCTGTTGTATCGAAGCACGCAGCCACTTTCTTGTCGTCCCCCGCCCCCCAGTAGGCTAGCGTTATAGCCTGCCTCAAGAATAAATCTGAATGAGTCACAAATCCGCTCTTCCATCGCTCCACATCTTCAACCTCAGCTCTAACAATTACTTTTGTAGTCACTATATAACCCCCAATCTTTGTAAATTAAAAAAAACATCATGGAAAGACAAACCAGCCAGAAAGATCATAAAAAATTCCGGACGCAGAGAATCCCTCCAAGCCAATTACAAGCCCCGTAAATAAAATACCTAGAAAAGAGCCTACCAAACTTCGACTAGCTGGATAGCCGAGAAGAACTGTAGGCTTATAGGTGAGCTCATTAAAGCCTAGTGACTCATCCGCCTGTTCCATAAGAGCCCGCACAATGGACAAACGCTCTTCTTCGTCGACATTTGCACTCAGTCGACAACTTGCAATCTTCTCCTCTAAGATAAACATTTTTTTACGCAATCTGTCGCAATGAATTTCGCTTAATCGTTGCAATTTTATCGCCGAAAAAATAGCGCCTAAACTAGCAAAGGCTATAACTATAATAATCATCAAAAGAACGGCGATAGTTGAAAAATGGTGGGCAAAGGGCGTCCAGAATATTACATTAAGCATCGCAACACATATAAGGGAGAAGAGAAACAGTATAGACGTATAACCTTGAATCCGATCATAGAAAGCACTACCAAATGATTTTAAAACTCTACGTGTCAGTGTCCAGGCAAAAACATTTGATTTTCGCTCTAAGTCAATTAGCAGATAACTATCTTTACCATGAACTTCTGAATCATGGGGATACAGTCTACTTAGCTTAATCCCAGGGTACTCAATTAGATCACCGAGCATTTCTAAACAGGATCTCCGCCTATCGAAATCAAATTTACATAGCAATCCAAATAAAAGAAGCTGATGGCACACGAAAAGACCAACCAACGATCCAGACCCAATGATAACAGTTGCGAGAGATGATCCAAAAAATTCCAAATCGTAAATATTAAAAACCAGGAGCGCAAGCGCTGGCAGGGCTAATGCGAATACGCCCATGGTTACATTCATCGCAGATTCATTCTTCTTTAAATTAGGGTTATTTTCATAAGCCGACTTCAGGATTTCTGTTAACAAAAATGCTGATGATATTTCAGTTTCATCGGTTAATTCTGTTTTTGCGCTGTACCTGGAGCCACGACCCCGTTTTCCAAGCAGCTCAGCGGAATTCTTGTCGAGCGAAAAAGGTAAACCCTGAAGCAAAACGTCATTTTCATCCATCGCGATCGCGAGTTCGTCCTCTATTAAACCTGGGTAATCCCTGGGCTTCGACCAACCCCAAGTAATCAACTGCCTTCTGGTCTTATCACCGTCCCATTCGGGAGCAGGCATAGACAATTTTCCATAAGTCTCGCGCCTAAAATAACCGTACTTGACCGACACGATCAGTCTTCTCATAAATAAACAGGTGAAGGCCACTATCACCAAAAATGCATCAATATCTGATAGAGATCCAGCCTCAGTAAATAAAGTGAGCACAAGCGCCGTCGTCAGTAACCATGAGCCCGGGAAAAAAAATAACCAACAAATAATGATAAAACCTAACGAGTTATACTTTGTTGAGAGCGGAAGTATTCCTCTATTTTGACAAACACACCATGCCCGAGAAAAAGAGCGTTCTATCATTAATGCTACGAACGGAGACATGAGCCCAGGAGGAGAGTTCTCATATAAGAGAGACTCCCAAAATTGCCTCCAAGAAAAGTCTACGGTGTTGTAAAATTCTTTATCTGAATCTAAACCACTCTCAGCCCGCAAATTTGCGGCCTGGTAATTAGAAGTAATATTCCGGATAAATGCTTCATCATTGCGCTTAGCGGTCTTAGCTGTCATAACCGACACCATTATTGTTGGCTTTATCATTCTTATTCAATTTAAAAGTTCTTCTCACTCATAACTCAAGAATTTTTTATCGAGCTTTTACGCCCCGATTATGTCTAACGTGCCCCAAGAGATAGCAATCAATTTCCGGACAAGACTAATGTAACGAGCATAGGTCGGTCAGGTCAACTAAACTCACTGACTTAGGCAAATTCACAAAGTTTGAAAAATTCCTGTTAGCGCTGGTTAAAGAATCTTCTTCGCTATCGTGTACAATACGATCAAAAATAGCCCCTGTCAGAAAAGATGCCTAAAAGTCGAACAGCCTTTCTTATTTTGATCAGCTTAGTTCTCGCCAGTTGCGGTGGAGTGAGTTATGTTGAAGTCATTTCTACTAACCAGAATAGCCGCGTCAACTACCTAGTTATCCATGCGACCTCTGGATATTTTGAGGAATCATTAAGACTTTTAACTACACGAAACCCTAACCCGGTGAGTTCGCACTATCTAGTCCCCTATAAAGGAGACCCAACTTATAACGAAAACAGCTTAAGTGTTTACCGGTTGGTCCCCGAAGAACGGCGAGCATGGCATGCTGGAGTAAGCCAATGGGGGGAAGAGACATCTTTAAACGATCGATCTATTGGAATTGAGGTTGTAAATAATTTTACCTGCAATGGGTCCTTACGAAACTTGTCACCAGAACAACCAATAGACTTAGAATGCAATTTCCCTAGCTATCCCGAATCTCAGCTGGAGATACTGATCGTCCTAATTGAAGAGATCTTAGGAAGATATCCGGAAATTGATCCGGTCGATATTGTAGCTCATGCAGATATAGCCCCAAATAGAAAATCAGATCCCGGCCCTCAATTTCCATGGGAGGACTTGTACAAAAGGGGCATAGGAGCCTGGTATGATATTGACGCTAAAAATAAATATTTAAGCCAGCTTGAGAATCAAGCGGCATCCATCTCCGAATTACAGTGCGAACTTTTGAACTATGGCTACCCAATTGAAGTAACGGGCGAGCATGATACTCAGAGTATGTTCGCGTTTAGAGCTTTTCAAGTTCATTTCCGCCCTTCAAGCTATGACGGCCTTGTTGACAATGAAACTGCGGCAATTCTTTACGCGCTGAATGAGAAATATGATCGAGGACTACCCAGTGCAAATTGTAAGCCCGAAACAGGCTCAAGACACACTTTAAATTAAATCAAGTAACCTTTAGACGCCGCTGGAATCTCGATTCAGCAAATATCTCGCTACCTACTACTTCAGCTAGCGCCTCAACTGCCGCGCCTATCTCTGCGAAGCACAAAACCAATGGAGAAAAACCGACGCGGAGCAAGTTAGGGCTTCTAAAATCAGCGATTACGCCCGCTTCCTCCCAAGCCCGGCAGATGGCATAGGCCTCGGGGTGAGAAAAAGAAAGTTGAGCCCCGCGCTTATTTGCATTTCTCGGAGAGACTAACTGCAAATCGTTAAGCTCAGAATGCTGTTTTACCATATCCAAAAAATATTCACTTAACAGCATGTGTTTTTTTTGCAACTGCGCTACATCAATATCGATAAATAAGCTAAGCGCTTCATCTAGAGCTGCCAGAGAAAGGATTGGGGGAGTTCCGGTCATGAATTGATCGACACCTTTAGCCGGAACGAAGTTTTTATCAAAATTAAAAGGTGTCAAATGACCCATCCAACCATTAACAGGCTGTGTGAAATTATTATGATGCTTATTATTAATATAAACAAAAGATGGGGCGCCTGGACCGCCGTTAAGGTATTTGTAACCACAACCTACCGCAAAATCAACACCCCATTCATCTAAGCTTAGTGGCAATACCCCAGCACTATGAGCAAGGTCCCATATCACCAGCGCCCCCCGTTCGTGTGCCGCTTTAGTAAGGATATCAATATCATGTGCGGCTCCATCACGGAAATTGACGTGGCTAAGCATCAAAACAGCGACGTTCTCACTTAGGGCGTGTATTAGCTGACTCGCGTTCACCATTTTAAGTTCGCAGTTCACAGTACCCAATAAATTCTGTAATCCTTGTGCAACATAGAGGTCGGTCGGAAAATTATCTTTCTGAGATAAAATGCATTTGCGATCGGGCTTTAGTTGCAAGCAAGAAGCCAATAATTTAAAAAGATTAATTGAAATGGAGTCACAGCAAATCACCTGTCCAGCAGCTGCGCCGATAATCGGAGCAATCTTTTCACCGACTTCCTTAGACAAATCAATCCAGCCATGCTTATTCCAACTGCCGATTAGATCTTGCCCCCATTGGTCGTTCAGCACCATGTCCAAACGCTGCAACACAATAGTCGGCAACGGGCCAAGAGAGTTCCCATTCAGGTAAATGATGTCCTTGGGCAGCCTAAATAATTCTCGCTTACCAAATAGGTCATCCTGGCTATCTAATTCAGCAGCCCTTTCGAAGCTCACTTATAACTCCTTCGACAGAATTTCTACTAGGTCTCTAAATGCAACAGTGCCCGGGTGCACCCAATCAAAGTGACCAGCACCTGGACTTATGATCGTAGTCGCGTCAGGCAACGAGGCTTGCTGAGGTGGAACGACTTGATCAATGTCGCCCTGCAATAAAAATGCCGCTAAGTCGATGCCGTGGTTCCCTGGATTAGCGTCATAAAACGCAGCTTCGCGCTCTTCTGCAGAGCCACCCATAAAAAGCGGAGTCGCCTGCTGGCAACTGTTATCGCCGCGAGAATAGGCTGCCAAATTAGTTATGGCCGCAAGCCCAACTATGATATCTGGCTCGACCAACAAGTGCTCTGATCGTGCTCCCGCTAACAGAGCTAGATGACCGCCAGCGGAGTGCCCAACTATTGCTAAATTCTCTAAACTTACTCCGTAGGAGGACAGCTCACGAACTTTATTAATACCGGCGACCACGTCATCAAACGTGCCCGGCCACCCTCCACCCTCGTCACCAGTCCGACGATATTCTATCGACCATACCGCATAGTCCTCCGACGCTAGAGCTGTGCTGAACGCCCTTGAATGATCGACACTGTATTCATTGAGCCAGCAGCCTCCATGAATAAAAATTACGGTGCCGAGGCTAGTTCTATCCGGCAACCAAAGCTGTCCGAATTGAAGCGAGCTTTCACCATAACTAACTCGATAGTCACTTTCACGATAAGTGAGGTCAAGCACATTATCAAAGCTAACATCGGCATCCACTTTCGCATAGCTTTCATCAGCAGCCCAGCTTGAAGAGAACAAGGCTAGGGTAAAAAAAGTAATTACATAAAGAAATGGCTTGGCTAACATTATTTAGGATTAACTCGCTAACATAAGAATAAAAATTCTATCCCGTTTCAACATAGAGTAATAGTTACAAGATCTGTTTGCTTCTTTTACTCCGCAACTTGACCCTAATGAAAACTAGCGATCTGATTTAGGTCCTTACGCTTGATGACAGGCACTTTTGCATCTTCTTGGGGATAACCTACCACTATCAACATTAAGGGCTTCTCTCTAACAGGGCGGTCCAAGATTTCGTTAAGAAACTTCATAGGACTCGGGGTATGAGTCAAAGTAGCCAACCCCGCATTATGAAGCGCTGCGACTAACAATCCCGTAGCTATGCTGACAGATTCGGTCACGTAATAATTTTTTTGCTTCTTCCCAGCATCATCTACATCAAATTTTCTGGCAAACACGGCAATCAACCAAGGGGCAATTTCCAGAAACGGCTTATTTGCGTCCGTGCCAAAAGGGGCAAGAGCCTCAAGCCAATCCTGCGGGGCGCGACCATCATAGAATTGACGCTCTTCCTCTTCGGCTCCCAAGCGAATCTTTTTTTTGATCGTTGAACTACCAACAGCGGCAAAATGCCAGGGCTGACGATTCGCTCCACTGGGAGCCGTTCCGGCCGTTGCCAAGGCGTTTTGAATAATATCCTGCTTTACGGGCCGATCAGAAAAGTCCCTTACGGTTCTGCGTGTGGACATTCGGGTAAGAAATGATTCAGCTCGGGCTCTCATTTCGCTTTCTGTTAGCTCCTGAAATTCGAGGCCTTCAAACTTTTTTAATGATTCAGACATAGCGTTTTCTACTCACTTAGAAAAGTTTCTATTTAAATTAAGGCACCCTGTGAAGATCAATTCATGCTTTAAGAACTCGCAGAGGGCAATTACAGATTGTCTAGCTACTCAAGAAAGTCCGAAGTTCAGGGGTGCGGTCACGTTAAACATCAAATTAGTCGAGATAATCAAGAGCCAAGTTTACGGTCAACGAAATCTATCCTGTCTTGTCCCCAAAATACCTCATCGCCAACAATATACGTGGGCGCTCCATAGACTCCGCGCTCAATAGCAGCTTCGCTATCGGCCCGCCTAGAATCTAGCATGACACTTTCTTGCTCCATTAAAGCCTCTCCATGTAAACCATGACCCTCAGCTATCGACAGTAAAGTTGAACGATCACTGATATCCAGCTCATCTTCCCAAACGGCTTTGAGGCAAGATCCAGCAAACGCCAGAGCCTGATTTACGTCGTTTTGCCTGATAGCCAACACCATAGCGGCTGCCAAGTGGTCGCTCACTGGAAAGTGCTTCGGCCGGAGGGTCAATGGTACCTCTAAAAATTCGCGCCACCTCGTCAATTCTTGCAAGCGATAATTTTTCCGTTGCTGCGACCTTTTCGGCAATGGAATTCCCCCGGTTGCGGGGAGAATTATGGATAAATCTATAGGATAAATTGAAACGCTAGCTTGATGCTTTTTTGCGATTTTTAATAGACGCCCATGTCCCAGATATGACCATGGAGATGCTAAGGAAAGGTAATAATCAATGTGCTTCACGGTCGTATTCCATTTTTTATGATTAGTTGTATAGGTAATGACATTCTTCTTAATCTCTAAGCTTTTAAATTAATTGAGCTCCCCATTCGCCACGTAATTCTCATATTCCTCTATGGTTATTAGCCCTAAGACTTCAGCCTCGGCTCGATCTTGTTCACGCAAGACATCCTGAACAAGATCTACGCGTTTCCATAGGGCAAGAGATGCTTTACCATCCTTTCCCGGCAAATAAGGTGATGTTTCCAGCGCTTGCATTCTGTGGACATACCTTGGGCAATTTACCCATACGTGATCCAAAGAGACCTCAACAACTAAATTAGCGCCAGGATAGCTATCTAACATCGGGCCCTCCCTTAAGCATCTAGCCCTTCCCCGCAGCCGCAGTCGCTGAGGGGTTTCAAAATCTATAAAAAGCAGTCCGACTTTTACTTGTGCTTCTATATTTCCTATCGACATGAACATCCCGTTCCCATCATAGTTAGGAAAAACGATAGTCGCAGCGTTGAGCACCCTAACAAATCCTATATTGCCGCCCTTATAGGAGCAGGAGGGGTAACCCAACTCATCCGTTGTAGAAAGGTAAAACATATTCTGATTATGAATGAATTCAATTTGTTGGTCTGACAGTTCTGTCGTTACAACAGCCTCTTCGATCCGGTTTGCAAGACTCGTGGTCTCAAATTCGTTCTGCAGACGCCGTTGTGCTTTAGTAAAAAACTCAGACATATTAAACCCTAGACTTGAATATAACTGCGAAGTTAGTCAAAGCGGTCTTCTTGAATTCGTGGGTGCTAACGGGGGATTGGTGCTTCGCGATTTTTCATTGAGAAGGGGGAAGAATCTCGCCGAATTTACACTTGCACCGGGGGCGATTGGCTGAATACTTTTTTTAATCTCGTCCAAAGTTCCACACCTTCTTTCACGCTCCATGGTTACACCGACCTCAATGTCTAGGCAGTTCACTTGTTCTGAAAGAGGGACCTGCACATTATAAGATTGAAGCTCGGCCTCACTCATTTCAAGAAAATTAGGTTGAGTAACTGATTTACAAGACCCAAAACCAAAAAATGTTACAAAAACAAAAAGAATACGCATAATGAGTGTCCATTGTTTTCTAACGATTTTCTTGGCTTAGACAGCCCTAGAGGACGATATCAGAAGTCAGCGATTACATAACACCCCAACATTATCCCCGACTAAGCCAACAGAGTAATTTGTAATCGCCCTAGCGAAAACAGACTGAGACTAGAAGTCAATGAGAGCTCCAGCCCCTCCATCGAGTCAAAGCTTTTTCAAAATTATCTCTTTCCTTGCCCTGGCTGGGCGATACCAGCCTCATCTCGTTGAGCAGAAGACATCTGGTTTTCGCCAAGCAATCCCAGAGTCGCCAGGACACTGTTCATTTCATCCTCACTAAGGTCAGCCAAGAAACGATCTGCCGCTCTGGTCCAGGCTTCAACGTCGTCACCTCGGACTGCTATATCCAGCGCTGATATTAACTCTAGCCGAGCCGCACTCAGTGGAGGAGGCTTATTCCACGAAGCCCCTGCTTGTCCATCAGGCTCAGCAACTATAGCGCCGACTAATTCCTTATCAAGACCAGTAGTGTCGGAAACACTTTGAATATCGGCGACAGCTGGAGCAGCGCTATCAACTTTCGGAGACTCTTCCTCTTCGTCCCAGCTATATTGAGTAAGTGCGAAGGACACTTTCCTGATTCGATCAGCAACATCTTCCTCAGCCATCCAGCAAGGGTTCGGAGTCTCGAGGCCCGCTGTTTCATAGGGCAGCCAAAAATTTAAGCCAGCAAAAGGACCATTCGAAGACTCAACGAACCAGACGTGAAGCATGTGCAAGGTTTCACCATCTTTCGCAAACTGAGGATGGTCATGCCAGGATGCAAGCTTACTTTCATAGGGCAACGCAACACTAGTGTCTGCCACATCCACAAATGCGTAGGCTGCACCCACTAATTGATCCTGTCCACCAATGTTCGAAAACAGCAATTGATTAGGCAATTTCGCATCAATGCTCTTCCCAAGACCCATACCTAAGTTCACATAGTGCACTCCCATACCCGGAATATCGCCAAGCGCAGGGAAAAAACCCGCTGCTTTCGCGGCTTCAGGAGTCTTCAGGGATGCCAATTCAGTTCGAAGACTTTCAATCTGTTGTTTATCCTTAGCCGGCAATCCATTCCAAGGCGGAGCCGCAAGATTCTCACAACTCACCGTCTGTCCCATGTGCGCATGCCCATGGCCACCGCCATGGGCACCGTGATCATCGTGGGATTGAGCCAGGGCAGCTAGCGAAAATATCGCAACAAAAATGGACAGACTCGCCCTACAAGTATTGGTTCTTATCAGCATGTGCTCACCTCTAGTTTTCAGAGTTTGATAGTCAAAATATACTACACCATTCATCGATACAAATAATCAAAAATAAGGGCCTTCCTGAACATTTCTGTTAAAGCTCCTACGAATCGAGTCATAAAATATGTTTCGAACAAAATAGTTAAAAATTTAATGATCCATTATGAGCCTCTGATCGTTACCTGACGCATGCGATTTGAAATAAAAGATTTAACCGGCTGGCAGAGAGCCTTTGTGATTGTCGGTTATGCGCTGATGATTACAGCGGCTTCATTATTCTCAGCAGCTTTATTAGGCGCTCTTGAGTTTCAATCCTTCTCTTATTTCGGACAATCAGGGATTAGATCCCTCGCTGGGGTCGGCGTTACAGGTTGTCTTTTCGCCGCCATAGGGTTTTGGGACAGATAGTGGACAAACAACCATGATAAAAAATTCAGACATATTCATCCTCCTCGCAGTTTCAATCTCATTTGCTGTTTCCGCCTACCTTTGGTTCTCAGGTCAAAGGGAAGAAGGTTTGTTTACGGCAGTTTGGGTTCCGTCAATCTTAAGCTTTGGAATCTATTTCAAACTGATCATTATAGGGGAGAAAGGTAAATGAGCGCTCAGGTTTTGCTCTTCGTTGCGGTGGTGGTGTTTTCCCTCATGATTTCAGGTCTGTTCTTAACCATGAAAGAATTTCAAAAGGCTGAGGATCCTTCAGTTAGGAAAGGTTCCTCTGCTGGAGCAGGCTAACGGATGAAAAATTCCTTACGGTCGTAGAAAAAGTAAGATAGCAAAATAAAAGCAAGACCCGATATTAAGCCAAACCATCCGGGTTGGCCCTCTCTAATCCAATTCCAAAGGATCATGCTGAGTCCCACTTGCCAGAGATACAGTATCATTCCCGTAACAAGCCATTGTTTCATATGCCACATGCCATACAAGAGGGTACCATAGACGACCCAGTGACAGACTCCGCCTACCTTTGCCAGCCAGCCATAAAAAAGAACTCCAAACCATACCTCCTGATCTTCGCTGATGGGCTTCACAAGAATATCCCAAGGGAGGTAAATAAACGTCATGTAAAAACAGAAAAACAACACTAAATTCATCCATCCGGGACGTAACGTTAAATTGTTTTTTAACTGATCAATCATTAAATTCTATCTCTGACGGTTATGCTCTTACAAAATTTAAGTAATTTCTGCATCAGCCTAGCATTTAAGGTGCGAGACTAGACCTTGCTTGCGTACCCCAGCGATCATTTACTCTTGTAACTATGTACAGCGACGAATAAGTTCCAAGTAGCTCATCAACACTATTAAACCTCTGAAATTTTGTAGAAAAGTGCACTTTATTCTCGGAAGCAAGAGTCACCTCTCTAGTGAGCCAATCAGAGTGATCCCATCCCGACCTTGGAAGAGCCACAAAAGAGCGACTCCGCGCATTTTCGGCGAATTCGCTAGCCGAATTCCAAACCGTAACGGTACCACTAGCAAACCGTACATGAGGGTAATTCAAACTTGCAGCCCATGCCTCAGGATCCCGCGCATTGAATGCCAGCATAAATGCATCAAGCGCTTGCATCGCCTCACTGATTGATTGTTTGTGGTCCTCAATTTCTTGTGCGCGTGCAACATTGGTAAGCACTATGATCACAAAAATAGTTATGAACTTTTTCATTCTTATCCTCATATTTTTAAAACAGCAAAGCCCAAGCGATTATAACTGATCGATAAACTCTATTATCTTTTCGCTAACCTCTTCAGCACGCTCTTGCTGGAGCCAGTGCCCTGCATCAGCAAATTTGTGTAAACCAGTGAGATTTTTTAAGTTAAACGGAAGCAACTCTATGGCCTCCGCGGTATTACCCGCAATCAGATCGTGCTCTCCATAAAGGTAAAGCGCAGGCTGATCTATGATTTTTCCAACATATGGGGCAAGCAAAGACGTCATGCGCTTGATATTCCTATACCAATTAAGCCCCCTCGAAACCCAGTCTTACTAAATTGATCAACATAAAACTTTAAATCATCTTGAGACAACCATGGGGGTAATGTTGTAGGGATAACCAATTGGTCCAAAAATGTCTCCCCTTTAGGGAAATATCCAGCCCACCCTTTGGAGCGAACCCCATCCGTCACTATATTTCCTGAAAGGGTATATAAAAAGCCTAACATAGTCTCATAAATATCGGCCTCTAGCTCGGCCTCAGCGACACCAGGTTCCTGAAAGTAGAGACGATAGTAATCTTGATCCCCGGCGCTCATTCTCATTACTTCATTTAGATCCATACCGCTAGGGAGAATGCTCGGAGGTGTATAAGGGACACTCAACGAAACCACGGCCCGAAAAACGTCGGGTCGAATCAAGGCCGAATACTAGGCTACTGGCGCTCCCCAGTCATGACCTATTACCACCGCGTCGTTCTCACCCAGCAAAGAAACCGCCTGCACAACGTCACCAACCAAGTTGGAGATATTGTAGGCCTCTACGCTGGGCGGACTATCAGTCCGCCCATACCCACGCATATCCAGAGCAACAGCTCTGTAGCCAGCGCTAGCCAAAGCAGAAATTTGGTGACGCCATGAATACCAAGATTCCGGGAACCCATGGCATAAGAGCACCAATGGGCCCTCTCCTTTTTCGACATAGCCTATTTCAATTCCGTTGGCTTTCAGCGCGGCAAACTTAAAATCTTGCATGTATCTGAGTCCCTTGACTTTTATCAGTCTGCAATTTATGCAGCCGCTTGATACATTTCCTTTAAATCGTCAAAGGTCATAATGGATTCCACCTCATCATTTTCATCAAGAATTTCATATATCGGATCACTATTATTGTATGGCCTTAAGCTAAACAGAATAACAACGTCTTCGTCACCCCCACCCTCACGGTGTGGTTCGATATCAGGCAAGCCCGCCTTATAGGTGCCCGCAGGCCTAATTTCCTTCAAATCCCCTTCAGGGCTGTATATTCGATGTTCTCCCTGCACAACAAAGGTATTAAAATTAGCGGTGTGTCTATGAAGAATAATCTGCTCATTCGCAGAAAACTTAAAAAGCACGTCTACAATTTTTGCAACATCATCAACATTCAGAATCGATAGCCATGCATGGTCTACGCCAGCAAGCTCCCGCCAATCAACCTTTGTTTCATCGAACGAGCTTAAATTTGTCATGTTACATTCTCCCTTTATAAAGCTACTTGGATAGTCGCCCGGCTCTGTATCAGCGACCTACGTCCCATATTAAGCGATTACTGTCTTCTGTCTCAACCACGTGATAAATTACCCGGCTAAAATATAGAGCATCTTGTGAAAGGAAATTCGTATGAGTACGCGTAAAATCGCCCTGCTGGATGGAGATGGCATTGGCTCAGAAATCATGGTTGAAGCCGTAAAGATTTTAAATCTGGTCGCAGAGCGTAATAGCATTAAATTTGATTTACGCCCTGCTCCCTTTGGTGCTTCAGCCTACTTTTCTCATGGACATCCCTTCCCCGATGAAACGAAAGCAATTTGCGATGAGGCCGATGCCATTTTAAAAGGCCCCATAGGCTTAAATCATGAAGACTCTAAAAAAATACCAATCGATCTCCAGCCTGAGCGCGGCGCTCTTTTACCATTGCGGCGGCGTTACAACACATTCGCGAATTTTCGACCAGTAATGTTGCCAAAAGGATTAGCGCACTTCTCCCCTTTAAAACCAAGCGTTATTGGAGAAGGCATTGATTTTACTATTATTAGGGAGCTCGTCGGCGGTCTTTATTTTGGCTCAAAAGAAACGGGCATAAACGAAGACGGCAAGCGTTATGTGAATGAAAGTTTGGAGTACAACGAAGATCAGATCAAAAGAATTGCTCGAGTGGCTTTTGATACTGCAAGAAAGCGTAAGAAAGTGCTTCATAATATTCATAAAAGTAATGTGTTAAAATCTAGCGTATTGTGGAACGAAATCATTGGAGAGATAGGCAAAGATTATCCTGATGTCGAAGTCATACACATCCTAGTAGATGCTGCAGCGACCTATCTATGCTTGAATCCAACACAATTTGATGTGATGGTCATGGAAAATATGTTCGGAGACATACTTTCAGATCAGGCAGGTGGTATTCTAGGCTCTCTAGGCCTAATGCCCTCGGCATGCATAGGGCCGAAAAAAGCCTATTATGAGCCATCTCACGGATCTGCACCGGACATAGCCGGCCAGGGCATCGCTAATCCTTACTCAATGATTGGTTCAGTAGCAATGATGCTAGAAATGAGTTTTGGGATGGAGCAAGAGGCAAAGAAGATTTGGCAGGCGATGCAAAGCGTCTTTGCCCAAGGTTTCTCAACACCGGACCTCTCCCAATCTAATTCTGATTTAAAGTTAATTAGTACGAAAGGATTCGGAGACCTAGTTTCAAGCGAGCTTAAACAATTGTAAAAACTACGCACCGAAGATTCTGTGATTTAGACCCGCTAAGATTCGGTTTGCAATTTAATATTAATCATTCGCAAGGTAGCTTTGACAGCCGCCATCACTTGATTTGCATCTATACCACGCGTTTTAAAATCCTGAACGTCTGTTTGCCATGTAATAATACACTCAGTCAACGCGTCAGGTTTTCCACCGCGAGGAATATGGACCTCATAGTCCTTCAAGATCGGCATCGTAAACTCATTTTTGAGGAGCACTTTCGTAATCGCGTCCATAAACGCGTCGAAACCACCATTACCAACACCTGACCCTTCACACTCCTCGCCATCAATAGCTATCGTCAAAGAAACACTGCTTCCTTTATGTAAGCCGGTACTGATATCACAACTTATAAGTTCTAGGCGCTGGTACTCCCTACTTTCCATAACATCCGCGATTATAAAAGGAAGGTCGTCAGCCGTAATGACGTTCTTAGAATCTCCAAGAGAAACAACCCGCTCTAATAGTTTAGCTTGATCTTCCATCGACAACGAAATACCAAGTTCTTCTAAATTATTTGTTATGGATGCTTTACCGCTCATTTTGCCGAGAGCATATTTACGTTTTCTATCAAATCTCTCTGGGCCAAGTTTAGACATATAAAGGTTGCCTTTTAGATCACCGTCTGCGTGTATCCCCGCAGTTTGCGTAAAGACATCGGCACCTACAATTGGTGTATTTGCCGCAAGCCACTTTCCTGAAAAGTTTTCCACCATACGACTCAATAAAGTGATTTGTGTCTCGTCAATCGAGAGATCAAAGCCGAGTTTATCCTTAATAACAACAGCAACCTCCGCTAAAGATGCGTTCCCGGCACGTTCGCCCAAACAATTCATCGTACAATGGATATTACTGATACCCGCCTCTACTGCTGCAACTACATTCGCCGTCGCTAAACCGTAGTCATTATGGGGGTGAAAATCAAAAATCTCGTCCGGGAATTTATTTTGTGTATAAATTAAAGCATCCGAGACCTCAGAGGGACAAAACAAACCCAAAGTGTCTGGCAACAGGTAGTGGCTAATACCCAAAGGCACAGTTCCAAGAATTAATCCATCAACATAACCCCTACTATTAAGGTAGCCACTAGACCAGTCCTCCAAATACATATTAACTGCCAAGCCTTTCTCTTTTGCGTACTCCACTGTTCGAGAAATATCTTCAAGATGACTTGCCAGATCTTTACCTAGTTGCTCTCGGCAATGTTTTTCGCTTCCTTTTGTAAGTAAATTGATAACTTTGCCTCCGGCATCAACAATCCAATCCACACTGCGCCGATAGTCAACAAATCCTAAGACCTCAACTCGATCAATCAGACCCTCTCCCGAGGCCCATTGGCAAATCTCCGCCACCGCTTTTTGCTCACCCTCCGACACACAAGCAGACGCAACCTCTATCCGATCCACTCCAAGTGACTGAAGTAGCGCACGAGCTATGTTTACTTTTTCATTTACCGAGAAAGAAACTCCCTGAGTTTGCTCACCATCACGCAGGGTAGTGTCCATCAACGCTATATGACGGGTAGTTTGTGCATTGCTCATTAATATTTTCCTTAGCGGGGGAATCCTGCTGACCTTGTGAAATAGGCTAGACCATAAGTTTACCAAAAACTGCAGCTCTCAAGAAACCGTAATTTCCCCATTTCTTTACATTGACCTCAAGCATGATCGTTATATACTGCCCGCTCCGTGGTAGATTTAGAAAACCGAGGAAGGGCATGGCAATACAAATAGGTGTACCAAAGGAAGTTCGGAAAGACGAACAGCGCGTCGCTCTTGTTCCTGAAATCGTAAAAAAACTGGCGCAAACTGGGCTCAATATTAGTATCGAAACTCGCGCTGGAGAGCTAGTGGGGTATTCTGATGAAGAGTACGAAGGCGCTGCTATTGTAGGTTCGAGTGCTGAATTGCTGGGCAAGGCCGACATTACCCTCATGGTGAATCCCCCTAGCGAGGAACAAGTTTCGCAGCTTAAAGAGGGTTCAGTTCTAATCGGATATCTTAACCCGTATTCAGAATTTCAGCGCTTCGAGCAATTAAACACGAAACGAATAAGCTCCTTTTCTGTTGAAATGATCCCCCGAATTTCCCGAGCCCAAGCGATGGACGCTTTATCGTCGCAAGCCTCAATAGCGGGTTACAAAGCGGTGCTGCTGGGAAGTAACATACTCGGAAAATTTCTCCCAATGCTAACAACTGCAGCAGGCACAATTCGACCTTCAAAATGTCTTGTTATCGGCGCCGGCGTCGCAGGACTTCAGGCGATCGCTACTGCGAGGAGGCTGGGCGCGATTGTCGAAGGGTATGATGTCCGAGCCGAGACAAAGGAACAGGTGGAATCTTTGGGGGCCAAATTTGTCGATATCCAGATCAAAGCAGAAGGCAGCGGAGGATACGCTCGAGAACTTACTGACGAAGAAAGGCAGCAGCAACAAGAAATTTTAGCCAGACATGTCGCCTCCGCTGATCTAATCGTTAGCACCGCTGCGATTCCAGGAAGGGCCTCACCTCGAATCATCAGCGCATCCATGGTTGACGGCATGCGCGGAGGTTCGGTTATCGTTGACCTGGCAGCCGAAGGTGGAGGCAACTGCGAATTAACCGAGCTTGGAGAGACAGTTCTCTATAATGGCGTGAAGATATACGGCCCTATTAACGTGCCCAGCATGGTTGGAAATCATGCAAGTGAACTCTATGCCAAGAACCTTCAGAGTTTCCTGGGCCTTTTGGTCCAAGACGGAGAAATTAACATTGACCTGGACGATGAAATCATTACTGAAAGCCTAATTACTCACGATGGCGTTGTTCACAATTCAAAAATTAAAGAACAATTAGAAGGAGCCTCATCATGATTGAAGGTCTCGCTGCATTATATATATTCATGCTCGCTGGCTTTACAGGCTATGAAATTATTAGCCGGGTGCCTGTAATTTTACATACACCGCTGATGTCAGGCTCCAACTTTGTACATGGCATTGTATTGGTGGGTGCGATGATCGCCCTGGGTATTGCAGAAACTCCGACGGAGCAAGCCATCGGGTTTATTGCAGTGCTGCTTGGCGCGGGGAATGCTGTTGGTGGATACGTAGTTACGGAGCGCATGCTAGAAATGTTTAAGTCCAGCAATAAAGAAAAAAGCGAGGGTTAACTTATGGAATCAATTATCCAAGCTTCTTACTTTATCGTCGCGGCAATTTTTATAATTGGACTAAAACAAATGAGCTCACCAGTAACGGCACGCCGAGGTATTTTGTGGGCCGGCGCCGCAATGGTCTTAGCTACCTTAGTAACATTTCTAGCGCCCGAGATAATCGACAGCGAGACCACTGGAACTAATATCATTCTCATATCAATAGCTATAGCAATCGGCGGCGGTTATGCGTGGCGGAGCGGGCAGCGAGTCGCTATGACTGATATGCCCCAAATGATCGCGATGTATAACGGCATGGGCGGTGGCGCTGCGGCCGCTATTGCTGCTGTGGAATTATTAAAAGCAACTCGAGAAGCCTCTCACGTTAGCGAAATCACATCCAGCTCTTCAACAATCTCTGAAGTCCTAGGCGCTGATGTTGCCATTCTGGGGATACTTGGCGCTATCATAGGAACTATTTCTTTTAGCGGGAGCATAATAGCTTGGGCAAAGCTAGATGGTCGACTGAGTCGTAGCAAATTACTTCCTGCCCAGCATTGGGTAAATGCATTAGTGGCACTTGCCACCGTAGGTTGCGCAATCGCAATTTATTTCAGTTCAGACTTAACCACGATTGTTATCTTTTTTAGCTTAGCGCTAATACTAGGCATTTTTATTACCATCCCGGTAGGTGGGGCCGACATGCCAGTGATCATTTCGCTATTTAATGCGCTGACAGGGCTTGCCGTAGGGTTTGAGGGTTATGTGCTCGGAAATGCAGCGATGATTATTGCCGGTATTGTAGTCGGTTCAGCTGGCTCCCTACTTACGCATCTGATGGCCGTAGCTATGAACCGCTCTGTTAGCAACGTGTTCTTCGCGGGTGTCGGCACCAATAGCAGTTCCTCAACAGAGACTGCTCAGGGCGAAATGAAAGAAATTCAAGCACAAGATGCCGGCATACTAATGGCTTTTGCAAGCCAAGTAATAATCATTCCCGGATACGGAATGGCAGTGGCACAGGCCCAACATAAAATTTGGGAACTAACCCAATTATTGAATGACAAAAGCGTTTCCGTGAAGTTTGCAATCCATCCTGTTGCAGGAAGAATGCCGGGTCATATGAATGTCTTGCTGGCTGAAGCAGGAGTTCCTTATGACATGATTTATGACATGGAAGATGTCAATGCCGATTTTAAAAATACAACGGTTGCGCTGGTTATCGGCGCAAATGATGTCGTCAACCCGTCTGCTAAAACGGATACAAGCAGCCCTCTTTATGGAATGCCAATTTTAGATGCGATAGATTCGGATAATGTAATTGTGGTGAAGCGAGGACGCGGCGCAGGTTTCTCCGGAGTAGAAAATCCGTTGTTTTTTTCGGATAACACAAAAATGTTATTTGGCGACGGGCAAAAAGCAGCCAATGATTTAATTCAGGCAGTTAAAGAGCTATCATAACGTTTGTCTAACACCAATACACAACAATCTAAACAAGGAGACTTGCCTCGAGCCGGACTGCTGCGGCGCGTGGCCTCTTTACTATATGACATCTTTTTAGTCACCTCGATCTGGTTTGTTCTTGGTTACCTAATTCAATTTTTTTTTGGGATAGAAAATAACCAGATAATAAACGGTCAAATAGAGACAAACCCCTTTATTGATGGGCTTTATTTTTCCCTCATGGTATCCAGTTCTATCAGCTTTTACGGTTGGTTTTGGGTGCGAAGCGGTCAGACACTTGGCATGCTAGCATGGAGGTTGCGCGTAGTGTCTCTAAATGGAAATCCCTTAACTTTATCGCAAATTCTCGTGCGCTGGTGTTCAGCATGGCCGGCCTTTTTTGTTTTTGGCTTAGGATATTTTTGGATTTTTTTGGACAGGAAGGGCGACGCCTTTCATGACAAACTTTCCAAAAGCAAAGTCATCGTTATACCAAAATCTCAACGCCCTTTTTAACTTTTACCGTATTCCACCTCTTAGACCAAGAATGTGTTCTACGTTATTCTGTTATTTCTAATCGTTCATGATTGATGTTAAAAAAATGAGCGCGAAGCAAGCATCAACGCACCTTATATAAAAAATAGAACCCAACGGCAGCGCAGACAGCTATAGGAGATAAAACTGCTAAAATAGGACTGAAACCAAACAATAAACTCGCGGGCTCCATCATGCGCTGTAAAATCGTAAAAATTAAACCAACACCTAAAGCAGAGAATACACGGACACCCATAGGAGCGCCTCTAAGCGGGCCAAACACAAAGGAGATAGCAAGGATCACTAATACTATCGTCGAAAGCGGCTGCAATAGTTTTTTCCAGAACGCCAAAAAATAAGGGTCACTATCGAGACCTTGGTTTTCAAAATAATTTGCAAATTGATAAAGCCCGGAAATTGATTGTTCATCTGGATCTACTAAAAGCACGCTTAACAATTCTGGAGAAAGATCTACCTTCCAATTTTTTTGAGAATACTGCTGTGGCGTAACACTGCCATTTCCGAAATGACTCTCTCGTAAATTGCTTAATTGCCAATAGGGATCTAACAGGTCGTCCATGTACCGCGCGGACTCCGCAAAGCTCGCCAAAACGACCTGTCGGCTCTCATCTATCTTATAGCGGGTGACACCAAATAATTCTCGCCCTCCCGGAGTGATTACATTTATGTGAATAAACTCGTCTTCTAATTTGCGCCAGGTACCCTGCTCAGGATTGATTGAGCGCGTCCCACTTTGCTGGATAGCCTTATTACTTTGCGCCACTTGCTCTAACGACGGCGAAACATACTCACCCAGTAACAAACCAAATAACATTATCAAAAGTGTAGGTTTTATAACTGAAAAAACAATTCGAAAAACAGGAACGCCAGCTGATTGAATAACAATAAGCTCATTGTGTGACGCGAGTACTCCTAGTCCAATTAAGGCGCCGCCTAATGCCGAGAAAGGGATCATCTCGTAAATGGTGGTAGGGGTAGTAAGGAATACGAAAGCAACGGCATTCACGACCGTATAGCCACTTCCGGTATCTGCCATTTGATCTAATAGACTAAAAACTAAGTCTAAAAGTGTTAGTACCGTTAAAACCACCGACATTGCTAACAAAACAGAATTGCGAATATAGCGATCAAGCTGGATCACGCCGAACGCTCGACTGAAAAAAAGCGACCCCAGTTCGGATCGCGATACAAAACAAGACCCAAACCAACAAAGATAATATGCACCCACCACAAACCAATTGCACCGCTTAGAGTTCCTCCTGCAACTAAGCTGCGCGCATACTGCAACACAAAGAAGTAAACCGAGTAAATTACTGTTGCCGGAATGAGCTTTCCATATCTGCCTTGACGGGGGCTCACTTTACTCAGCGGTACCGCAATTAAAGTTAAGACAGGGATTAAAATAATAATTGATAATCTCCATTGTAATTCTGCTTGATACTCTGCCATGCCAGAGCCCATCAATTCGGTCGTTCTTAACGCTTCCTCTTCTAGATTTTCTTCAAAATCCCTCGGTTCGGGCAGAACAATTGACTGAGAGTCGAATTGCGCTATCGAAAAATCAGCCATCCCAGGAGACCCGTCATATTGATAAACATTCTCCAGTCGCATGAAACGAATACCGCTCGATTCGTCGATTACCGGTCGCGCATTTTCTGCCAAAAGGATTCTAGCCTGACCGTTAACTCGCTCCGACGACACATTATTTCTTTCAGCTGAACTCCGACTCAGAGCTACAAATACGTTTTCTAATTGCCTCCCTGAATCTCCCCCACCACCAGTTGCTTGCTCTGTATAGGTGACTCTAGTGCCGTCACCGAAAGACTGAAATTGGCCTTCTACAATTAAATCAACCTCTGTTAATTGTTCCTGGCTTTGCTTTATCTCTTCGGTATTTCTCATGCCCCAAGGAGCAATACTCAAACTAACTATTCCCATAAGCACCGCGACGCTTGAAGAAATCCCTAAACTTAAAATCAGCAGCCGTCGTTGACTTAATCCAGAACCAAACAACACCACCATTTCATTTTCTTCATACATTCTTCCATACACCAAGAGAATACCTAGAAAAAAAGACAGAGGAATAATAACTAGGAAAAAATCCGGAAGGCGATAAAGCATCAATAAAAAGAGCACGTCTGCCGCAAGCTCTCCTGCGACCGCCTGACCTAAATACTGTATAAAGCGGCTTGTTAGACCAACAATCAATAAAATCAAGGAAACAGCCGTCATGACTTTCAGTATTTGCGAACAAAGATAACGAAGAATTATCAAACCAATTAACCACGCAAGACTAGATTGGCAGACAGTGTACTTTAAAAAGGGCTTCAAAGTTAGCTAGTAAGCTCTCTGGAAGCAGAGAAGGTTTTAGGCCACTTGACACGAGTTAAGATTCTCGGCTTGAGAATATCCTAACAAAGTCTTAAATGCCGCGGGGACTTTTGCGATTTTATGCCTATCAAAGTCAAAAAATACAACCCCGAACTTTCCCGCACACACCACTGAATCCAGCGCCTCATTTGAAACCTTTAGCCCAATTTCGAATCCGTAGCGATTAAACAGGGAAGCCCCTACATCGATCACTAAAAGATCATTGGCAAAAGATTCTGATCGATAGTCTATAGCTAGGTCAGTGACCACAAGACCCAGGCCATATATATTCGACTCTGTAAACCCGAGGCTCGCTAAAAACTGTAAGCGAGCTTCATGTAATATTTTGACCATAGAAACACTATCAAGGTGCTTTGCGTAATTAATCTCGCTCAACCCAACTTTCCGCTCCATGCGGAACAAAGTTTTCTCCAGATCAGGAATATTTAACCGCGGCATCTTTTAACGCCCACTCCTCAAGTTCTTTGACGTTGTTATTATGGCTTATCTATGACAACAAATATGCGAATTAGTTCAATCTTGCTATTTCTATTGACACTTAATTTAAGTCTAAACAAAGCGCATTGATTAACTCTTAAGCACTGTTGCTTAACCTAACAAATAGCCTTAGGATTATCGTTTGATTAATTGTAAAGGCAAACTCTTCAATCCATGGGGCAGCAGATGTATTTATGAAGTATTCAATTAAAGCGGGTTCACCCGAGAAAATAGTTTCAGATTGCATAATCGTTGCGATATGGGATAAAGGACGTTTATCAGAGGAGGCGAAAGTCTTAGACTCTGCGAGTAGGAAGTCGGTTAGCAAGCTGGTTCAATCAGGAGATATAACTGGCAAACTAGGAGAAACACGATTTATCTATAATGCTGTTGGGATTGCAGCCAAAAGAATTCTACTTGTAGGCGCTGGCGACAAAAAGAGCCTTTCTAGTACAACTATTTCCAAATTCTTCTCAACCGCATTTAAGGTGTGTCGGAAACTCGAGGCAAAATCATTACATTTTTCAATAAGTAGCTGCGAGGCAAAAGATAAAGACAAAAAATGGATCGCATCTCGCTTGTCTCAGGAAGCTGAAATGGCTGGTTATACGTACACGACCACAAAAAGCCAGACCATGAAACCTTGGGCGGCAAAATCTATTTCGCTATCTCCTTCAACTGGAATCCAGCGTAAAATTTTAGATTCAGCTGTCAAGCGAGGACAAGCGATAGGAAAGGCAATAAATCGCGCGCGTGAACTAGGCAACTTACCCGGCAATGTTTGTACGCCAACCTATCTAGCGCAGCAATCCGTCTCACTGGCAAAAAGTAATCGCTCATTAAGCACGCAAATTCTGAGCGAAAAACAAATGGCTCGGCTGGGTATGGGTTCCCTGTTATCAGTTGCAGCAGGGTCAGCGGAAGAAGCAAAACTCATTGTCATACATCACAACGGGGCTAAAACGGACAGTAGGCCTTATGCAATTGTGGGCAAAGGAATAACGTTCGATACGGGTGGAATAAGCCTTAAACCGGGCGGTGGCATGGATGAAATGAAATTCGACATGTGCGGTGCAGCCAGCGTTATCGCCACGATGGGCTGTATAGCCGAACTCAGATTGCCAATCAATGTGGTTGGAGTCGTGGCTGCAGCCGAGAACATGCCTGGCAGCAAAGCAACCAAGCCGGGCGACGTGGTAAAGAGCATGTCCGGAAAAACCATAGAGATTCTCAACACAGATGCAGAGGGCCGATTAGTCCTTTGTGACGCGCTAACCTTTGTAGAAAAATTCAAGCCGCGCACCGTTATAGATATAGCAACACTGACTGGAGCAGCTGTCGCAACATTTGGCTCACATGTGAATGCCCTCCTCAGTAACAATAATGAATTGGCTGCAAGTATCCTTGAGTGCGGTCAGCATTCGCTAGACAGAGCGTGGCAACTGCCACTCTGGGATGACTACCAAAGCTTAATTAATAGTAATTTTGCAGACGTCGCCAATATTGGCGGACCCAGAGCCGGAACCATCACCGCCGCCTGTTTTCTATCACGATTTACTGAAAAGCAGAAATGGGCTCATCTCGACATAGCTGGATCAGCGTGGAATTCAGGCGCTCAAAAAGGAGCTACCGGAAGGCCCGTCTCTTTGCTTGTTGAATACTTAAGCAGACAAAAAGCGTAACGAGAATTGCAGAAAAAATGACCCAGGTTTTCTTTTATTCAGTTAATAAAGGAGGAATCGAACGTAAATTAACGGTTGCGTGTAAGCTTACAGAAAAAGCTTTTGCCCTAGGTCACCACGTGTTTATCCAACCATCTAGTGAGGAACAACTCCGTGTTTTAGATGAAATTCTATGGAAATTTGACCCTTCAAGCTTCTTACCTCATGAGGTCGGTAACAAGCAAAACTGCTCGATTCAACTAGGGGTCGAAATTCCTGAAAATCAGAAAGGCATCCTAATTAATCTTTCGGAAGAAGCCTGTATAAAGCACCATCAATTTTCGCGCATTAATGAAATTGTAGGCCCCGATGAACAGAGCCTGCTCGCGGGTCGAAGCAATTATCGCTTCTATCAGACTCACGGCTTACCTCTTGAAACCTATAAAATATAACTTATTCTATCGGCAAAGTCGGAATTCATTAACACCTTAAGGTATACTTGTTATCTCTTTAATCTCATCTATCTAACAAACTAATGGATAAAACATACCAACCTCAAGCCATCGAAGAACGCTGGTATCAAACTTGGGAGGAGCGTGGATATTTTGCGCCACAAGGTGATGGAGAGCCCTACTGTATTGCGATACCTCCACCAAATGTAACGGGCCGACTTCACATGGGACACGGTTTTCAGCACGCTATTATGGATGCGCTTACCCGCTACCATAGAATGCTCGGAAAGCAAGCTCTATGGCAAGTAGGCACTGACCATGCAGGCATTGCAACTCAAATGGTAGTAGAGCGTCAGTTAAATACACTAAAAAGTAATCGCCATCAAATTGGACGAGAAAGTTTTGTAAAAAAAGTTTGGGAATGGAAAGAAGAATCTGGCGATATCATCACTCAGCAACTTCGCCGCATGGGTTCGTCATTAGATTGGTCGAGAGAACGTTTTACGATGGACGAGCAGCTATCATCTGTCGTAGAAAAAGTTTTTATAGAGCTTTTTGACGAGGGCTTGATCTATCGTGGCAATCGATTAGTCAACTGGGATCCAAAACTGCTTACCGCAATTTCTGACTTAGAAGTAATCTCAGAAGAGGAGGAAGGCTCTCTATGGCATTTTCGCTATCCTCTAGCGGACAATAGAAAAACCTTAAACGGAGATGCATATATCGTTGTTGCGACGACTCGCCCAGAAACAATGCTGGGCGATACAGCGATCGCGGTCCATCCAAAAGATGATAGGTATTTAAATTTGATCGGCTCATTTGTTGACCTCCCTCTGTGCGGCCGGCGAATACAAATCATTGCTGACGATTATGTCGACCCAAAGTTTGGTAGCGGGTGCGTGAAAATAACACCAGCACATGATTTCAATGATTATGACATTGGTAAGCGTCATGACTTAGAAATGATTAATATCTTTACCGATAATGCGCATCTGAACGATGATGTCCCGGAAAAATACCAAGGTATGGATCGGTTTAAAGCTAGAGAAATTATAGTTAAGGACTTGGAATCTCTTACACTCCTAGAAAAAATTGAGCCTCACAAATTAAAGATCCCTCGCGGAGACAGAAGCGGCGTGGTGGTCGAACCATATCTAACAAGCCAGTGGTACGTCTCCATCAAATCACTAGCACAACCAGCCATTTCTGCTGTCGAAAACGGTGAAATCGAATTCGTGCCAAAGAATTGGGAGAACACATATTTTTCCTGGATGAGAAATATTCAGGATTGGTGTATCAGTCGGCAACTCTGGTGGGGACATAGGATCCCAGCTTGGTATGACGAGGAAGGAAAGGTTTATTCTGCTCCTAGTGAGGCAGCAGTAAGAGAAAAATATCAACTAGGTAACGAAAAAAAACTGCACCAAGACGAGGATGTCCTAGATACGTGGTTCTCTTCGGCGTTATGGACTTTCTCTACTTTAGGATGGCCAGATGAAACTGAATATTTTAACAAGTTTTACCCTACGAATGTTCTTGTGACCGGATTCGACATTATATTCTTTTGGGTTGCTCGAATGATTATGATGACGCTTAAATTCACTGATCAGATTCCATTTAAGAAAGTATATATCACAGGCCTTGTCCGGGACGAACATGGCAGAAAAATGTCCAAATCTAAGGGAAATATTCTTGACCCAATTGATTTGATTGACGGAATAGAGTTAGAGGAATTAATTACTAAAAGAACCTCTGACATGATGCAGCCGCAGCTCAAACAACAAATTGAGGATAATACTCGAAAATCATTCCCCGACGGCATCAAAGGCTATGGCACAGATGCCTTACGTTTTACTTTCTATTCGCTTGCATCCACAGGAAGGGACATCAAATTTGACCTGGGGCGCACGGAAGGCTTTCGTAATTTCTGCAATAAAATTTGGAATGCAGCACGCTATGTACTAATGAATACCGAGAAGGAAGAGATTATAAATGAGCCGAATCCGAATGATTTTTCAATTGCAGATCGTTGGATCTTAAGTCGGTTCCAACACACAGCAGAGTCAGTTAGATCAGCATTGGAAGATTATCGTTTCGATCTTGCCTCTCAAATTTTACACGAGTTTATCTGGACCGAGTACTGTGACTGGTATCTAGAATTATCAAAGCCCATTTTATGGGATGAGGGGGAAAATCCGGAAAAAGCCGACGCTACAAGATATGTTCTGCTTGCTACTTTAGAAAAGACCTTACGACTACTTCATCCTTTTATGCCGTTCATTACCGAAGAAGTATGGCAAAAACTTGCGCCTCTGTTAGGGAACACGAGTGCTAGCATTATGCTTGAGCCATATCCAAGATTTGAAGGTACGTCCGTAGATATCGTGGCAGAAGAGCATATCGATTGGTTGAAAGGAATAATTATTGCCATTAGAAATATAAGGGGTGAGATGGATATTTCCCCGGCCAAAAATATCAGCGTAATGCTCCGAAATGGAAATCAAGCTGATATAAGCCGACTGGAAAGCTATAGACCTTATTTGCAAAAACTCGCAAAATTAGAAAAAATAGAGTGGCTTGAAAAAGGCGCTGAGTCCCCTGCAGCCTCAACCCAACTATACAAAGAACTCGAAATTTTAGTGCCGCTAGCGGGGCTTATAGACGTTAAAGCCGAACGAATGCGGCTAACCAAGGAAATAAGCAAATTTAAATCGCGGTTAGACGCAGCGTCGAACAAGCTTAAGAATACAAAATTTGTAAAAAACGCACCTGCCTCTGTTGTAGCAAAGGAAAAAGATAAACAGAAACAAATGAATGTGGCGCTTTCTTCACTAGAGTCTCAACTATTACAGCTAGAAAAGCTCTGATCATACATAGTTGATAATTTACGGATTAGGTTTTAAGTCTTAATTCTTTAGGCATAGAAAAAACAATATTTTCCTCAACCCCGAGAAGCTCTTGAGGTTCTGTTTGGGTAATGTCCTGAAGGTGGCCTACTACTTGCTGAACAAGTATTTCCGGGGCCGAAGCGCCGGCTGTAACTCCGAATCGTAACTTATTTTCAAACCAAGCTGGATTAATGTCATCTACACTATCTATGAGGTATGAAGAACAGCCCAACCTTTCTGCTAACTCTTTCAGTCGATTCGAATTAGAGCTATTCGGAGAACCAACTACCAACAATAGGTCACATTCTAACGCTAGCTGCTTGACCGCGTCTTGACGATTTTGCGTTGCGTAGCAGATATCTTTTTTACGGGGCCCCTCAATTAGAGGAAATTTCTCTCTCAAGGCATCAATAATCATCGAAGTATCATCCATCGAAAGGGTGGTTTGCGTCACATAGGAGAGCTGGGAGCCGTCCTTAACCTTCAAGCTAGCAACATCTTGAACTGATTCGACTAGGTATATCTTACCACCACGAACATCGTCGTATTGCCCCATTGTTCCCTCTACTTCCGGATGAAACTGATGGCCGATCAGAATACATTCTCGTCCCGCTCGACTAAATTTTATTACTTCAAGGTGTACTTTTGTTACCAAGGGACAAGTCGCATCGAATATCTTGAATCCCTTTTTCTGTGCTTCTTCTTGCACAGACTGCGAAACACCATGAGCGCTAAATACAACTACAGAAGGCAGGCCTTTGAGATCGACTGTAGGAATATCATCCAATTCATCTACAAAAACGGCACCTTTCTCTCTTAGCTTTTTAACCACAAATTTATTATGAACTACCTCATGCCGAACATAGATAGGAGCACCAAAAATATCTAAAGCTCGATCAACAATATCAATGGCCCTGTCCACGCCAGCGCAAAATCCGCGGGGATTAGCCAACCGTATAGAGTTATTTAAGTATCCCATATGTGTCACTTTTGTTCTTACTATAACTTAACTTCAAGCACATCTAAATTAGACTCGTTAACCTTAATAATTAGTGCTTTGAATAAGATGTCTCTCCCCGAAAGGGGATGATTGAAATCGACGACGATTGTATCATCCAAAATTTTGGCGACTACACCCGGCACATCGAAACCAGCACCATCTTTAAATGCAACTACGCTTCCCTGCTCAGCCGGCATCAATTCATCTTCTAATAAATGAGAGAATCTTTCAATCGGGAAATGCTGAACATTTTTAGGATTTCTTTCACCAAAAGCCTCTGCGGCCTCTATCAGTTCTTCAAGCCTATCGCCTTCAGTTAATCCTAGAAGCAGTCTTTCAAAGCCTGGCAACATATTCCCATCACCAATTTGAAAACTCACAGGCGCTTTGTCAAAGTTGGAATCAATCACCTCTCCATCACGTAGAGTTAGGGAGAAATGCAAGGTGATTTTGCTACCATTAACGATTTCTATAGAAGAAATATCCATTATCTGATTTTCAACAGAAGAAAAGTCTAGGCAAAACTACGCCGCTCACCCTGACCTTCTATGTTATTCACGCAACGTGGGCAGAGAGTAGGATGTGCTCGATCAAGACCCACATCAGCAAGGTGATGCCAGCATCTTTCACATTTTGAATGTGCCGAACCGGTGACCTTGAGTTTCAAAGATTTGATATCGGTTTGAATCGAATCAACATCAGCGCTGGAAATCGGATGAATGGAAGCTCGAGAGACGATCAAAACAAAACGCAACTCTTCTCCTAACTGCTGCAGTAGATGTGCTAATTCTTCACCGCAAAATAAATCTACCTCAGCACTCAAACCTGAGCCTACCAGCTTCTCTGCTCTTTTAGACTCTAGTTCTTTATTCACTAAACTCTTAACTTCCATAATTTTTCCCCAAAATTCATCTGGAAACTCTTGCGACTCAGAAAAGTCAGTAACACCATCAGAAAAATTGGACAAAAATACTGAATTCACACGATCACCAGGGATATTCTCCCAAATTTCGTCGGCAGTGAAGCTTAAGATCGGAGCTATCAAACGACAAAACATTTCGATAATATAATACAAAGCCGTTTGCGTAGAACGTCTGGCGAGACTATCAATTTGAGTTGTGTATTGACGATCCTTAATAACATCTAGATAAAAACTGCCTAACTGAACAACACAAAAATTATGGAGTTTTTGGTAAACATTCAAAAAATTATAATCGTGGTAGTGGTCAATTAATTCTCTCTGCATAATCTGACATTGCCGCACTATCCAGCGGTCGATCGCTAACATCGACTCGATCTCTACGCTGTTTTTCGATGGCTCAAACCCCTTCAAATTTGCCAGCATAAATCTCGCAGTATTTCGGATTCTTCGATATGCATCAGCAACTCTCTTAAAGATCTCGTCAGAAACCGTCATTTCTCCTCTGTAATCTGTAGCGGCCACCCACAGCCTCAAAATATCTGCACCATATTGCTGAAAAATTTTTTCTGGAGCCACCGTATTACCTAAAGACTTAGACATCTTTTTTCCTTCAGCATCCACAAAAAAGCCATGTGTCAACACTTCCTTATAAGGAGCAGAGCCATGCATGGCAATAGCAGTTTTCAAGGAGGACAGAAACCAACCTCTGTGCTGATCAGACCCTTCGAGATAAAGATCTGCCGGATACTCTAATTCCTCTCGCTTATCCATGACTGAGTAGTGAGTAACACCAGAATCAAACCATACGTCCAGCGTGTCGGTTACTTTTTCATATTTTTGCGCATCCGGTCCTAACATCTCATAAGGGTCTAAATCAAACCAAGCATCAATTCCGTTTTCTGAAACAAGCGTAGCAATCTGCTCAAAAAATTCGTCAGTTTTAGGATGTAACTCTTGGGTCTCTTTATCGACAAACATAGTAATCGGCACACCCCACGTACGCTGGCGTGAAACGCACCAATCAGGACTTCCGTTTAACATAAGCTCAATACGCGCCTTTCCCCATTCCGGGACCCATTTAACTTGATCAACCGCCTTTATAGCTGAACCCAAAAGGTCTTGCTCTGTCATACTGATAAACCACTGCGGAGTGGCTCTGTATATGAGTGGGGTTTTAGTTCTCCAACAGTGAGCATAGCTATGAGTTATTTTCTGCTGGCAAAGTAACGCTTTGTTGGATTTAAGTTTATCCAGAATTGGCTCGTCGACCTTATAAACATGAAGCCCAGAAAACTCTCCAGCACCGTTCGTAAAAACACCGTTCTCGTCCACCAAACTTAGAGTGCCAAGACCATAATTTTTACCCGCATAGAAATCGTCCAGGCCATGATCCGGAGCCGTGTGAACTGCGCCAGTGCCAGCTTCAGTCGTAACATGTTCACCAAGGATCAGCGGAATTATCTTATCGACAAACGGATGTCGGAGTTTAATGCTCTCGAGATGCCCACCCTTAACCTCCCCCAGAACCTGATATTTCAAACATCCATACCGTTTCATGACACCTTCAACCATGACTTTCGCAAGAAGAATCGTCTCAATATTGCTTTCAAATTCCATTTTAACCAGGGCATACTCAAGATCTCTATGCAAACAAACTGCTTGGTTTGAAGGCAAGGTCCAAGGGGTAGTTGTCCAAATCGCAACTGAAACTGGGCGAGATATCTTAGCTAGATCTAACTCCGTAAAAGCGCCTAAGAATTTCTCCTCCTCCTCCACTGTAAACTTCACATCGATAGCAAAAGATTCCTTGTCTTGATACTCAACTTCAGCTTCCGCCAGAGCCGAAGCACCTACCACACTCCAATAGACAGGCTTGTACCCTTTAACCATATGTCCATTAGCAACAATCTTGCCCAGCGCTCTTACAATATTTGCCTCAGTTTCATAATTCATAGTGAGATAAGGGTTTTCCCAATCTCCCAGAACACCCAACCGAATAAATCCTGCTTTCTGAATCTCGACTTGTTTCAAAGCATACTCGCGACAAGCCTCGCGAAAGTCCGAAAAGCTAATTTTTTGACCCGCCTTACCCTTTTTCTTCTCGACGTTGTGCTCGATTGGCAACCCATGACAGTCCCAGCCGGGAACATAAGGCGCGTCAAAACCATTAAGCTGGCGCGATTTAACAACAAAATCTTTTAGTGATTTATTTATCGCATGACCGAGATGTAATTCACCGTTCGCGTAGGGCGGACCATCATGAAGAATAAATTTTGGTCGCCCTGCGTTTTTCTCGCGAATCTTTTCATAAAGATTCATATCCTTCCATTTTTCCAGAATAACTGGCTCCCGTTGACTTAAATTAGCCTTCATCGGAAAGTCTGTGTGGGGTAAATTTAATGTATCTTTATAATCAGTCATATTCATTTTGGCTAAAACTATAAAATAATTGAGCCAAATACCTCTCTAACGAGTTTCACATCAGTGGCCAGTTGTTTTTTTAGCGCATCCAGGCCGTCGAATTTTAATTCGCCTCGAATTTTCTGACGAAATATTACCTCTATATTTTGACCGTAAAGGTCCTCGTCAAAATCGAGAATATGGGCTTCTAACAACGGCACACCTTCTTCAGTTACCGTCGGCCGATAACCAATATTTACCGCTGCTTCATGATAGTTGTTTCTCAATCTAACGTGACAAGCAAACACTCCATGCAATGGTAATTGACGACGTGCAGGATTCAGATTACAAGTAGGAAACCCCAATTCTGCGCCGAGCTGCCGGCCTTTTTCCACAAAACCCTTCATCGAATATGGCCTACCCAACAGTTGTTCGACCAATTCAAAGTTTCCATTAGCTAGCTGTTCTCGAACAAAAGTACTGCTAATACGATGCCCATTTCGTTCATAACTGGCCGTCTGTATAACTTCAAAACCAAACTCAGCACCTTTTCGTTCTAATAAATCGAAACTTCCAGCTCTTTTGTGACCAAATCGAAAATCATTCCCCACAATAAAACCTGTTACACCTAAACCATCAAATAAAATATCCTTAATATAGGATTCCGCACTTAATTCACTAGTACTCTTATCAAATTTTAATATGTAGACGAAATCGATACCTAGACTTTCCAGCAATTCACATTTTTCTTCTACCGTTGTGAGTCTAGCAGGGCACACTCCTAGCTCTCTTGCGAAAAATTCTTCGGGGTGCGGCTCAATTAAAATCACCAATGTAGGTAAGTCTAATCTTTCAGCTAAGCCTTTCAATTGATCAATAATTAACTGATGCCCGAGATGAACACCATCAAACTTCCCAATCGTGGCGACAGAACCTCGTTCCGCTTGAGAAAAATGACTTGTATCTTCAAATATAATCATGACCGGACCGGACGTTATTAAAAGGGATACAGTATACCCCTTTATCTAAGGCTCTGCAGTCAGAGAGTTTCTTCCTTCGAAACTCGAGTATTTGAACGAATCTCTAGCATCTTTCTTCCCTTGTTAAAACAGATTTTAGCGAGAGCTAAGAGCAGTGGAATTAGCACGATATCTCCCATCATTACATTGAGAACAGAAATAGTTTCCGGACGCATACTGATGAAAATTAAATTTATTCCAGTGGCTACCGCCGAAATAATCAGAACCAATGCGGTCAAGCAAAGCACTATAGCTAGAGTTTTTTTCATCTGGGAATTATATTCAGTTTATGCTCATCCTTGCAATTTGTGAATTTGCATAAAGCGTTGATGACCTTCAGCTCCCATAAAGCGCTTTAAAGTTTTAGGAGCCGTGATCCGCGCATCAACAATAATTAGGCCTTCGAGAGAATCATTAAAATTAGCATGGACGTTAAAGCAAGCAATTTTACCAGCAAGAGCCAAATAATGACGAAGTAAAACAGGCAAACTTTTTCCTGGGTCACAACGGCCAATAAGTTTGCCCAGCGATTTAACGTTAGCCAGCTCGGACAGCATACGTTCAGTCCACACGCGATTTTTAATTTTATGCGGCGTCAATGGCTCAACAAGGTCGCTAAATTCTCTTGCCTTAAAATTAGAAAGTAACACGTCGACAATCAAAGACCTCGCCAAATCACTATACTCGCGCGAAACACTAACCGACCCGAACAGAGTATGATATTTCGGATTCGAAACCAATATGCGGCCAATACCCCTCCAAAGTAAATTTAGTGAAACAGGCCGCCTTTGATAATCAGGATGGATAAAGGAACGCCCCATTTCAATGGCCGCTCCTAATTTTTTTATAAAACTATCGCCATACCGGTAAAGAGACCGAGAATAGAGCCCCTCCACACCATGGGTCGAGACAATTTCATCTACAAACCCAACGCGGTATGCCCCAGCTATTTTCAAATTAATCTTATCCCATAAAAATAAATGTAAGTAATGAGAATCAAATTCATCCGAATCTTTAGAAAAACCCGTTCCTTCGCCCACATCGCGAAAAGTAATTTCACGCGATATCGCTATCTGCTCAATCACCAACCCTAACCGATCATAAGGCGCACAATAAACATCAAATTCATCATGCTCTATCAATCTAAATTCTTTTAAATCCTCTATTTCTTTCTCTAATTGCAAAGAGTTGTTTACGGGGCTAGGTTTAATGGTGTGTGTCATTTTCTTGGATACACTAAGAGAAAGTTGCTCCAACGCATCAGTGCTCACGCGGAGATAATCTGTAATTGCCTGAGGGTCGCTTACCAATCTGATTTCCTCAGAGGGAATAATCCGCCCAATCGTCAGGGTTAAGTTAAAACCATTTTTATTACTCAGCTGTCTAGGCAAAAGAATGGTCCGGAGTCTCGGATGAATCATACCTGCGGCATAAAAAACAGTGCTATTGCGGCCACCAACATGAATCGGTAGGGTCACGCATTGATAACGCTTTATAAGCTGCCCAACAAGTCGTTTCCAAGGTCCATCTTGAACTCTGCCATAGTCTCGCTCATAAGTCGCAACCATCCCCGCCGGAAAGATAAGAACTGCCCCACCGTATTTTAGATGGCTATGAATCTGCTTTATCCCGGCAAAGTTGCTCTTCGACGCCCGCTGCGAAAGTATATCAACCCCGACAAAAAGCTCCTTGAACTCTGGGATACGACGAAGGAGCTCGTTAGTTAGCACCTTCAAATCAGGCCTATACTTAAGCAATTCATTAGCAAGAACGATACCTTCCAGCCCCCCTAGCGGATGATTTGCAACTATTAATAAGGGCCCCTCTTTGGGAATTTCGAGAAGATTTTCTTCTTGCTTGAGAGTGTTACTCACCCCAAGCGCATCAATGACATAACTCAGAAAATCTTTCGGATTAACTCCTAAAGGCCTCTGCTCATAAATTTCACTCAAAGTGCGCAGGCCGAAAACCCTCTCGAGAAACGCCGCAAAAAAACGAGGTCTTAATTGTAGTCTGGTGGGATTAATCATCTCAAAGATACTTCTTCGTCGGCTTTTTTGGTGCCTAGCTCTATACAAAGTTGTTAAGATAGGATTTTTTAGTAGTTGTCTAGCTTAGATTCCCAATATTAAACAGCGCGGGAAGCTACTGCAATAAGCTTATCACCGATAACGGCTAAAATTCAAAACAAGAAATTAGACGAACAAAAGAATTGATTCCCTGTACGCTCAAACTATAGAACCAATTGGCGATATATACTTAGCGGGAAACGTTCACCCATCAAGTATTCCATTGTTGAACGTTGCGCATGATTAACACAATAAACACGTAACAGAAATAAGAGTATTGTACTAATACTATCTACAGTAAATATTTTTTTGGGTTAAGTCTATGCTCAGTAAATTTCTAATTACTCTTATCGTAGTTGTTATAGCATTCTTCGTTGTTCGCCAACGTAACTTAGGCGGCGCAAACCCTACAAGAAAGTCTATTCAAGCCTCGAAATCAAAAAAAGATAGCCCTAAAGATGAATTCACAGATGATCTGCGGAAGGGTGCATATATTTTCCTTGCGTTAATGATTAGTCTCGGCGCAACACTTTATTATTTTGATTGGAAAGATGACCACACGGTCGTGACAATCCATCTCCATCGCAGCAATGAATCACAACCTGTTAGTTACCAAGCTTATAAAT
>JAQWOJ010000020.1 GCA_029245905.1 Gammaproteobacteria bacterium
TGGTGGGTGGTGAGGGATTTGAACCCCCGACATTCGCCTTGTAAGGGCGACGCTCTCCCAACTGAGCTAACCACCCCAAGTTGAAGAGACCGGAATTCTACCTACTTAGGGCGACATGTCAATAAAGGCCAATGATAGAGCGAAAATACCTTAATGCTGTACTTGCAAAGAACTGCGCTGTACCATCTTTTGCCACTTTTGCCCCACTAGGAGCGCTTGATGCGCATATATAAAAACTTTTCATTTGAGGCCGCGCATCGATTGCCAAACGTTCCATCAGACCATAAATGCGGCAGGCTGCACGGGCACTCATTTCAGGTGAAAATCTCAGTGGATGGGAGCCTTGGAGAAAAAACGGGATGGGTAATTGATTATGCCGAAATTTCTGAGGCCTTTAGGCCGATCCGTGAACAATTAGATCACTACTATTTAAATGAAGTTCAGGGGCTTGAAAACCCAACCAGCGAGAATATTGCGATCTGGATTTGGAACCAACTCAAACATAATTTACCTGCGCTTTCTGAAATAGAGGTAAAAGAAACATGTACGAGTGGATGTATTTACTCCGGCACCTAAAAGGTTTTAATACAGGTATTTTTGAAAATCTATAGGGTCAATTGAATCATTTGCTAAGACAGCATTAGGTACCCTACTCTTGTTTTTTATCAAATTTTTACTAATTAAGAATTCTTTTGGGCGATCAACACAATCGGCAGCTAAAACTCTTGAATTTTGGAGATAGAAAAGAACAAAACCTCTCTCAGCGCCTTCACTCAAACTTCCTCTGGTAACTATTTCAGTAAAATTTAGGTTTAATCCTGCCATTTGTATTTTAGCGTTGTATTGGTTCGACCAGAACCAGGGTACAGATTCATATCTTTTTTGACTACCAGAAATATTCGCTGCAGCACATTTACCTTGATCATTAGCATTTTGAACTGACTCTAATCTAATGGATTGATTATAAATATGGCTCGTAAATTGAGTACAATCACCAGCAGCATATATCTCCGGATCGTTAGTCTCGCAATACTGATTCACAAGTATCCCTCGATCAACCTGCAAGCCTGCATCTTTAGCCAATCTTATATTTGGTGTGATTCCCACCCCGATCAAAACCATGTCCGCTAGAATTTCTTCACCGCTATCAGTACTAACGCTATTAACCGTCCCGTGTCCCATAATTTTTTTTACAGAGCAACGTAGTCTAAATTCTACCCCTTCTTTCTCATGCAGGCTCTGAATATAAGTGGACATCAGCGCGCTAGTCACTCTTGCCAGAATTCGTTCTGCCGACTCTATAACAGTTACCTTCAATCCCATTTTCCTGAACACCGCGGCTGACTCTAACCCTATATATCCTGCTCCTATGATTACCACCCGCTTTTTTCCAGGAAGCGCTGAAGATATGCCGCATACATCTGAGGCAGTTCTGAGATAAAAAATGTTATCCAGATTATTCTCTATGGGCAATCTGTTCGCACTTGCACCCGTGCATAGCGCAAGTTTTTCATAAGATAGCTGTTCCCCATTACTAGTAGAAATTTTCTTCGCGTTACGATCGATGCTCAAAACAGACACCCCTAGCGATAGCTTTATGCCATTCTCTTTGAACAATTTTTTCGGTCGTAAACTTATATCTTCAAGCCTTTTTTCCCCAGATAAATATTCTTTCGAAAGCGGGGGACGGTGATAAGGCAACTCTTTCTCGGCGCCGATTATTTTTATATCTCCACTCCATCGCTGCTTTCTTAACTGCATTGCCATGGAAACGCCCGAATGGCTTGCTCCTATAATAATACACGCACCATCAGACATTTATTCACCTTCTTAATGAGTAAATAGGGAGCTGCCAATTAATTGGCAGCTCACCTCGAGCAATCAAATAATCATTAGTTTTCGAAAAATGGCGATTACCAAAAAATCCCCTATACGCTGACAAAGGAGATGGGTGCGGCGACTCTAGGACGAGGTGCTTCTCTTTCTTTATCATCGATCCTTTTCTTTGCGCATAACTACCCCAAAGTAAGAAAACAACGCCATCTCTCCCATCGTTAAGGGCCTCAATTATTGAGTCTGTAAATCGCTCCCAGCCCTTTCCTTGATGAGAAGCAGCTTTTCCTGCCTCAACTGTTAACACAGAGTTAAGCATTAATACTCCTTGTTCAGCCCAGAATGTTAAACATCCATGTCCTGGCGAAATAAAGCCAATATCGTCGTGAAGCTCTTTATAAATATTTTGAAGAGAAGGAGGAATGGCAATATTTTCTCTGACAGAAAAACAGAGACCATGAGCTTGTCCAAAACCATGATAAGGATCTTGCCCAAGGATGACGACTTTCGTATCGTTAAATTTCGTTGAATTCAAAGCATTAAATATATCACGTCCAGGCGGGAATATTCTTTTACCCAGCTCCTTCTCTTGAATAAGAAACCTTCTCAGCATGATCATATATTCTGAGCTAAATGATGTTTTAAGGCGCTCAATCCATGACTCGTCGAGCCTTATTTCTTTTTCTCTCTTATGCTGAGCCTCAATCACTGTTTTTAAGCGGACGCATATGCGGAAAAAGCAATACATCTCTTATTGACGGAGCGTCAGCAAAAAGCATTACTAATCGATCTATTCCGATGCCCTCACCAGCGGTGGGCGGCAAACCATATTCTAACGCAGTCACATAATCGGCATCAAAATGCATTGCCTCTTGGTCACCCGAATTCTTTTGCGCAACTTGTGCGTGAAATCTTTCTGCTTGGTCTTCGGGATCATTTAGTTCTGAAAATCCATTTGCCAGTTCTCTACCACCAATTATTAACTCAAATCTATCTGTTATCTCTGGTCTTTCTTCATTGCGTCTCGCTAATGGCGATACTTCGATTGGATATTCTGTGACAAATGTGGGCTGATCGAGCTTGCTCTCAACTTTTTGCTCAAATATCTCCATGATTATCTTTCCAGAACTCCACTCATCTTCAAACTGCACCCCTAAAGACTCGGCAGCAGCTTTCACCAAAGTTATTGTCTTCAAATCTGCTTCGCTAATTTCGCAATGGCGGCAGATAGCTTCATGAACCGAAATTCGGGCAAATGGCTTGCCGAGGTCATAGACAGAGCCTTGATAAGTGACCCTGGTAGTTTCTCCTAGCGCGTACGCGATTTTCCTTAGCAAATCTTCCGTCAAGTCCATCAAATCATGATAGTTTGCATAGGCTTGGTAAAACTCAAGCATCGTAAATTCAGGGTTGTGTCTTGCAGACAAACCCTCGTTTCGAAAATTTCGATTTAACTCGAATACTTTTTCAAAACCACCCACGACCAAACGTTTTAGGCAAAGCTCAGGCGCAACACGCAAATACATATCCTGATCTAGTGCATTATGATGTGTCACGAATGGTCGCGCAGTAGCACCTCCAGGGATAACCTGCATCATCGGCGTTTCGACCTCCATAAAGTCTAGGTCTTCAAAATAATTTCTAATAAATCTTATTATTTTAGATCGCTTCCGAAAGATTAGGCGAGAATCTTCATTAACTATAAGATCTAGATAGCGCTGACGGTACCTAAGCTCTGTATCGATGAGCCCTTTATGCTTGTCCGGTAGTGGATGCAAGGATTTAGAGAGCACTTGGAAATCAGATAATCGAATCGTCAATTCTTCTTTATTAGTTTTAAAGACTACTCCTCTCACCCCAACAATATCCCCTAAATCAAGTAATTTTAATTCATTCGCTAGCGCCTCAGACAGTTCCTTCTTGTTTACATAGAGTTGAATGTTTACTCCACCATCTGTAATCACTAGAAATGGGCCGCGCATTCTGATAATTCGTCCGGCGATCATTGTTTCAACCGCCAGCTCCTCAAGTTGCGATCGGTTTTTTTCACTATATTTAACGATCAATAACTGTGCAGTAGATTCTCGGTTAAATGTATTAGGGTAAGCTTGTCTCTTTTCGCGGATTATCTGTAGTTTTTCGCGACGCAAAGCGACAAGCTTATTTTCGTCTTCAACTAATTGGACACCATTATTGTTTTCTTTCATCTCTTTTAAAGCCCCATCTTTAGGCTAGCTTGGATAAATTGATCTAGATCACCGTCCAGAACCGAGCCGGTGTTGGTAACTTCGACGTTGGTTCGTAAGTCTTTTATTCTTGAAGCATCTAGGACATAAGATCGAATTTGACTTCCCCAGCCTATATCTGCCTTAGACTCTTCTACCGATTGTGCTTCCTTTTTCCGCTTCAATTCCTCCGATTCATAAAGCTTCGCTTTTAATTGCTTGATTGCCATGTCCTTGTTTTTATGTTGAGAGCGTTGACTCTGACACTGAACCACAATTCCAGAAGGCTCATGAGTCAACCTGACCGCAGAGTCAGTTTTATTGACGTGCTGACCGCCTGCTCCACTTGACCGATAGGTATCTATTCGAATCTCAGACATATCAATTTCAATTTCAATATCTTCATCAACCTCAGGTGATACAAAAACCGAGGCAAATGACGTGTGTCGCCTGCTACCAGAGTCAAAAGGCGACTTCCTCACCAAACGGTGAACACCAGTTTCAGTTCGCAGCCAACCAAACACAAATTCACCACAAAAACGGACGGTAGCACTTTTGATTCCAGCTACATCACCTCCAGACACCTCTACCAACTCTGTTGAAAAACCTTTTTCCTCTCCCCAGCGCAAGTACATACGAAGCAACATTTCCGCCCAATCTTGCGCCTCGGTACCGCCTGAGCCCGCTTGAATATCCAAATAAGCATTAGCCTGGTCCATTGTGCCAGAAAACATTCTTCGAAACTCAAGAGAACCCACCTGCTGCTCAAGCGCCAGCAAATCTGTGTTTGCAGCCTCATATAGATCTTGATCTAATTCTTCTTGAGCAAGGGCAAGTATATCGCCGAGCTCCTCAATGCCCGAATCTAACTGCTCCAAGGTTTTAACAATCGTCTCGAGATCTGCTCTTTCTTTTCCAAGAGACTGAGCATATTCCGGGTTCTCCCAAACCGCAGAATCGGCAAGCTCTAGTTCCACTTCTGCCAAACGATCCTGTTTAACTTCATAGTCAAAGGTACCCCCTAAGACTCTCAGTTCGATCAGCTAAATTTTTCAGCTTAACCCGCTGGCTGCTAGTTTCAATCATGGTTAAAGTATTCTTTTTTTATGTAAGATTCTCATTTTAACGCATTAAAATGTTGATGCCACCTATTCATTATCTAGGCAGGCAGTCGCAGTTTTTCTGTTGCGACAATATCAGCGTCAAATTTTCACGACATGAATATATCAACTATCACATCTTTATCACGTCAGAATTTTTACTTCGATTTAATTTTCCCGTCGAGTCCATCACTACGTAGGGAAGGTCCAATTCATTTAGCCATTCTAAAGCGCTTTCCTCTCGCTTCAACATTGCTATAGTTGCTATAGACCCTGCTACAGTGCATAAGTTCGCAGCAACGCTGACTGTCCTTAAACCCGAACTCGGATGGCCTGTCTTTGGATTGATAATATGACTATAACGCTTTCCTCGAAAAAAAAAGAATCTTTGATAATCGCCACTCGATGCAAGCCCTCCAGAAGAAATATGTATTTTGGCTATCGCAGATGAAAATTTTTCTGGGTTCGAGATTCCCACGGGCCAAGATTTGCCGCCTGGCTGACAACCTATAACCGCTATATCACCACCCAAGTTTATAATCCCATTTTTGACTCCTAGTTGATTTGCTTTAACGGCTAAGGCGTCTGCGGCATACTCCTTAACCACTCCACCCAAATCTAATTCCATTCCCACCGGCATCTTAAGCAAAGTGTTATCTATAGATAATTTATTAAACCCGGTGACCAGGAGCGCGTCAGAAATTTTCTGCGCTGAAGGCACTTCATTTTTTCTAAAATCCCAGAGCTTATTTAACGCCCCAGCAGTGATATCAAAAAGCCCATCACTATGATGAAAACATGACGAGGCATGATCTATAATGGAAAGAGTTTCCGCATCTAATTCAGTTGGAACCCCTTTTGCCGCATTAGCATTAATATGAGATAGCAAGCTATCTGCTCGGAATTTAGAGTATTTTTGCTCCAGCCTCTCCAATTCAACTCTTAATTTGTTAAAGAAAAAACTAGGCTGCGCATCCTCATTAAGGTATATCTTAATTTCACAAGGGCTTCCCATGGCCTTGAAAGAAATTTCTTTATATAGGTTCGCTGACAAATTTTGTCTAGTTAAAAACTAAATTCGAGACCAGCAGAGATTCTGTTGTATCTGACCAAGGCCGCGCTCGGACGATTAACTGAATATGCTGAAAAATGATCTGCAGCAACGTACCGTTCTGCAGTCAAGGTTGCAATCCATTGAGAAGAAGTAAAAACAAGACTGATTCCCCCACTAATCGACCCGAAAGATGATAAACGATAATCGCTCGATTGATACTCATTCGTAGGCTTGAGAAAATCGTCCACGTTTGTGAAGAAATCCGCTGCTGATTGACTGTAGTATCTGACGTTTGGAATTAGCTTCACAGAATTATTTATATTTTGATGCCAACTAGCATCGATTGTGTGAGAGCTCACTCCGAAATCATCATGATAATATCGGTAATTAATATGAAATGCTGCGTTATTATTAATCATAAAGCGGCGATAGGAATTGGTTACCGCAATTTGCGTTTTGTCTCTTGGCCTTATATCTCTCAACTTATATGGGTCATTCAAAAATCCAGATTGCTCTGAAACATTCAAAGACAATTGAAACGTTGAAATCGGATTTATAACTTGGCTGACTGAAAAAACCCCCGACTTGCTATTCTTACTGCTATTAAGAACCCTGTTGAAACGAAGTGCATCTGTAGGAAAAACATCGTCAGAAGAATAACTATAACCAAATGACAACGTAGTTAATTGATCATTAAAATTTCTGCTTCCGCTAACCGCATAATATGAGGCCCTATAATCATTCTCCTCCGAGTAACCCACAGCGCCTGACAATGTCCCGCTATCAGAATAATAGCTGGCGCCAAGAGAAACCTCGGTTCTCTCATCATAAATACCGCTCGCCCCGCTCATAGCCACCAGAGGCTCTCCGTCTGAATCGCTAGTCGTATACCAAGGGGATGCGCCAGACATGGTTTCATGATTTGCGTCTAGCGTCACAGAAAAATCTCGACCCAAGGGTGTTATCAACTTAAATTGATGCACGTCTATCTCGTATCTCTCCAGGTCTCCAAACGGTGACTCTTCTCTATCTAGGTCATCTTCGCTGTAATCCGATATCTTATAAGATGCAGTGGATTGGGTTGGCGGGGCATCGGAGAGCGCAATACCCGGCA
>JAQWOJ010000022.1 GCA_029245905.1 Gammaproteobacteria bacterium
TGCCTCAACGTCCAAGCCAATAATCGTTACTGCGGCCTCACACGGTCTTGTCGATGGTGTAGAAGCCCTCCGTGAAATCGCAGGTCTGCCGAGCATAAGCCGCTCTGTTCCTGTGACCTTCAATGTTGTTTTTGATGAAAGCGAATAAAAAAATATGAGTTTTTCGGGGAAACTCTGAGCCAGTGGAGCACTTATTGGTGCTCTACTTGGGTGCTTTTATGCCCCTCCTAGTAAGCCAAAATTTGTGTTTGAGGGCCGATAGTAATTATCCTCTCCGGCCTTGCCTTTAAATCGGGCTGAGGTACTACCTTGACCCCATCTATTTCTAAAATCAACAGATCCTTTTTTGTCGTTTCGTGGTTCAGACTTTGTGGTTGTGATGCCAGCGAATCCAGCGAGTCTCCCGCTGCTGCTGGGGTTTATCTGGAATTAATTGTGTCAGCAAAAGGGAGGAGGCAGCAATCATTGCCCCTACGAGGAAAACGGCACCATGATTGATGACCCAAAGTAGCCCAAGTAATGCCGGCAGAATAACGGCAGCGATATGATTAATTGTAAAACTTATTGAGGATGTCGCCGCGATATCCGAAGGGTCAGCTATTTTCTGGAAGTAGGTATTAATCGCAATAGCCATGGCGAAGAACAAGTGGTCTAGTAAATAAAGTGCGACGGCTATTTCTGGAGTATTGACAAATGCATAACTAATAAAAATAATTACTAAGCCGACGTATTCGATAGTTAAGGTTCGTCTTTCTCCTATATAGCTTATTAATCTGCCGATTTTTGGAGCGAGCCAAAAAGTAAGAGCGGAGTTGACTAACGTCAGTAAGACAATGTTTTCAACTGGGTACCCGAATTTTTCAACCATCAAAAACCCAGCGAATACAACAAATATTTGACGGCGAGCGCCAGCTAAAAAAGTTAGTAGATAGTACAACCAATATTTCTTTCGCAGGAACAGTGTCTTTTTCTGGACTATTTTATCCTCAAATTGTGGGATTACTGTCCAGCAAAAAAGACCAATAACAACAGCTGAGCCTCCAGCTAAAATATAAATAAGCGTGTAGTTTGCTGTGAAAAATAATAAAAATGAATATAGCGTCCCCAGTACCAGAAAATTACAGATTGCCTTAGTGCTAAGCAATTTTCCTAAAACTTTTGGAGCCTCCTCTTTGCTGAGCCATTGAAGGCTTAAAGAGTTGTGCATGGTTTCTAGATAATGAAAACCAAAGGACATCAAAACCGTGGTCCCATATAGCCACAATGCAGCAGGGTAAAAAGCGGTGATCGCTGTGCCAATACCTAAAGTGATGAGGGAGAGGATTGCGAATCTTTGTTGTCGAATAAAGAGCATTATGAGAACAGCGGTAAATGCTAGGAAACCTGGTACTTCTCTCAAGCTTTGTAAGATTCCAATTTCCTCACCAGTAAATGAGGCTTTTTCAACAGCGAAGTTATTCAGCAAGACCTGCCATGTGGCGAATGCCAGAGTATTCCCAATTGCAAGAAGAAATAGAAGCGTTTTGCGATTTTGCAATTGAGAGTAGATCATGATGCCAAATTTTGGTGATTAGGTTTAGAACAGTAAAGAGATGAAGTGCTTTTATATAAAATCATGCCTGCTCTAATCCTGCTGGATTGATTCTGATACAAACTATATCATTTCCCTCCAATGACTTCTCTTGAAATATATGCGGGTCCGGTTGCGCTTAAGCGTCTTCAGAGCGAGGGTTTTAAGGCAGACCAATTCAACCTTTTAGTGGGCGCTTCAGGGGGGCCCAAGTGGTTTGTACTTCTGGGCTTAGACCGTTATCTATTTGGTGAATTTTTTGCGGGACGAAAAAAGGAGTTGTTAACCTTAGGATCTTCGGTTGGTGCATGGAGAATGTGTTGTATGGCTACCAACGATCCTGTCGCCAGTGTGGAGCGTTTAGCCAAGTACTATTGCCACGAGCATTATTCAAGTTCGCCTACCGTTGAGGAAGTAACTACCAGTGCAAAAATAATGCTGGGAAAGGTTTTGGCAGAAAATGGCATACAAGAAATAGTTAAAAATCCAATTTTTCGTACCAACGTTGTTTCTGTTAAAGCACGAGGAATTGGATCTTCTCGGGCTAAAGTTTTGCAGGCTATGCACTTAGGTTTAAGCGCATTGGGAAATCTGATCGCGCGTCGTGCCTTGGCATTATTTTATGAGCGGATAATTTTCACATGCTCACACGCTTCGTTGCTGGAGAAATGCTCCAATAATATGCGGACTAAGGTTTGTTCCCTTAGCCTTGATAATCTTGCAGATGCGTTGCTGTCAAGCGGTTCAATACCTTTCGTACTTGATGGTGTTCGAAACATTTCAGGAGCTGGAGATGGTTTGTATTGGGATGGTGGAATAGTTGACTATCATTTCGATTGGCCCTTTTATGAAATAGATAATTTAGTTTTATACCCGCATTTTAGTTCCCAAATTATTCCTGGTTGGTTCGATAAGCGTCTTCCATGGCGAAGAGTGAATGAAGATTACCTGAGTAATGTCGTGATGTTAGCACCGTCCAAAGATTTTGTTCATAGTCTTCCTGGTGGAAAAATTCCTGACAGAAGAGATTTTACTAGTTTTCCGTTTAAGGAAAGAGTGAAGATTTGGGAGGAGGTTATTAGGAGGAGCGAATCTTTGGCGGCTGAACTAAAGGAGATAGTTAACCAAGGGAAAAACTTACATCTAATTCGGCCGATTTCTGAGAGGGAGCGGTAATATACAAACCATGTTGTAACTATATTTATCAAAGATGAAATAAGCCGATATAGTGTATTAGGTTTATGCTTTTTAAGATTATAAAAAAGATTTCGTGAGATTTTCTGTTCTTTTTTTGAATAAACAGGAAGTGATTAGCTCAGATAAAAGGATCAGGTTTATAATAATGAAAAAATTGAAATATTTAAAAAACTTAGGCACAACAATATTTGTTTTTATGTGTACCGCGAATTTAAATTCTTGTGTAGGTGTCGTTGTCGGGAGCGCTGTTGATACTGCTCTTGAGGTTGCGAAGGTGCCGTTTAAAGTTGCAGAGACTGCGGCAGAAATCGTAATTCCTGATAAAGAGGATGATTAAGGGGGTGTTTAAATGAAGATTGTTCCGGGAGATTATGAGATTCCTTCTCATTACAAACACTGGGTTGGCGATAAGGCTGAAGATTATATGGGGCCGTTCTTCTATTATTTAGACGAAGATACGCCTCGGACTGCGTTTCGTATCCAAGATCATAATTGTAATGCGCATGATAGTGTCCATGGTGGTATTTTAATGGCTTTTGCGGACTATACTTTGTGTATTGGTGCAAACATGGGGGAGAGTGAGAGCGTAGTTACCGTGAGCTGTAGTAATGAATTCGTGGCGCCAGCTTATCGAGGTGATCTCTTGGAGGGGGAATGTCGTGTAATTAGGAGAGGTAAATCAATGGTATTTACTCGATGTGAATTGAAGGTGGGCGAAAAGATTATACTTAATAGCAGCGGAGTTATTAAGCGTATAATGCGCAAATGAAAATCGTTTTATGTGCCCTAATAAATGTATGAAAAAATCTTTGAAGAAATTCTCAGGTAATATTTTTTGTTCGTGGTTGCTCCCTCGAATAGTAGTAATGGTTACTTTGGCTGGCTGTTCTGGGGACAAAGAAATTGAAACACTCAATCCCGGAGTGCTCAGGGCTGCAGTGACCTCGGATAATCCTACAAGTGTATATGATCCGCAGTTTTGGATAAGGCAATACTTAGCGCGCTTCGCCGCTGAGAATAAGTTGACCATCTCTTGGGTAGTCGTTCCTTTTGATCAATCGTGGCTGTTGGCTAGTGAGGACGAAGTTGATATAGTCGCGACTAATGTCGCGAGTTTTCATGACCGCGTCAGCTCAGGAGCAACGTTCTCCGCACCATTCCTGTATGAGCGCCGTGCTCTTAGAATCAATCCAAAGGATCAGCAGCGGTATGTAACCATAAACGACTTTATCGGCGAAACTGTGGGAGTCGTATCGGGTATGGCTGCTGAGCGTGATGTTAATAACCGCGCACCAGATGGTGTTCTTGTTAGGAGGACAGATACGTTTGCTAAGCTTTATAGCGAGTTTGACGCTGGAGAACTTGATGCTATAGCTGAGGCTGAGTATTACTCACTTGATGGTAAAGTGATTCCATCCCATGGTGATGAAGTCGTTTTAATCGACCACCATGATCTCACTCCGGGCGAGCGGGAGGAATCAGTTTTTGTTGTCAGAAATAAAAGTCGCAATCTGCTTTCTAAGATGAATGCTTTCATTGCTAGGACTAAATTTCCACTCTGATTGTGCGATAATGTGCTTCTTTCCGATTGGATGGATTATTCCTCTGATGCAGGATTTAAAATTAAGGTGGTTATAACTTGTCTTCTGATACATTCCTTTGTGGCATGTTTTTCTTTGGAGTCTTATTGCAATGATGCGAGCTGCTTGAAAATTTAGAGATTAAAAATGAATACCACTTCCGCAGTCATAATCATTTACCTCTTGGCATTTGCTGCTTTTGGGTTTTATTTGAATCGGAAAAAGAGTAGCGCCGCCGATTGGGCAATAGGAGGGGGTTCGCTAGGGATTATAATGATTGGTGCTGGTGCCGCGGGTACCCGGATTGGGGGTGCGGGAACCTACGGGGTGGCTGGCGATGTTGTTGCTGAAGGTATCGGTCATATGTGGTACGGAGTAAATTCCTTTGCGGCCTTATTTCTTGTAGGGCTTTTTTTTGTAATTCCTTACCGCCGTTTGAAAGTGGTGAGCGTAGGACAAGTATTTGATCATCGCTTTGGTTCTTATCGATGTCAGTGGTTAACTAGCCTTTGTGTTCAGGCAGAGTATTTGGTCGTTAACATAATTGAACCCTATATAATTGGTTCAATAGTTTCTGGAGTGACCGGTATTCCGTTTCCAATTGGGGTCGCTATCGGTGGTTTTCTCATAATCTCTTTCACCGTTTCGGGAGGCTTAAAGGGAACGGCAGTTGCTAATATTATTCACTGTTCGGTCATCATATTGGGGCTTTCTCTCGTTGGCTGGGTGGTAATGAATGATTTAGGTGGGTGGACTACTGTGATAGAACTTACCTCCGATCAGTTAACTAAGGTTGATGCAGATGCTACGAAATGGTGGAGTTTCACTGGAATTGGTTTGGCCACTATTATTGCAATGTTTATCTCGGCGACAATTCATACACCGGCGGCTTCAGTGTATGCGAACTATGCGAGCTCTGCCAAGAGAGAGGATTATTTAATCCCCGGGTTTTTCTTAGCGGGTGCCATAGCGGCTTTAATGCCTTTGGTCGCCGGGTTTATTGGTGTATTGACCATGGCGACTTATGGCTCCGAGAGTGGTTTGAGCAGTTACTTAAATATCGCCCAACTAGCCATTGATAGCGGTCCAATATTGGGGGGGATAGCGTTAGCCGCTGTTTTAGCTGCAGTGATTTCGTCGGGAGCCCCCATTTTGTTGGCGAGTGCTACTATGTTCGTTAATGATTGGTTTCCGGGCTCAAAAAAATTCACTTCAGATCAGAAATTACTTGCATATAAAGTTGTTACGGTGATTTATGGAACGGTTGCAGCGTTGATAGCTTGGCTGGGTAATTTTAGTTCGGTGCTGGGATTTGTCTTGCTTGGTTTTGCTATGGTTGTTCCTCCGGCGGTCGCCGTTGCGTTTGTCTTATATTGGCGTCGTACCTCTGAAAAAGCAGCATTTTGGGGTATGGCAGCGGGCTTTTTTGGCGGGGCAGTTGTGTGGTTGTTCAATACACTGTTCGACGGACCGGAGAATGCTTATGCCAATGGCTTTGCTCAGTGGTGGTATGAGCTGATAGCTTACCTAGGCGAGTGGAGGGATCCGTCATTCGTTACGTTATTGCTGCCACTAATCATAATTCCAGTTTTTACAATTCTTTTTCCCAATAAAGACCAAGACAATGTAAACTTCGAAACGTTCTATGGAAAACTAGGCCGTATCCAGAAGGATTTTTCTTGGAGTATAGAAAACGATTAACTATCTCTTAAGCTCTCCATTTGCTTGAATAATGAAGGGGCCAGGTGTCTCGTAACTTTTTTCTAAAAGTTTACAAAGTTCTTCCGATGTATTGGCTTTTCCTCCTGGGACGCCGAAGCCTTTTCCTATTGAAACCCAGTCAATTGCTGGATTCCCTATATCAAACAGGCTAGACGCGATGTCGCCAACATCTGTCACTCCTAGCCGTCCATATTCCACATTGAGAATGTTGTAAGAGTTATTTGCGAAAATAACTGTAGTAACATCAAGGTTCTCACGTGCTTGGGTCCAGAGAGCTTGTATTGTATATGCCGCGCCGCCATCACCCAGTGCCGCTAGCACCCGCTGGTCCGGGCACGCTAGAGCAGCGCCCACAGCGCAGGGCCCCCCCTGTCCTATAGCGCCCCCGGTCAGGCTCAGCCAGCTGTTCTGAGTCGTATTTTGACACATCGGATAAGCTGCGTTTCCTCCGCCCGAGTCCGTGCAGACAACAACGTTTTCCGGCAGAGTTGCGGCAAGTGATTGGATTATGGTTTTCGTATTGAGCTCTCCCGTCGGCTTTCCTATTTCCTGCTTTTCAAAGTAAGTGGTTTTAAATTTATTTGCTCCAAGCCTATCAGCAAGCCGTTCTAGAGCATCAATTGAATCTTCCTCGATAAAGGATAAGCGTGTAACCTGGCAACCTTCAGGAATAAGTTGTCCGGGCGTGTTTTTATATGCGAAGAAACTCGCCGGAATTTCACCGCCTACCAAAATTAGGTTCTTAACTTCACTTAAAGTACTCAACACTTGTTCGGGGAAGTAGGGAAGCCGTTCGACAGCGACTCGCCCTGGTCCGCCGTCTATTCGAGCAGGAAAGGTGCTGTTAAACAGTTTGCAACCGGTTTTGCTCGCTATTTTACTAGCGATAGCCATTGCCGCTTGTTCCGAGCCGTGGTGCTCAAGTAACAGCACTGTGTCACCTCCACCTTCGATAACTTTAGCAACCTGTTCAATAGACGTTTCGTTAACTTTTGAGCGTTGAGGCACCGCATTTGGCACCGCGGGCCCCGGGGATTCTCCCCACGCGGCATCCGCGCCCATGATTAGCGTGGCTATCTGTCCTGTTGAGCCAGAACTCTGGCGCAAGCATGCGGTATATGCATCGGCACCATCTTTAGCAAGTGTTGCAGCTGTGCTTTCAGATTTTATCCAGCAGGAAAAATTCTTTGCCAGGGTGTCAATATTTGAAGTAAGCGGTGCGTCATAGCCCACATGAAAATTTGGATGGTTGCCGACGATGTTAATTATCGGGGAATTTGCTCTTTTTGCATTATGTAAATTGGCGATACCATTGGCCATTCCCGGGCCCAGGTGAAGTAACGTCGCAGCCGGCTTTCCAGTCATCCTCCCTATTCCATCAGCCGCTCCAGTGCAAACTCCTTCGAAAAGAGAGAGTACTGACTTGATTTCTGGAACGGCGTCAAGTCCCTGAACGAGATGCATTTCAGATGTGCCTGGATTTGCAATACAAAATTCTACGCCACAATCGGCAAGAGTGTTTATAAGCGCTTTTGCTCCATTCATATGTTTATTTTCCAATGCTAACGACAGAATAATTGGTGTCAGTTATGATAGCACTTTGAGGTTTAAAGGCTAATCGCTGATTGAGCCTTTGATCATGGGCAGATAATTTCTTTTGGATGCCCTCACTAAAGGATATTGATAACTCAGGATGGCTATTTCCCGAGAGGACCAAGAATTTTGTGATTACGTTGTGGGTCTGTGTCAGTTAATTGGCCCTGTATATTCAAAACGTATGTTTGGTGGCTTCGGCGTTTTTTTAGATGATTTAATGTTTGGTTTGATAAATGATAATGTCTTCTACTTAAAAGTAGATCTTGAGTCTAAGAAAGAATTTGAAGATTTAGATCTATTACCATTCAGTTATCAGAGGCAAGGAAAAGAAATGAGCCTTGGTTATCTGCAAGCTCCAGAAGAGGCCTTGGAAAGTAGCGAATTGATGACGCTGTGGGCCAATAAAGGTTTTGGAGCGGCGCTGAGAGCTGCTGCAAAGAAGAAAAAGCTATAGGTTTAAAGTCTGCTCCTTGTAGGTTTACGAAACAATTTAGCATTTATTTCTGAATCATAGTCAGTGACAAGTTTAGTAGGCGACTCGCTTAAAGATGCTGTAAAATCAGGCTGTTTGCTTATAAATAAGTAAGTAAGAGGTTATTATGAAAATCCAAGGATTCGTTATTACATTCGCTCTATTTTTCTTTATAGGATTTGTGCAGGCGCAAGACAATTATTCCGCTCCTCGAACAGAATGGGACAAGCCAGATTTGCGAGGAGTTTGGAATTTTAGTTCTGTCATACCTCTTCAGCGGCCGGCCTTTTTTGGAGATAAGCAGTATCTTACAGAAGAGGAAATTACTGCATTAGCGAATCAAACAGAGGCCGGCTTTGAGGCAATCAACAATATTGGAGTTGGTGGCTATGATACGTTTTGGCTTGAAATGGGAGAGAACGGAGATAATCGGACTTCTCTAATTATTTATCCAGAAAATGGTCGTTTTCCAGAAACTCAGGAGGGGGTCCCGGTGCAAGTGGGAGGACTGGGTCCTGACGAACCTGGTGTGCGTCCAGTAAGGATGGTGGTCGGCGGTATCGCGAAAGATGGGCCGGAGGATAGGGGTCTGTCTGAGCGTTGCATTATAGGCTTTAATTCTGGGCCGCCGTTTACGCCTAATCTTTACAACAACAATATCCAAATATTTCAAAACAAAAATACTGCAGTCATTATGACTGAAATGATACATGATGCGCGTATTATTCCTATAGAATCTAAAAAATCTTTAGATGATGACATACGTTTGTGGACTGGTGATTCGCGCGGATATTGGGATGGAGATACATTGGTGGTAGAAACACGGAATTTTAATCGCTTTACCCAAAGCTTTGGCGTGTTCGGGTCGTCAGAGGACAAACTTTTGACTGAGCGGTTTACACGAGTCGGCCTATATACTGTGGAATATGAGTTTACCGTGGAGGATCCCTCTACCTTTCAAGATAAAATCGTTGCCATGGTTCCCATGTCTAAAGTGGACGGTCAGCTCTATGAGTACGCTTGTCATGAGGGGAATTACGGCATGGTAAATATTCTGCGTGGTGAGCGAATGAGTGAGCGTCGCGAAGCAGAAAATTCTCAATAATATTTCTTAAGCATGTCACATAAAGAGATTTATTTCTTGTTTTTGGTGAGAAAATAAATGGGCTACGTATGAGAGAAGACCGGTAAGCTTTATGGAAACTTCTGACTTTCGCTGGTGGCATTATTTTTTTAGCAGTTGCTTGCTAGCTGTTTCTTTCTCAGTTAGTGGTCAGATTACTTCCGTTATCGAAGAAGAATATCCGTCGCCGCCCGACATGAGCAGTCTCCACTTCTATTTAATTACGGTCGATGTTGGTGAAGATGTCTGGAATAATTTTGGACACACCGCGTTAAGATTGTTTGACGAAAGTTCTAATACGGATACGATTTATAATTGGGGTGTCTTCGATATTAGCGGGGGAGTTTTAGGTTTTTCTTGGGATTTTTTTACAGGAGTCATGGATTATCGTCTCTCGCTCAGTTCTCCGAGCCGGGAGTTTGCTTCCTATGCCGCGCAAGGCCGCACGGTATGGCAGGATAAAATAAATCTTACTAATCCTCAAAAAGAACGCCTTTATCAGCGACTGATGTGGAATATAGAGCCCTCTAATGTTGAATATCCATACCAATATTTTTTTAATAATTGCACCACTAAGCTCCGTGATTATTTGGATGAGGCGCTGGACGGGAAGATCAGTTCACAATTTGCTGAGAACGTCGGATTTACTTTTCGTGATCACGTTCAATCTCATTATCAGTCAGTTGGGTTCGTAGCTCTTTCGCTAGATATTTTGATGAATAGTAATATTGACCGAGTAATTTCTGAGTGGGAGCAGATGTTCTTACCATTACAATTCCGAGGGTATTTGCGACAGATGGTTTCGGATGTGGCAGAAAATGGTGAACGTCAAATGCTGCTTTCTGATTCTCAAACAATCTTAGATTTTTCACCGCCAACAATTGAGACTAATCCCTATCAAATTGCTTCGGCTTTACTCTTTTCACCATTGTTATTCTTATTGTTGATGGTTAAGAGAATACCTCAATCATATTATGCCAATTATTCTAATCTTGGGTTGAGGTGGGCTAGCCTTACCTGGAGATTACTGGGTCTTCTAGGATTGATAATGATGGGCTTCAGCGGTATCTATGGATTATTGATGCTAGGGAGTTGGTTCATATCTGATCACCTCGATACTCACCATAACCTAAACCTTCTTCTTTTTTGGCCAACAGATATTCTGGGACTGGTTATGGGATTTCGTTGGCTGTTTACTTGTAAGCCCTGGCCTATGACTCACAATAATGAGCCCTTTATTAATTATTACTTGCTGGCTCATTTGGTTGGTATTACAGTTTACGGCGGACTGGCTTTTTTTGATCTCAGTGCACAATCCATAAATAATGTTGCGTTGTATATATTGCCTAGCATCTTTTTGTTTACGCTCTTGATTTGGTTTGTAGGATTCGAGTCGGCGAAGAATAAGAACTCATTCTTTTAGGAGAATACTGATCGAAAACTACCGTTCAAGCCAACCTAAGTCTGCGGAAAAGATTAATGAAATCGCCAAGAAAGTTGCGGATTCTTCCGCGCGCCTTCCACAGATTGAAGATGGAACACCGGACCAGGCTAGGGCTTTTCGCCAAGAGCGAGGAAATCCTTTCGCTCCGAAACCTTGTGAGCTCGACTCGATAGAAGATGTTTTGATTCCGATTCGGTCGGGTGAGGTTCTGATTCGTATATATAAGCCTTTGGGCTTGGATAGCGGTCTTCGGTCGGGGTTTGTTTTTTACCATGGCGGTGGATTTGTGCTTGGAGATGTCAATCAGTACGACACAATTGCCCAACATATAGCGGCGAAGAGTAAAAGTATCGTTATATCTGTTGATTATAAACTGGCGCCAGATAATAAAATTAAAAGCATTCACAGAGATGGGTTTGATGCTTATATGTGGGTTCGGGAGAACGCCAAAATATTGGGCATTGATCGGGAAAGAATTGCGGTTGGAGGTGATAGTGCGGGAGGTAACCTAACATTAGGTGTGGAACTATTATGTAAAGAAGAAGGGGTATGTGTTCCTGCTTACCAGATTTTAATCTATCCGTCGATCGACTTGCCTATGTCGTTTCCTTCAGTAAATGAGTTTGCAAGTGGTTATTTTCTTACTAAGGCGGGGATGGCGTGGTTTCGAAGTCATTACCTGGAGACCCCCGAACAGGCAAGCGATCCGGATTTACTGTTTTTAGAAAGAGACCTCAGTGGTTTGTCGCCTGCTTTTATCGTAACAGCAGGGTTTGACCCTTTGAGGGACGAAGGAAAAGCTCTTGCTGATAGATTGCAAGACCATGACGTTCATGTTTCTCATGTTTGTTATACAGACATGATTCATGGTTTTCTTTCGTTCTCTGGAGGAATATCAGCAGGTATGGAGCTTATCGAAGAAATTTCTCAGCAACTAGCAAATTTATAAGGAAGGAGAGGTTGCGTTTATCTCGTAAGGCTTAACGTGCTTTTGATTTCGCGATTGAAAATTATTGTGTTATCAGTTCTACCCTTCGATTACGTTGATACGCGGCTTCAGATTCTCCACGGTCCGCTGGGCGCTCTTCACCATAACTTACTATTTCAATTTGATTGCGCGCCGCACCGTTTACGATCAAGTAATTCATTATGCTATTTGCGCGTCTTTCGCCCAGTGCAAGGTTGTACTCGCGCGTCCCTTGTTCATCAGCATGGCCCTCTACACGAATTCGGTTGCTTCTGCTACTAGCTAGGTCCCGAGCATGAAAGTTTAGAATATCGCGATCGGCTTGCCTGAATTCAGCAATGTCAAAATCAAAATAGAAGACACGTGTTGCTAGAGCGGAGCGCCTCATTCTCTCCTCAGCAGCGGCAGCTCTGCCCCGCGCTTCTTCCTCAAGCTCTTGTGCTCGCCTGGTGGCAGCATCAATGCCTGATCCACTTGACTCGTCTACAACTTCATCGATGGCTTCTTCGCTAGTTGAGCTGCAGGCGATCATGCTGCTGGTAAAAGAAAAAACAAAGATCAATTTGAGAAGTGGATTTAATTTCATTGTGGTTCTATCCGAGTAGATTACAGGGCAACATCATTTCACTAGCGCATCACTACCAGCCTCAAAAAAAGGATAACTCATTCGAGTCTCTAAAGCTATTTGAAAGCTATCGGTTCTAGCCTTTTACTCGATAGAATTTTTGTAGGTTTTAAGGGAAATAAAACAAGTAAATTCATCGAGCAAGCGTTCGATTTTTGTTTATCTGCGTGGCTATTAAATGATAATCTTACGCTGTGGCTGGCAGTGCTAGTTGCTAATTAACTGAAACGATAGAAATTTTTGGACTTGATTTATTCTCCTGCGGTGTAGGCAGGAGATTAATAGCGAGGAAATTATAAGTGAATGCTGAATTTACGAAGCAGGAATTAGCTTTTCAGGACGAGGTTAGGACATTTTTGCAAAGCGAGTTTCCAAAGGATTATCGCTCGAAAATCGACGCGAATATTAGATTGAGTAAAGAAGAGATTGTTGATTGGCAAAAGATTCTTTACAGGAAAGGTTGGGCAGCGCCATCCTGGCCAGAGGAGTTTGGCGGTACCGGTTGGTCACAAATTCAAAAGCATATTTTTGCCAATGAAATGGGGTCAATTGGAGCGCCAGAGCCCGTGCCGTTTGGAATGAAAATGGTAGCGCCGATTATTATGGCTTATGGAAGTGATGAGCAGAAGGCTCGATTCCTTCCAGACATACTGGAAAGTAATGTCTGGTGGTGCCAAGGTTATTCTGAACCAAATGCCGGCTCTGATTTGGCATCTTTAAAAACCTCTGCCGTTCGTGACGGTGAGCACTATGTTGTTAATGGAGCTAAGACATGGAACACCTATGGACAATATGCTGACTGGATTTTTTGTCTAGTGAGGACGGACAACTCGGTAAAGAAACAGGAAGGTATTAGTTTTCTGTTAATTGATATGCATTCACCTGGCATTTCCCTTAAGCCGATAGTATTGATAGATGGCCATCCCGAGGTCAATGAAGTGTTCTTTGACGATGTGCGCGTCCCTGCTGAGAATCTTATTGGAGAAGAGAATAAAGGATGGTCTTATGCAAAGGTTTTGTTGACTCATGAACGAACAAATATCTCGGGGGTGCCGCGAGGGAGGCGTCGGCTGCGTTCATTAAAGCGGCTGGCGACAGAGACTGATGATGGTTTCGGCGCAAATATGATGGAGAATCAGATCTTCAAAAACAAAATTGCTTCGCTTGAAATAGAACTGGAAGCGCTTGAGTATGCTGAGCTGCGAACTTTAGCTTCGGTATCTGCAGGTAAAGCGCCTGGCCCAGAATCCTCCATTCTCAAAATTGTAGGAACTGAGATTGCGCAACGGATAGATGAAATTTTTGTGGAGCTTGCAGCCTTGCAATGCCTTCCATACGTTCCTGAGCAATTTGAAGATGGTTATCAGGGGGCGTCGATTGGAATAGAAAGCTCTGCTTCGGCTACCCTAACCTACTTTAACAATAGAAAGGCATCTATTTACGGGGGTTCAAACGAAATTCAACGGAACATAATTTGCAAAGCGGTTCTAGGATTATAGGCGATCTTTGCGAAGCGGAAAAAATAGCGAGAGGATTTTAAGTGGATTTTTCATACTCGGAAGTGCAGCAAATGCTGCAAGATTCAGTGCAAAAATTTGTAAGTAAAAGCTATGACTTCGATACACGCATGAAAATAATTGCTAGTGAAGAAGGTTATAGTAAAGAAAATTGGCAATTGTTTGCTGAACTAGGGTGGCTTGCTGTTCCCTTCAGCGAGGAAAGCGGGGGTCTCGGTGGATCCGTTGTGGACCTGATGGTCATGATGGAAGAGTTTGGCAAGGGAAATCTTGTTGAGCCTTTCTTGGCTTCAGTGGTTCTTTGCGGCGGCCTAGTCAGCGAGTTGGCTGATGAGGATCGAAAGGCGGAAAAGCTAGGCAGGGTAATTAGCGGGGACTTGATGCTGGCTTGCGCCTTTGCGGAAGCCGGCAGTCGTTTTAACCTCTCTAAAGTAGCAACCTCGGCTGCTAGTAACGGGAACAATATCGTTATTAACGGAAAGAAAATCGCCGTTTTAAACGGCCCGAATGCTGATGAGTTGCTTGTAGTAGCGAGAGAGTCCGGTACTGAAACAGATCCTGATGGGATTTCGGTTTTTTGCGTTCCTCCAGCTACTGAAGGCGTTACCGTAAGGCCTTTTACTAACGTCGATGGACAGAAATCTTCCGAGATAGATTTTAATAGCGTGGTTATCCCGGCGACGGCAAGGCTGGGGGAAAAAGGAAACGCGCTCGGTGCGCTGGAGAAGGTTGCGGATAGGGTGATTGTTGGTCTTTCTGCTGAGGCTGTAGGAGCATTAGAAGTGCTGCTGAGAAAAACTGTTGAATACAGTAAAACTCGAAAGCAATTTGGGACGTCGATCGGAACATTTCAGGCGTTACAGCATCGCATGGCAGATATGTTTATAGAGTGCCAACTGGCTCGTTCTATTGTGGTGATGGCAGCAATGAAGCTTGATAGCGCGGAAGGACAGCGTGAAAAAACTAAAGCGGTCTCTGCTGCGAAGAGCCGGGTGGGCAAAGCAATCCGCTCTGTTGGCCAAGAATCTGTCCAAATCCATGGCGGGATTGGAGTCACCAATGAGCTAGATGTCGGACATTATTTTAAGAGAGTAACTGCGCTAGAAATAATGTTTGGTAATACTGATTATCATACAGAACGCTTTGCTTCTTTGTAAAAGTAGTGAGATTGCCGCGTGAGTGAACTCATCTTTGTTCGTCATGGGCAAGCCTCTTTTGGCGAAGAGTCATATGATAAATTAAGTGCTCTCGGGGTGCGTCAAGCGAGCACTTTGGGTAAGCATTGGCGAGATATGGGAGAGCAATTCGACCATATTTATGCTGGCACGTTGTTACGGCAAAAAGAGACGGCGAAACAGTTGATTTCTCTGGTCAAGGGTTCGCCTTCATATCCTAATTTTAAAGATGCGTTTAATGAGTATAGCGGCGACTCCTTGCTGAGAATTTATATGCGCGATTATTTGAAGCATGATAAAACTGAAGCTGCTTCAGATTGGCCTATAAAAGACGAGCGCGTATTCCAAAATTTGTTTGAACTTGCTACCGCTAAATGGATCAAAAATGAGCTCACGCCTTCAACCGAAGACGCAGACTATGAGAGCTGGGAAACCTTCAAAAACCGGGTGTATGGAGTGATTGATGAAATAATGGAAAAACATACCTCGGGTAGTAGGGTGCTTATTTCTACTTCCGGCGGCGTCATTGCTATGGCGCTGCAAAAGGTTCTTAATTTTTCAGACGAGCATGTAATCTCAACTAATTGGATGATCCATAACAGTTCTGTTACGCGTGTGCGCTATGGGAATGATAAGGTATCATTGACCCAGTTCAATAGCCTTCCTCATTTGGAAATGAAAGGCATGAAACATTTGATAACCTATCGATAGCAAAAGGTAGAGAATTGAAATCCAGTGATTTAGTAGATAGAGCAGGTGCGATCAGAGAGGGTGAAGAACTTGATCTTGGGGCATTGAAAGCGTACCTAGAGCCGATTCTTGGAAGTAAGGTGGCTTTAATGGAGATGCAGCAATTCCCTGGCGGGCATTCGAATTTAACTTATTTGTTAACCGTTGAGAGTGAGCAATGGGTACTGCGCAGGCCGCCATTTGGAAGTAAAGTGAAATCAGCTCACGACATGTCCCGCGAGTATCGTATTCTAGACGCCTTAAAAGATGCTTATGCATTCGGGCCTAGCCCTATTCATTTTTGTGACAATCAAGAAATTCTTGGTTGTGATTTTTATTTGATGAATTATATCGAAGGATTAGTTATAAGGCGTGAATACCCGCGGAATTTAAAACTATCACCGAGCCAAATACGCAAACAGCTTTTTAATTTTTTTGATGTCTTAGGGGATCTTCATTCTATAGATCTAGAGGCGGTGGGTCTGGATACCTTTGGAAAACCGCGAGGATATGTTGCGAGACAAATCGAAGGTTGGAGTAAGCGATGGGAGCATGCGGTAACTCCTGATACTGTAAACTGCGATTCTGTGATTAGGTGGCTGCATGACAATATGCCGCAAGAGAGCGGGAAAGCGAGTGTTATTCACAACGACTATAAGCTAGACAACGTCATCTTTGATCCAGCTGACCCGCTGCGACTTATTGGCGTCTTAGATTGGGAAATGTCTACCGTCGGAGATCCATTGATGGACTTGGGTTGCACGTTGGGCTATTGGGTCCAGATGAACGATCCTGATTTTTTTCGTGAAGCACGCACAATGCCGTCAGATATAGAGGGCGCACCTACGCGGGTGGAGATAATTCATAGATTTCAAGAACGCACAGGATTATCTGTTGAGAATTTTCCTTTCTATTTCTGCTTTGGTCTGTTTCGGCTATGCGTAATAGGTCAGCAGATTTACTACCGTTATTATCATGGGCATACAAAAGATAAGCGATTCGCCGGATTTTTGGAAAAGGCGCATGTGCTTCAGAAAATGTGTGAATTAATCATCTCAGAAAAAATTACGGAGTAGGAGGTAATAGTGTCCCTTAATTTAGATGCCTTATTTTCAATTGCTGGAAAGACGGCAATTGTTACCGGTGGTTCTCGTGGAATCGGGAAAATGATTGCGAAAGCTTATGTCGAAAATGGAGTTAAAACATACATATCTGCTCGCAAGATTGAGGCTTGTGAAAAGACCGCTGAAGAGTTATCTGAGATCGGTGAATGTATAGCTATTCCAGCCGATCTTGCGAGCAAAGAGGGAAGAGAGAACTTTATTGGGCGCATTAAGGAGCGCGAAGAAAAGATTGATATCTTGGTCAACAATGCTGGGGCAGCCTGGGGTGCTCCGTTTGAAGAGTATCCAGATGATGGTTACGACAAAGTAATGAATATTAATGTTAAAGCGATCTTCGCTCTTACGCGAGATCTTATGCCCTTGCTTTTAAAGAAAGCATCTATCGGCAATCCCAGCCGTGTGATCAATATTGGCTCGATCGATGGCCTGCGGGTTTCTTCAACGGATAACTTTGCTTACGGAGCGAGTAAAGCCGCAGTGCATTTTTTGACTAAAAATCTAGCGGTCAGAATGGGCTCGAAGGGATTGAATGTGAATGCGATCGCACCAGGGCCATTTGAAAGCCAAATGATGGATCACATGCTAAAAAACTTCAGAGATAAGATTGAATCAGAAAACCCTTTAGGCCGTATTGGCAGTCCGGAAGATATGGCGGGCTTGTCAATATTTCTTGCTTCGGGAGCATCGAAATACATGACAGGTCAAGTTATCGCTTTAGATGGTGGACGGTCACTAGGAACGAGTGCTGAGGCGGATCTTCGAGATAATTGACAGTGATTCACTGCAAACTCGTTTTAATTAGACACTTTCAATGTTAATTTACGATCACGTAAAATGCTATGAAGTTGGAAAAAACCTTTGAGAAAAAAACAGAATCGGATACTACCTCGAGCGATCATAACTGGTATGGCGTTTGTTAGCGGCTTTTGTATTATGACAGTCGAAATGCTGGGCGCCCGCATATTATCGCCCTATTTTGGGGGTAGTTTGTCAGTTTGGGGCAGCATAATAACTATATTTATGCTGGCGCTGGCGTTTGGTTACCTTGTAGGGGGCACATTGTCGGCGCGCAACCCAAGTGGCAAGACTTACGCGATGTTCTTTATTGGTGCGGCATTGTTTTCCTTGCCGGTTATTTTGTTTGCTGATTTCATCATGGAGCCAATCTTTCTTTCGATTGACGATCCGCGTTATGGTTCATTGTTTGCGTCCATATTTTTGTTTTTTATCCCGACAAGCATTTTAGGAATGATTTCTCCTTACTCAGTGAGGCTGATGGTCGAGTCTGAAGAGCAAAGCGGGAGCATGGCGGGGCTTCTGTATTTTGTTTCAACCTTGGGTAGTGCCGCTGGGACATTAGGCACAAGTTTCTATTTTGTGCTTTGGTTCGAGGTAAACCAAATTCTTTGGGGAGCAGTTTTAAGTCTCGCGTTTGCTGGTTGTATTATCCTTTTTTGTGAATACTTAAAAAAGACCAATAATGACTTTGCGAGTGGTGTTTATGAAAAATAATAGTGTTAAAGGAACTCTTGTTAACCTTCCATTGCTTATAGCGATTTTTTGTTGTTCCTACTCAATTGCGACAGCAGAAACCATTCATGAGGAACGGTCAAAATATCGCGACATTACAGTCACTCAGGTCGGCGATAGGCGCTGCCTCTTATTTAATGTGCATCGTGGCGATCGAAATCAAACCTGTATGGTGCTCAACGACCGAAACAACTTGGTGTTCGATTACACGCGAATGAGTTTTGCGGGGCTTTTGTTGCAACCTGATCCGAGGAGTATTCTTGTTATTGGACTGGGCGGGGGATCGATACCGATGACGTTTGCTGATTTGTTTCCGGACGCAAAAATTGATGTTGTGGAAATCGATGAGGCTGTCGTCAAGGTTGCTGAAGAGTATTTTTATTTCAATGAAACAGAAAATATGACGGCCTACGTTGACGATGGGAGACCCTTTATTAAGCGTGCTGGAATTCGCGGCGAGAAATATGACTATATTGTGCTCGACGCATTTAGCGGAGACTACATTCCTGAACATATGTTGACTAGAGAATTCTTGGAAGAAGTAAAGGCTATCATGACAGAAAGTAGTATTTTGGTTGCGAACACGTTCTCGACAAGTCGCCTATACGACCACGAATCGGTTACTTATCAACGCGCCTTTAATGAGTTTTACAATTTCAAATTACCTACTTCAGGAAATCGTATTATTATCGCAAAGCTCGGTATCTTGCCTCCCCGTGAGCAATTAGTGGCGGAGTCACGTCGATCCGGACCTCTCCTAGAGAAATATGGTGTTAGACTAGCTGATTATCCCAGGAGGCTGACGACTCGGGCTGATTGGGATATGAGCAGAAGAGAGTTAACAGATCAATATTCGCCAGGTAACCTACTTAGAGGAAATTAGGATCGTGAGTAAGATATTCAGTAAAGCAGTAAGGTCTTTAATAGTATTTGTTGTTATTTCTAGTGGTCTAACGAGCTATGCGGAGGTAACGTTTGAGTCGGATGTCGTCTACGGACACAAAGATGGAATGGCTCTGGTTTATGATGTTTTGAAGCCCGAAGATCCCAACGGTGCAGCGATCGTTTTTATGATGAGTGGGGGCTGGTATTCATCATGGGCTCCCCCAGAAAATCGAGCCCGTCAATTTAGTGGCATGCTTGATGCCGGATTTACAATGATTCCGGTTTATCATGGAAGCGCCCCTAGATACCATATTCCTGACGCCTACTCGGACGTGAGCCGCGCGATAAGGCACATCAAGATGAATGCTGAGGACTAT
>JAQWOJ010000037.1 GCA_029245905.1 Gammaproteobacteria bacterium
ATTGGTCACAGATAGCACGGTAGGTAACGGAATTTAAACCGATAAGCTATCACCGCAATCTCGCTACAAAAGCTATTAATTAGGAGGCGTTCAAAATTATGTCAAAAAATGATAAAAATGAAGAAACACCAAAGTCAGTGATTGATAAGAAAACTGATGAAAAGGATGGACCGTCCGCTGCTGAAGTTGAACAAGCAAAATTAGATGCTCAAAAAATTTTTGCCAACCTCAAGAAGGGTTCTTAGAGGATTACTTACGCTAATTTTAGAGCCAGACTCTAAGGCTCCTCCCTCCAACCCTCCTCCGCTAGACAGTCTGCTGTCCTCGTTATCTTTACTGGGCAGCGGGCTTTCTCAGGACCGCCTTGCTACAGAAGGCCTTCAAAAATGACAAAATGCAAGACGGCCATAAAAATAAATTATATTTAAAAACAAAATCTTATATTAATTTAGTTAAAAAAATATCAATTTTTTCTCCTATCATGCCGATATCACAGGACTTATCGTAAATGAAAGGAGCTCTTATGTTCGCACAAAGTATTCTTATTATAGTAGGTTGTTGCGCCTGGCTGACATTTGCTTATACAAACAATGCCTCAATGGCCCGCTTACCTGTTGCCTGGCTAGCGATAGTTATATTTATGGGTAGTGGATTGTCGATAATTGACGCGATAAAGGTCTAATGGCTATTCAAATTTGACTGGATTAAGTGGCGGAGGAGGTCGGATTCGAACCGACGGAGGACTTTCACCCTCGCTGGTTTTCAAGACCAGTGCATTAAACCGCTCTGCCACCCCTCCGCGAAGGGCCTGAATGTTACACTAATCAAAGGCCGTAGTGAATAATACACGCTCTTTAGAGGTGATCTTTTGATCTTAAACTCCTTTGATTCTAGAAGCTTACCGCGTACTATATTTTTCCCACGATGTTAGTTTCCTCATTTGGTACGGTTGAATTATTGGGTTATCGTCGCAATAATAGCTTTAGAGGGAAGATATTTGGTCGTTACTGTTTCTATGAGTAACCGACTGAGTATAATCACGCTAGCGATTTAAATTCTCAGCTAACCGGCCGTAATTATTTTCTTGGAGAAAGCGATGAATGAAGTAAATTTGAATGTTGCTCAAAGTCAGCAATCAATAGTAGCCGTTAACAAAGTATTGAAAAACACTTATTTGCTACTGGGTTTTACGCTTGCGTTCAGTGCATTTACTGCATTCTTAAGTTTTGACGCGCCACCAATAAGTCCTTGGATATTTTTAATTGGCGCCTATGGGCTTTTATTTGCCACACATCGGCTGGCCAATAGTTCATGGGGACTTCTGACTACCTTTGGATTTACCGGATTTATGGGTTACGGAATCGGGCCTTTGATCGGGTTTTTGTTGTCAACTCAGTCTGGGAGTGAAATCGTACTCACTGCACTGAGCGGCACAGCATTTATCTTCTTTGGATTATCTGGTTGGGCCTTAGTTTCCCAAAAAGATTTTTCTTTCTTAAGAGGATTCATAGCGGCTGGCTGTTTAGTTTTATTAGCAGCAATAATCATTAGCCTAATTTGGCAAATGCCAGCCCTTCAGTTAGCTATGTCCGTAGCTTTTATGTTTTTCTCTAGCGCTATAATTTTGTATCAAACCAGCGAAATTATTCATGGGGGAGAAAGAAATTATATCTTGGCAACCATCACATTATATGTCTCTTTATACAATATATTTATGAGTTTAATACATCTTCTGATGGCGTTCTCCGGTGACGATTAACACAACTTTTGCAAGCTCAAAAACCCCAGCTTGTCTGGGGTTTTTTGTGCTATAAAATAGAGGAAAGTTAAGTGATTTTTTCTATCGTTATATACTCAGCCCCCTATACAACGCAATCAGCCAGTACCGCGTTACATTTCTCAAAAACTCTCATCGGTGAGGGCCATAAAATATACCGATTATTTTTCTATTCAGATGGTGTCCATAATGCCAGTAGCTTAACTATTGCACCTCAGGATGAGAAAAGCTTGCAGGCCGAATGGGATACGCTAATCAAGGTCAATAAATTAGACTCCGTTGTCTGCGTTAGCTCTGCTTTAAAAAGAGGTGTCTTGAGTAATGAAGAGGCGCAAAGGCAAGGCTTAACTGGTCATAGCCTTCGAGATAGTTCGGAAATATCTGGGTTAGGCCAATTTATTGACGCATACATTCACTCTGACCGAGTAATTAGCTTTGGATAAGACTGTGACTAAACCTAAAAAAATGTTTACATTTATTAGCAGGCAAGCTCCTTACGGTAAAGATAGGGCGCGACTTTGCTTGGATGCTGCATTAGCTGCTACCGTATTTGAGCAAAAGGTAAATTATGTATTTTCGGACGATGGCGTTTATCAGCTGTTGAAACAGCAAAATGGGGGTAGTATTGGCTCAAAGACTTTAGGAAGCGCGCTAGAAGCTTTGGACCTCTATGGGATCGAAGACGTCTTCGTCAACGAGGCCTCATTACGACAACGAAATTTAAATTCCGAGCACTTGCTAATAAAAACCATCCCTGTAACTAACATACAGCTGGCAAATCTAATTTTGAAATCAGATTACGTGATAAACCTATGACTACTCTGCACACTATTAGCAAGGGGCCCTCTTCTAAATTATTAGAGTCTTGTTTATCAATCGCCCGAGAAAACGACGCTCTCTTATTTATTGAAGACGGAGTTTACTATTCATCTGAATTGGCGAGTGAGTCAAGCATACCCAAGCACCAATTGTTGTTTACTCTAGAGGAAGATATTATTGCTAGAGGTCTGCAGCATTCGATCTTGAATAAATTTGAGACGATAAATTATAGGAAATTTGTAGAACTCTGCACCTTCCATGAAAAAGTTATAAATTGGTTTTAACAAAACATGGATTCTTTAAGATTTGATACGGAAGGCTATCTAAAAGATCTCGACGCATGGAATGAAAACGTAGCGCTAGAAATAGCAAAGCAGGAAAATATTCAGCTGACCCCTGCGCACTGGGAAATCATCAAATTAACCAGAAGTTTTTATGCTCGTCATCAACTATCGCCTGCCACACGTGCGTTAGTCAGCCTGATCAAAAGAGAGCTAGGTCCAAAAAAAGGTCGAAGTGTATATCTAATGAAGTTATTTAGCGGAACACCTGCAAAAATAGTGAGCAAGGTCTCAGGACTGCCAAAACCAGATAATTGCATTTAGTTAAACCACTCAAGCTTTGATCTTAAACTTACAACACTACCTATGATGATTATGGTGGGCGATGCTAACTTCTCCAAATCTGCTATATCCGGCATTGATTTTAAATCTGCCGCCAATACACGTTGATTTTCTCTCGTACCTTGCTCAATAGCGGCTATCGGAGTGTCTGGCGCCATCCCGTGATTGATCAGCTCCATACAAATTGTTCGCAACCCTAATAACCCCATATAAAAGACTAATGTTTCATGAGTATTAACTAAACCTTTCCAATTTAGTTTTAACGTTCCCTCTTTCAGATGGCCCGTCAAAAAACGCACGGATTGCGCATGGTCTCTATGGGTCAATGGTATACCCGCATATGATCCACACCCAGATGCAGCTGTAATCCCTGGAACTATTTGAAAAGGTATCTCTGATTGGGAAAGTGTTTCGATTTCTTCACCTCCGCGACCAAAAATAAATGGATCACCTCCCTTGAGCCTCAGCACCCGCTTGCCGCATCTTGCTATGCGTATGAGCATTTGGTTTATCGTTTCTTGCTCAACGCTGTGATTGGCTCGTTTTTTCCCAACGGGGATCCTTTCCGCGTCTGGCCGAATTTTACTTAAAATTTCATGAGAAACGAGCCTATCGTATAAGACTACATCAGCCTTATGCAAAAGGCGCAAGGCGCGCAATGTGAGCAGATCTGGGTCTCCAGGCCCTGCACCGACCAAATACACCTCTCCGGTTTCTGCTTCGACGTCTCCTTGAGTGAGGTACTTATTTATAGCAGTCTTTGCTAGTTCGTTCTTCCCGGCATAAACCAGCTCGCTTACCTTACTGTCAATTACCTTCTCCCAGAATCTCAACCGATCCTTAAAATTTGGAAAGCGATTTTTAACTTCTTCCCTGTAGGACCCTAATATGGCCGCTAACTTACCAATATTTCCTGACAGCATCGTTTCATTTAGTTCCTTGATTTTTCGTGTCAGCACAGGAGATTTACCTGTCGAGGAAATGGCAATAACTATCGGAGAACGATCAACTATTGCCGGCATAATGAAGGAGCATAATGCGGGCTGATCAACAACGTTAACAGGAATATTCAAAGATTTTGCGGTTTCGGCAACTAAGGCATTTGTTTCATCACAGCTCGTTGCCGCAATGACCAGTGTGGAATTTGCTAGATATTCCTTTTTAAACTCACCATCTATGAGTGAGTAGTTTTTATCACTTGCTAATTTTTTGATGTTCTCAGAGAAATTCTTCGCAACGAAGCGTAGATTCGCTGACGCTTTCGTAAGCAGTGTGGCCTTTCGAAACGCTAGCTCACCTCCTCCAACTATTAAACAGTGCCTCCTATTTAAATCCAAAAAGATAGGCAACAGATCCATTATTCTAAGTAGTCCATGGACGGCATATACTTCTTTAGTACAGCAGGTATCCGTATATGACCAGACTTCTCTTGATAGTTCTCCATTATCGCTACTAAGGCCCTCCCTACCGCAACACCAGATCCATTTATTGTGTGAACAAGCTCCGGTTTACCCGTATTCGGATTCCTCCATCGCGCTTGCATCCTACGAGCTTGAAAATCAGTGAAGGAGCTGCAGGACGATATTTCACGATACATGCCCTGAGACGGCAGCCAGACCTCTAGATCATAAGTCTTGGCGGAGCCAAAGCCCAAGTCGCCGCCACAAAGAATCACCTTCTGATAAGGGAGCTCTAATTTTTGCAGAATTATTTCGGCGTGAGAGGTTAGCTCCTCCAGCGCCTCTTCAGAATTCTCTGGCTTGACTATTTGCACTAATTCGATTTTTTCAAATTGATGCTGCCTGATCATCCCTTTCGTGTCCTTACCATAACTTCCTGCCTCTGACCGAAAACAAGGAGTATGTGCAGTGTATTTAAGGGGAAGGGAATCGGGTTGAAGAATTTTACCCCTGACCATATTAGTCAGCGGAACCTCAGCCGTAGGTATTAGATAATAGGATGGATCGTGATGCAGCTTGAATAAATCTTCCTCAAATTTTGGTAGCTGGGAGGTGCCCTTCAGTGAGGCTTCATTTACGATATAGGGAACATTAAATTCCGTATACCCATGCTCGAGCGAATGAGTATCTAGCATAAATTGAATGAGAGCTCTGTGCATTCGAGCAATACCTCCGCGCATAACAACAAAACGCGAGCCCGTAAGTTTTGTTGCAGTGCTAAACTCCAACCCCTCCTTCAGGTTCTCTCCCAACTCCGCATGATCTTTTGCTTCAAATTCAAATTTTCTAGGAGTTCCCCAGGAGTCTATCATCTTATTATTCGACTCATCCTTTCCTTCTGGAACATCATCGCTCGGAATGTTTGGAACACGCAATAAGTAGCCTTGCATCTGATCTTGTAAACCTTCTAATTGTTGTTTCTTTTGGTCGAGTTCAGATTTTAACGCGTCCATACCTGAAAGAATGTCAGAAACATCTTCCCCAGCAGCTTTTGCTTTACCAACGGCCTTCGACTTCAAGTTTCTTTCATTTTGAAGAGATTCCGTTTCTAGCTGCAAAGTTTTACGATGATGCTCTAGACCAGTAATCTTATCTTTATCGAGATCGAAGTTCTTCTTCCGTAACTTTATTGCAGTGCTGTCTAATTCTAATCTAATTGATTTTGGGTCTAACATTAGGGAATCCTACTGTTGGTCTTTAAAACATTATTCGTGCTAAGTTCATGCCTAAAAAAGTTGCGATTAGGCATGTGATTATACTACCAGTTATATAAAAGAAAGCTGCGTTGTAATCTCCCTGATCAAGCAGCAAAAGTGCGTCTAGAGAAAAAGTTGAAAAAGTAGTCATTGCGCCCAGAAAACCAACCGTAAGAAATGATTTCAGCTCATCAGATACGGATATTTTCTCCGCGAACAAAATAAACAAAACTCCAATAAAGAAACTACCCATTATGTTGACGAGAACTGTTCCCCAAGGCAAATTACTTGGATGCAATTTATCAAGGTTTACGTTAATCCCAAAACGGGTTAACGCTCCAAGAGCTCCACCAATTGCAACAAAGAAATACACATTCATAATTAAGCCAAGGTTTAGTTGTTTATGTTATTAACTACTTCGATGCCGTCAGGAATTTCAAATTCGAATGAACTATTTGCGATGGGTGAATTAATAATCAAATTATTAAATTGCCAGACTGTTTGTTCTCCACTTCTGCCGTCTAAGTGAATGATGTCGAGAGCGTCGTTGACAAAACTAATTGTGACGAGCTCATAGATACTGTCATTCGTTTTGGGAGACAGTTCGAAGTTTTTGTTATCTTCAGCATTTATCACCGAGACATTGTATTCAGTTGAGAGGGTCTCCGTCCTTCCGTTAAGTAATTGCGCGGCAAGCTCTGAATCATCTGAGTCCCAATTTTCTATGGTCACCTGTTCGAGATCAGGTTGGTAATTCCACAGAATCTCCCCATTCGTGAGAATTAACTCCTGAAATGGTGTTACAGTCTCCCAGTAGAGCTTGTCAGGCCTTTTAAGCAGCATTTTGATCTCAGTTTCTTCGAGCACCCCCCCATCCGATTCAATAATTAGTTGAAGAATGTCAGCTGAGATAGTCGTAATGTCCCCCAATAAAAGGTCCAATTCTCCAATCGGACCCTCCTGGGCTGCTAAAATCTGAGAGAACGCAAAGGTTATTAATGCGGCTTTTTTTTGAATCATATAGTTTTGATGCTATTGTTTTATTCTCTAAATGGCGGCGCGATGACTTCTCGGGATCCATTACTGCCCATCTCTGACACTACACCCGCTGCTTCCATTGATTCTATCATGCGTGCAGCTCGGTTATATCCAATCCGTAATTTTCGCTGAACTGCAGAAATAGAGGCTTTCCTTGATTCGGTGACAAAAAGCACCGCTTCGTCATACAGCGAATCCCCCTCATCGCCGTCTGACTCACTACCCATGTTAAAGCCGGCAAGGCTGTTATCATCTTGGGTTTGAGTGACCGCATCAATAAACACAGGCGTTCCTCGTTTCCGCCAATCTCCAACTACTCTGTGCACTTCTTCATCACTAACGAACGCTCCATGGACCCTAGTTGGCGTACCGCCTCCCGGTGGAAGAAAAAGCATATCTCCATGTCCAAGGAGCTGCTCAGCACCTCCCTCGCCTAGAATGGTTCTAGAATCAACCTTGGATTGAACCATGAAGGACAAACGAGTCGGAATGTTTGCTTTGATAAGGCCTGTCAATACGTCTACAGAAGGACGCTGCGTTGCGAGAATTAGGTGGATTCCTGCAGCTCGGGCTTTCTGTGCAATTCGTGCAATTAGCTCTTCCACCTTTTTGCCAACAACCATCATCATATCGGCAAGCTCATCGACTATCACAACTATCTGGGGTAGTTGCTCTAAGTTGGGTTGAGATTGCTCATCTAAAGTAAGATGATCATCAGGTTTCCATAAGGGGTCCATGATAGGCTTGCCGATTTTTATGGCATCTGAGACTTTTTTATTATACCCAGCAAGGTTCCGCACCCCAAGAGCCGACATGAGTCGATACCTTCGCTCCATTTCAGCCACGCACCATCTCAAACCATTAGCTGCATCTTTCATATCTGTTATGACGGGAGTCAGGAGATGCGGTATACCGTCATAAACTGAAAGCTCAAGCATTTTCGGATCGATCATAATAATGCGAACTTGCTCTGGAGTGGATTTGAAGAGCAAGCTTAAAATCATTGCGTTAATACCAACAGACTTACCAGAGCCTGTTGTTCCCGCAACCAGTAAATGAGGCATTTTCGCTAAATCAACAATTACAGGCTTTCCAATGATGTCATGCCCCAGGGCCATGCTTAAGCTTGAACCGGCCCGATCAAACTCAGCAGAAGACAAAACTTGGCTAAGTTGTATAATCTCACGCTTTTCATTTGGAATTTCAATACCTATAACAGTCTTACCCGCGATCACTTCGACTACTCTGACAGATATCAACGCCAACGACCGCGCCAGATCCTTTGCCAAATTTGTGATACGACTGACCTTAATGCCGGGCGCTGGTTGAACTTCGAACCGTGTTATTACTGGACCCGGGTTAACAGCCATAACCTCAATATCGATGCCGAAATCTTTTAATTTTAATTCTAGAAGCTTTGACATCGCTTCTAATGACTCCTTCGAGAAAGAAGATTCATTAGTTGCTTGCCAAGCATCTAAGAGACCTATTGCAGGAAGCTCTTTTACGGAGCTCGCGGCAAAGAGGCTACCCTGTCGCTCTTTCTCTACTCTTTCACTTTTTTTAGGTTGCTCTCGAAGTGGCTCTCTAATTGTCGGAGGAATTCGTTTTTCCTCCTTTTTAAGATGAATATCAAGCCCTCTTTTTCGAGTTTCAAGTCGCTCCTTAGTAGCTAAGTTTTGTTTTCTAACTTCTAACCACTTCTGCATTCTAGCAGTCGACCAACCAGTAAAAGCAATCGTCCATAGACCGATCTTATCGATCACTCCTAGCCAGGAAATTTTTACCGTTACAGTCAACCCAAAGAGAAAAACTGCGAGCAGCAGGAGTGTACTACCCAAAGTGGCTAACACGGGCAGACTGAGATCGACTACAAGAGAGCCGACTAGGCCCCCAGCCATATAAGGTAGGTCCTCTGCTATCTCAAAATGAATTGTTGCTAACCCGCATGCGGAAATCATAAGCATTAGAAATCCGCTTACTTGAAGTGCGAGCATAGCTGATGAAAATCCCGGCTCTAAGTCTGACTCCTGAAACGACAGATATATTTTATAGAAGAGTAGTACTGGGACGCAGTACGAAAGATAGCCGAAAAGATGCAGCAGGATATCAGAGATCCACGCGCCATAGGTGCCAACCGAATTTTCCACGGTATCGCCGGACCCCGTGGTGGTAAAGCCGGGATCCTCCGCAGAATAACTAAGTAGCGCGATCAGAAGAAAAAGCGCGAGTAAAAAATACGCGATTAGACTGCCTTCCTTGATTAGCCGCTGAATTACAGTCTGACTTTGTTGTTTTTCTGGATTAATATTTCCCATTTTAACTTATATTTCATTATGTTATCGGTAATTTCTATTATTAGCTTAAAGCACGCAAGACTTTTTCGCTTCTTTTTACTGACTAATTTCCTTCAGATAGAGCTGTCCCTTATTTGTTATCGTGCGAAAACACCAGAAAATAAGTCATTGATGGCGAAAAATAACCCATAAAGCAGTAGAATTGGCCACCAGAATTATTCACCGTATTACTACATGTGAAACAATAAGGACGCGTTTTAATTAGGTATTTATATGAACAATACAACTCACCACAAGTTAATTATCCTAGGTTCCGGCCCTGCCGGCTATACCGCAGCTATATATGCGGCACGAGCTAATCTGAATCCGGTCGTTATCACTGGTATAACCCAAGGCGGCCAATTAACCACGACCACGGATGTTGATAACTGGCCTGGCGATATCCGCGGATTGCAGGGACCAGATTTAATGGAAAGAATGAAAGATCATGCAGAAAGATTTGATACAAAGGTGATTTTTGATCACATTAAAGATGTGAGTTTAGAGCAAAAGCCTTTCCAGCTAACGGGCGACACCGCAAAGTACTCTTGCGATGCTTTAATCATCGCAACTGGGGCATCCGCGCAATATTTGGGATTAAAATCGGAACAAGCCTTTATGGGAAAAGGCGTAAGTGCGTGTGCAACTTGTGATGGCTTTTTCTATCGAAACAAGCCCGTTGCTGTAATTGGTGGCGGTAATACAGCCGTAGAGGAGGCCCTCTATCTGAGCAATATATGTTCCCATGTTACCTTGGTGCATCGGCGAGATGCGCTCAGGGCCGAAAAAATCCTGCAATCAAAGCTTTTTGATAAAGTAAAAGAGGGCAAGGTAACAATTCGATGGGAACACGAATTGATTGAAGTAACTGGTGATGACATGGGTGTAACGGGAATTAATATTTGTAGCACCCAGAATAAGGAGGTTTCATCTCTTGAGCTTGATGGAGTTTTTATAGCCATCGGTCATATACCAAATTCAGAGATCTTCCAGGGCCAGCTGGAAATGAAAAACGGATACGTGAGTGTGAATACGGGAATCTCTGGAAACGCGACTCAAACTAGTGTGCCTGGTGTGTTTGCGGCGGGAGACATAGCGGACCAGATATATAGGCAAGCGGTTACAAGCGCTGGGTTCGGCTGCATGGCTGCGCTAGACGCGGAAAAATTTCTGGACGAGTAGTCACTGCCCAAATGCCCATTCCATGGTTAGAATCAGAAAAGGTTGGTTTTCCCCCTCGAGAAATCGCTCTTTCTGAGCCAAACGGCCTTCTTGCAGCAGGAGGAGCACTTTCCATTGAGTGGCTAATTCAAGCATACGCAAAGGGAATATTTCCCTGGTATGAGCCTGGACACCCCATCTTGTGGTGGACGCCAAACCCAAGACTAATACTAATACCTGGTGCTTTTAGAGTGTCCCGAAGTTTGAAAAAATTAATAAGAAACCACAAATATAGAATCCTATTTGATAATAATTTTTCAGAGGTAATTTATCAATGTGGCAGAGTCAGGAGAGAAAGTGCTGGAACGTGGATAACTCCTGAAATGGAGAGTGCCTACATCGATCTTCATAACTCTGGATACGCTCATTCCGTAGAGGTCTGGTCTGAAGGCGCGCTCGTAGGCGGATTATATGGGGTCGCTTTAGGGAAGGTATTCTTTGGAGAGTCGATGTTTAGCGTAGAGAATAATACGTCTAAACTGGCTTTATTTTACTTAACTCTTGAACTCAAAAAACAAGGCTTTGAATTAATTGATTGCCAAATCCACAGTGATCATCTTTCAACTTTGGGTGCTGTCAATATTTCGAGAAAAGAGTTTAATGAAAAACTAGATGAATTGATTGCAATCACCGAAGGTAATGTAGGTAAGTGGAAGACCAATCTAAGTGATTTAAGCTGTATAGATGGATAAGAATTCTGAAAACTCCGTTAAAATTCGGTTGTTTAAAACTCCAACTCATAATTGCAGTTATCTACAAGACCGACAAGCCTCAACGATTTTCGTAGATCCAGATCTTCTAATAACGAAATCACTGTATACAGAATTCAGTGAGCTAGGTTTTCGCCGAAGCGGTTCTCATCTATATCGCCCCGACTGTGATACGTGCAAGGCGTGCATCTCTTGCCGAATTCCGACAAAGACATTCTCGATTAAAAATAAGCACCGAAGAGTTATAAAAAAAAATCAAGACTTAGTAGTTGTCAAAACAAACGCGCTGACTTGTGATCAATCCTATGAACTCTATGAGCGATACATTAACACAAGGCATAAAGACGGAGATATGTATCCCGCGACATCAGAGCAGTTTGAGGCGTTTATCCAAGCAGTGACTCCAGATACTTGTTTTTATAAGTTCTATCTCAAAAACCAATTGATCTCAGTAAGCATTATAGACGCATTAGAGAACGGGCTTTCTGCCGTATATACTTTCTTTGATCCAAGAGAGAAACAAAGGTCTTTAGGGATTTACTCTATATTGATTCAGATTCAAGACTGTATAGCTGTTGGGTTGCCATATCTATTTCTCGGTTATTGGGTAAAAAACTGCAAAAAAATGCAATATAAAGCCGATTTTCGTCCCATAGAAATTCTAGTAGAAGGAAGGTGGCTATTAGCAAAGTAATGCTAAATTTCACTGCCGTCTTTGCGTCTCGCTCCATTTTCCGGCACAATGCGGCGGCTGTCTAAAACTAGGAAAAACCTATGGCGAAAGAAGATCAGATAGAAATGGAGGGAGAAGTCGTGGACACTCTTCCGAATACCATGTTTAGGGTCAAATTAGAGAACGGACATGTCGTTACTGCCCATATATCAGGAAAGATGCGAAAAAATTATATTCGAATTTTAACTGGCGATCTCGTCCGGGTTGAGTTAACGCCGTACGACTTATCAAAAGGACGTATTACATATAGGGCCAGATAAAATTTACCTTGCCGAATAAGGTCGATTACACATAATCTATACTTTGGTGTTACTTACGTCTTTTTTAACGCTCTTACTCTGATTTTTCTTGATCTCTATGTTCAGCTGATTTTCAGATTCTGATACATAAACATCCCCGCCATTTTCTGCAAGGCGCCCAAACAAAAGATCTTCCGCTAGCGCTTTTTTAAGTTTTTCCTGTATCAACCTTGCCATCGGCCTGGCCCCCATACTTTCATTGTAGCCATTTTCCACAAACCAGTTGATAGCAGATTCCTCAATGTGGAGCAGTACGTTTTTGTCATCCAATTGCACCTGAAGGTCAACCAGGAATTTATCGACTACCGTTCTTATCGTTCCCTTCGTTAATGATCCAAACTGAACTATCGCATCGAGCCTGTTTCTGAATTCCGGGGTAAAAGCCTTTTTTAGGATTCCCATTGAATCACTTTGATGATTTTGCTCAGTGAACCCAATTGAAGCCCTACTCATTTCTTGTGCTCCGGCGTTAGTAGTCATAATTAGAACCACATTGCGAAAATCGGCTTTCCGACCGTTGCTGTCAGTTAAGGTCCCATGATCCATGACCTGTAATAACAAATTGAAAACATCTGGGTGAGCCTTTTCAATTTCATCCAGAAGTAGAACACAATGAGGATTCTTTCCGACCGCTTCCGTTAATAATCCGCCTTGATCAAAGCCTATGTAACCAGGAGGAGCACCGATAAGCCTTGAAACCGTGTGTCTTTCCATATACTCAGACATGTCAAATCGAAGTAATTCTATGCCCATGATTTTGGCTAACTGCTTACTTACTTCAGTTTTACCGACTCCAGTCGGCCCAGCAAACAGAAATGAGCCTATCGGTTTCTCTCCCTCGTTTAATCCGGCCCTAGATAACTTGATTGCCGTAGAGAGAGAATCGATAGCTTTATCCTGACCAAAAACAACCATCTTAAGGTTGTTTTCTAGATTTTTAAGAGAGTCGATGTCAGAGTTTGTAACATGTTTTGGAGGTATCTTGGCAATTGACGCAACGATCTTCTCCATATCCGAGACCTGTATTAGCTTCTTGCGTTTGCTCGCAGGCTGTAATCGCTGAAAGGCCCCGGCTTCATCGATAACATCAATTGCTTTATCCGGCATAAATCTGTCATTGATATATTTGCCGGCTAACTCGGAGGCAGCCTTGAGGGCTTTATCACTGTACCTAAGCTCATGATAACTTTCGAAACTAGATTTCAAGCCTTTTAAGATTTTGTAGGTAGTTTCTATATCTGGCTCATCCACGTCTATTTTTTGAAATCGCCTTGAAAGGGCTCGATCTTTTTCAAATATTCCACGATATTCTTGATAAGTCGTTGAGCCAATGCACTTTAAATCGCCTGATGTTAGAACCGGTTTCAATAAGTTAGATGCATCCATGACTCCGCCAGAGGCGGCTCCGGCACCTATGATTGTATGAATTTCATCGATAAATAAGATTGCTTTTTCATTCTGTTTAAGTTCAGCTAATAAAGACTTAAACCTCTTTTCAAAATCGCCTCTATACTTCGTTCCAGCGAGAAGAGAGCCGAGATCTAGAGAGTAAATAACACTATCTGAAAGCACACTAGGCACTTCTTTTTCGGTAATTAATTTCGCTAATCCTTCCGCCACCGCAGTTTTTCCAACACCAGATTCGCCAACCAACAGCGGGTTATTCTTTCTTCGTCGACTAAGTATTTGAATAACCCGATTTATCTCATCGTCTCTTCCGATGAGAGGATCAATTTTTCCTAACGCTGCCTGCTCATTTAGATTTACTGCAAATTTACCGAGTGAACTGGTCTCTGCCGAGGGGACATCTTCCTCCTCTTTTTTATAATCATTATCCTCTTCTTCGGATTTTTCGAAATTTTTTGAAATTCCATGCGTAATATAATTTACTATATCGATACGGCCGACGCCTTGCTCTCGCAAACAATAAACAGCATGACTTTCTTGTTCGCTAAAAATAGCTACTAGAACATTTGCACCAGTTACCTCTCTTTTTCCAGATGACTGAACGTGAAAAACTGCACGTTGAAGCACTCTTTGAAATCCTAGCGATGGCTGGGTCTCAATGGCCGAATCACTTTCTGGGCTGGCAGGTGTGGTTGAATCTATAAACTCAGAAAGTTTCCTGCGCAGTTCTCCTAAATCACAATCGCAGGACGCTAGCACGGTTGATGCAATATCGTTATCAAGCAGAGACAGCAATAGATGCTCAACGGTCATAAATTCATGCCGTTGTTTTCTTGCTTCCTTAAAGGAGTGGTTTAACGTTTCTTCTAAGTCTTTACTTAACATAAATTTTCCTGAAAATTATAGTAAGCCTGATCATCACCGATCTACCTCTACGGAGCACAGGAGTGGTTGCTCACACTCTCTTGAATAGTCATTAACTTGAGTCGCCTTTGATTCAGCAACATCCTTACTAAAAACTCCGCAGACACCTTTACCTTCGGTATGTACTTTGAGCATTACTTGGGTTGCTTTTTCTACGTTCATCCCAAAGAAAGACCTCAAGACCTCCACTACAAAATCCATCGGTGTGTAGTCGTCGTTAATCAAAATAACCTTATAAAGCGGAGGCTTTTTAAGTTTTGGTTTTTCCAATGCTGTTGTTGTGCCGGACTCATAGTCATCGCCCCCCTCCCCCTCCTGTTTTGCCAACCTGCTAAATCTAATTGCATTATTGGTGAACGTTAAATCCGGTTGGATTGAGGCTTCCTGAATTTCTAGAGATTTACTAACTAAACCGCTGCGATGACCCACTATTGTTTTCCTGCACATTTTGACTGTGTCTATTATAGCGTTAAATTAGATATCTTTCTCATCCTTCAGTAACAGAATCGCTAGATTTAGACGCTTTTTATAGAGCAGCTTTGACATTCTAATCTTGATGCTGTATAGAAAAAACGAGGCTCGGAAAGGTTCGCGTGATCTTATAATAATAATTAGAAGTTAGAGGTTAATCCGATGAGTAATGGGCAGGTTAAATGGTTTAATAACGCTAAAGGATTTGGTTTTATCTTACCTGATGAGGGTGGAGAAGATTTATTCGCGCACTACTCAGCGATCTCTATGGATGGCTATAAAACACTCAAAGCGGGTCAGCGGGTCTCTTTTGACGTCGTGGAGGGCCCTAAAGGACTGCATGCAGCAAACATACGTGCTCTTTCGGAACTGCCCACTGACCCCCCGGAAGCGACTCAAATCGCAAATAATGAAGGTTCAGAGGACGAATCCGACGTGGTTTGACATCACTTGATAACTTGAGGTCGGCACACTGCTCACAATACCGGTATCGTAAACTGACCAATCAGATCATGCGATAGGTCATAATTTTATTATGTTGCTCATGCATGCCTAAATTATTTCTTTTAAACAAACCTTTTGGGATTCTATCCCAATTCACGGGCGCGCCAGCTCAAAGCACACTAGCTTCATTACTCAATCACAAGGGGGTTTACCCCGCCGGCAGACTAGACAAAGATTCTGAGGGATTGTTACTGTTAACTGATAACGGTGCGTTACAAAGTCAAATAACGGACCCTCGTTTCAAATTAGGAAAAACTTACCTAGTTCAGGTAGAAGGAATTATCAATAACGATGCTTTAACAAGACTATCAAATGGAATCTTATTAAAAGATGGGGAAACTAGGCCGGCCGAAGCAGCTATCGAGCCGATTCCCCATAATTTATGGACGCGAGACCCACCGATAAGATCAAGAAAAAATATCCCAACAAGCTGGATACGACTAAAAATATATGAAGGTAAAAATCGACAAATCAGAAGAATGACCGCTGCAACGGGATTTCCTACGCTACGATTAATTAGACTAGCCATTGGAAACTGGGAGTTAGGCGGGTTGCAACCTGGAGAACATTTACAAATACAAGTATAAATCAGTTAGAGTTTCTATAAGGGTTTGTTTGACCCTTCTTTATTTCCATGTTTTCAAGGCTTCGAAGTCTGACTTTCTGCTTTCAATCCAATCACTACCATTATCACTGGTTTGTTTTTTCCAGAAAGGCGCCTCACTTTTTAAAAAGTCCATTATGTACTGTGACGCATTAAATGCATCTTGACGATGGGCGCTTGCAACACCAACGAAAACTATCTGATCGCCGGGGAGCAAAGTCCCAATGCGGTGAATTATCCGGGCGTCCAGCACATCCCATCTCGCCTTTGCACGACCCAGTATTAACTCTAAACTTTTTTCTGTCATGCCGGGATAGTGTTCTAAATACAGCGACTGCGTCGCTTCACCGCCTAATTCGGCTTGGTAAAGCTCTCTTACCAAACCAGTAAATGTAACCACCGCCCCAGCGTCGCCAGCGGCGTGCCTCAGTTGCTTGTACTCTTGAGCGATGTCAAAATCTTTATGATCAACAGTAATCATTAGCTGGGTAATCCTAACCGCCTGTCATAGGAGGGAAAAAAGCAACCTCATCATTGTCAGATAATTCACTACTCCGACTCGCCACAACTTGATTTACGGCAACTAACATCTTAGGCGTTTTTTTATACACCTCACTGAACCTAGGGTCGGTAGTTTTTAAATACACAAGAAGATCATTAACATCTTTCACACCCTCGGGGCGACAGAAATTGTCTTCTTCTTTGTGCAATTGCTCTCGGATACTCGCAAAATAATGTATTTTCAACATAAGTTAACTAATCACACTCGTGAAAAATGGCCGCTTTGACCACCTTCTTTTTCAAGCAGGTAAATGGACTGGAGGACCATTCCCTTATCCGCAGCCTTACACATATCATAAATAGTCAAGGCTGCAACCGAAACAGCGGTCAATGCCTCCATCTCAACTCCCGTCGGACCACTGACCTGACAGGTTCCTCGAATAATAATTCGACACTTATCATGATCAACATCAAATTCAATTTTAATACTAGTCAGCATAAGTGGATGGCAAAGCGGAATAAGTTGGGCACAGTTTTTAGCGGCTTGGATTCCAGCAATCCTAGACACAGCAAAGACATCACCTTTTTTATTGCCTCCCTCCAGAACTAGTTTGAGCGTCTCAGCTTTCATCGAGATCGAACCCTGCGCCACTGCAACTCTGCTTGTTACTGCTTTTTGACTAATATCAACCATGCTCGCGTTGCCGTGATTGTCTATATGGGAAAGCTTACTCATAAAAATGTTTTTCTTATCCGTAGCAATAGCTAAAATTTAATTAAGAGGTTAAGTTTATACTTAAATATATCGATTTGTTAGATGTTTTGAACCAAAGGAGTAGGACACTCCAACCAGGAAATTAATGACTGAATACCCCCATATCACCGTGGCCTGCGTGATACCTAAGGCTAATAAATTCCTCTTTGTTCGAGAAAAGCCCAATGGCTCTATCGTTTACAATCAACCAGCAGGTCATCTTGAGCAGAATGAAACTTTGATATCAGCAGCTGAAAGAGAGGCCCTTGAAGAAACTGGCTGGAACGTCGAGGTTACTCATTTTCTCGGTATATATCAGTATTACTCTCCACATAATGGCGTCTCTTATGTAAGGCATTCTTTTGTCGCAAGCCCTCGTTTCCGTAAAGAAGATTTTATTCTCGATAATGATATTATAGATACGTGCTGGTTAAGCTTACACGAGGCCCTAGCGTTATCCCCTGAAATGCGAAGCCCCATAGTGCTCAAGACTCTAGAAGACTATACCGATGGAAAACATTATCCATTAGAAATTATTTCCCAAAGCTGAGGAAACTACAGGAAAATCGGATGGATAAGCAGCATGTAATAGTAGGAATGTCAGGGGGAGTAGACTCCTCAGTCGCCGCTTTTCTTCTACTTGAATCCGGATATCAAGTAGAGGGCCTCTTCATGAAGAATTGGGAAGAGGATGACAATACAGAGTATTGCACCGCAAAAACTGACTTGGCTGACGCTCAATCTGTTTGTAACAAGTTAGGAATTAGACTTCATACGGCAAATTTCGCGTCGGAATACTGGGATAATGTTTTTAAACACTTCCTCCAAGAATATAAAGAGGGACGCACTCCAAACCCAGATGTGCTTTGCAACCGCGAAATTAAATTTAAAGCCTTTCTAGAGCACGCAACAGGGCTAGGAGCTGATTTTATAGCAACAGGTCATTACGCTCGAAAATCCCAAAATAGTAAAGAAACACATCTCCTTAAAGGTTTAGACAAAAACAAAGATCAAAGTTACTTCTTATGTGAAGTTAGTGAAGCTTGTCTTGAAAAAACTTTATTTCCCCTAGGTGAATTACCAAAGGACGAGGTAAGAAAAATTGCTAAAGAACTCGATTTAAGCACTCATGATAAAAAAGACAGCACCGGTATATGTTTTATAGGCGAGCGTAAATTTAAAGATTTTTTAGAGAAGTATCTCCCAGCAAAACCCGGCATGATAACGTCGATAGAAGGAGAAGAGTTAGGAACCCATTCAGGCCTAATGTTTTATACTTATGGGCAAAGACAGGGACTTGGTATTGGCGGCATCAGAAATAAAGCAGAAACAGCCTGGTATGTAATAGATAAGAATTTAGAGACAAATGTTTTAATAGTGGGCCAAGGAAACGAGCAAGAGGATTTATTTTCAAGTCAATTAATAGCGAGCAGAGTTCACTGGATTAATAAACAAGAACCCTCATTCCCTTTGAATTGCTTTGCTAAGATTCGCTATCGGCAGAATGACCAGAAATGTCATGTCGAGTTAACCCCAGACGATCGCCTGAAGGTTTCATTTGATGAACCACAAAGGGCAGTGACACCCGGGCAGTATGCAGTCTTTTATCAAAATGATCGATGTTTGGGAGGAGCCATTATTGAACAATACCGAAAATCCGTTTAGTAACTGGGAGGCCCAAAACATAGCACTTGCAGCCGTTGCCCAATGCTCTGCCCTCGTGCATGATTTAGCGTTCACAGGCAAAGCTGATGAAAAATACCTAATGGGGTCAATAAATCCCTTATTCGTCTTGACCCCCAAATTTTTTAGTGATGTTTATCCAGATGTCAGAGACTTAACCCTAGGCCTAAGTACTCTTCAAAAAATAATTACTAACAATCGAACGAGAAAAAATGGCGAGATAATAAGGTATAGTTTAGGAATGTTGGCGCTTAGAAGAAATTTAATGGCCAGCTCGAGAATGCAAACAGCCGTGAGGGCCAAACTGCAACCGATGGCGCCTATCCTGCCTCTCGATAGCAATAGAACAGCACCTCCCGGGGAAGATTTAGAACTTCTTAAACAAGATCGAACGTTTCGCCAACTATCGAACATTTATCGAGAGACTATAAGTACTTTAGCTTTTCGGATACAAGTGGCGGGCAAAGCAGAACACTTAAAGAGTGAAAATATAGCGAATCGAATTCGAGCTTTGCTGTTTGCGGGTATCCGTTCTGCGCTATTATGGCATCAGTTAAACGGTAGACGCTGGCATTTAGTTGTCTATCGGAAAAGGATTCAAGAAACCTCAGCAACAATTAGAAAAGATATTAATAGTAGGACGAATATTGAATAGGAAATCACTTGTATGACAACTTTTGAGTCTAGCTCGCTATTTGCCCTGTCCCCTCTTGACGGTAGATATAAAAATAAATGTAAGGAACTTGTTCCAATCTTTAGTGAATTTGGATTGATGCATTATCGTTTGAAGATAGAAATTTCTTGGCTTAAAAAGCTAGCAGATTGCGATAAATTCTCTGAGTTAGAGTCATTATCTCCCCAGAATTTAATCCGCCTCACTGAATTGTGTGAATCATTTAATCTCAACGACGCAAAGAGAATTAAAGATATTGAAAAACAAACCAACCATGATGTAAAAGCCGTGGAGTATTTCATTAAGGAAAAATGTGAGGACGATCCAGCTCTTCAAAACATTCTTGAGTTTGTCCATTTCGCTTGTACCTCAGAAGACATAAATAACCTGGCCTATGCCTTGATGCTCAAGGAGGGTAGAAACCTCGTGATGCTACCGACAATGGAAAAGATCATAGATAATCTGAGCGAACTAGCCCTAGCATATAGTAAGCAGCCCCTACTTTCGCGAACACACGGCCAACCAGCCTCGCCCACCACTGTCGGCAAAGAGCTCGCAAACGTGGTTTATCGATTGCGAAAACAAAGAACACTGATTAAAGACATCGAGATTCTTGGAAAAATTAATGGTGCCGTCGGAAATTACAATGCTCACTTGGTAGCTTGCCCAGAAATAGATTGGCCTTCCTTTGCTCAAGACTTTGTATCCAGCTTAGGTCTCAAGCTGAATCCCTATACAACCCAGATAGAGCCCCACGATTACATTGCGGAAATGTTGGATGCCTTCTCTAGATTCAATACTATCCTTATCGACTTTAATCGGGATATCTGGGGGTACATCTCGTTAAATTATTTTAAACAAAAGACTGTTGAAGGCGAAATCGGCTCTTCGACTATGCCGCATAAGGTGAATCCAATCGATTTTGAAAATTCTGAAGGGAATCTGGGGTTGGCCAATGCTGT
>JAQWOJ010000047.1 GCA_029245905.1 Gammaproteobacteria bacterium
CCTCGGCAAAATAATATTTCCAATCCAACTTATTCTCATTCTACGACCCTTAATCGTAAAAACATCGTTACCCCAATGATCTAGATTCATTTGTAGCTCCCTTTAGCTCTATCGTGGCAAGTAGGTATAAATCACGTAAAAATTAAGTATCAGAATCACCTGATACCAGTCCAAGAGGTTACTCCTCTTTTTCAGGTTTTAGTCTAGCAAGTTTTACTTTTACTTCCTGAGGAGATAAATCAGAGAGCTTAAAGTTGCGTCGGCGTTCGGCAATCATTTTCTTCATCGTACGGTCTAACCGCCGCAGTTTGGCAGCGTAGAGTTCTGGGTGGTCTTTTTTGTTAATCATTTGTAGCTCCCTTTAGCGTTGACGTAGCAAGTAGGTTTAAATCACGTGAGGGCGATTATACAGACAGGCCTAAACCATAATCCAGTCCTATCGGTTTAATGTGGATTAGACGTTTTACCAATCGGCCGATGTTTATTAGTGAATTTAAAAAAAATACTAACACCTATAGTGAGGGCATTTTATGAACATAAGCGAATGGGGAAGCCTAGGTGAAATTATTGGAGCAATTGCTACCGTGGCGACATTACTGTACTTAGCATTGCAAATACGAGCGAATACTAAACAAGCAAGACTAACAAACTGGGGAGTCCTCGCTGAAAGATATATGTCTGTGTACAGTCAAACCAGCAATTTTGAGCTAGCAGACGTAATTATAAGGGGGCGTAATAATTTCAATTCCCTTAATGACGCTGAAAAATTGGCTTTTGGTAACTACATGGAGAACATTTGTATCGCCAATGAAGGCGCGCTCGTAATGGCTAATAGTTTTACTAGGAGAGACGAAGGAATGGTTTCATTATTTAATCGGCACGTCCGCTGGCATATGGATTGTGAAGGTGCTCGTGATTGGTTTGAGAAATTTTCTGCAGAGAGAGGTTTTCCCGAAGACTTAAATCGAGCGATTAGCCAAGCCCTCCAGAGTAAAAAATCACTAACATAATCGATATAGTTGCCTAGCCGATATTTGTTAGTGAATTTTAAAAAGTTGGAAATCAAATGAATCTATCAAAAGCAAACGAGGTAATTTCTCTCATTGCTCCACTCCGTAAAAAATATTAAAAGGCTTTCTAAGTCGCAGTATTTTAGGCGACTTAGAAAATAAAAACGATTCTAGGCCATGAAAACAGCCTTTATGAAGTGTTTTCTCCCCCGAAATCCAGTATGTTCTTGATGTGAATATGAAGAAACTAATCACTATAGCCTTCTTAATGGCGCTAGCCAGTGTTTCTTATGGACAGGCTAAGTCGGCTCTCGATGAAATAATATCAATAGACCGACTAAGTTGGCTAACTGGAAATTGGAAAGGTCTAAGAGATGGTGGCGTTCTGGAAGAAATATGGCTGCCCCCGCTCGCTGGTACGATTACTGCTCTAGTTCGTTCTAGCGAAAAATTAGAAACAAGATTTGTCGAAATTATTCACATCAGAGAAATCAACGGTAGCTTAGAATTAAACCTACAACTTTTTAAGAATTCGCTGGAGCCAGAAAATATAAACGCTCATAACTTTGAGTTAACTGAAATAGGTAGCAGCTTTGTAGCCTTTAAAGGAATGAGTAATGGGTCTCATCGCAGTCTGAGTTACGAACGCCCTGAGGAAAATGTCTTTTTTATACGCATCGAAACTAATGATGGCGAAAAAATCGAAATCCGATTAACGCCTGTAGAATGAACAAGCTACTAACAACAACAATTCTACTCTTTTAGCTGAGTAAAATTGGCATACATACTGGAGGCGACGAGGAATGATTTCTTTCTTGAGAGTGTTTGCTTATATTTGCATTTGGACAACTCCTTTCCAAGTGGCATTCATATTGTGGGGTATCGGCATTGTTATCGTTACGGATTACAGCGTATTATCGCTATCAGTTATCGAGTTTTTTAGGAACTACCTTGGCTTCTTTCTTCCCGTTATTGATTGGTTGTACGCATGGGTCTGGAATGCTCTCCTAGACTGGGTGTTTTCTTTACCGATGATTTTACATGGGACACTTAAAGCAATATTTAGCACGTGGCTGGGTTTTTGGATACTTAAAAAAATAAAATGAACTGACAACAGTAAATTTACGCTGCTTTCACAAAAGCTAAAATTTTGGGATGCAGGAAAAAATCATAGCGATTGGAGTTAGCTTTTCTCTCTCAACTTTTAATAACAATTAAGGACACGAAATGCTGAACATCAGGTCTAGACTTAATTTGCTCTTTTTTCTACCGCGGCTAGTCGTTATAGGAACGCTATTTATTTTGCCGGGGGCTTATGCTCAGCAACCCCCTCCGCCGTCTGGTGCCTATGATGCGGCTCCCTATTTAGGACAAATACGAAATAATTATGTTTATGGCGATATATGGGAGCGCCCCAATCTCACAAAACGGGATCGCAGCATGATCACAGTTGCGGTCAATCAGGCTTTGTACGCAACCAATGAGCTCCGCCTTCACATGGGTCGGGCTTTAGATAATGGCATCACTCAATCCGAGTTATCGGAAATTATAGCTCATGTTCTTTGGTATTCTGGTTTTCCCACTGGGGTTAACGCTGCGAGGGTGGCCTCTGATGTGTTTGCTGAGCGTAACCTGCCTGCAATTCCGCCCGAAGCTTCATCTCGCCAAGCACCTCAGCAGCCTGAATTGGAGTTCCCAGATGCTTACCCACAAACACCTTATCTACGTGATCTTCTTAACGAGGTTTTGTATGCAGAAACTTGGAAGAGGAGCGAATTATCCCCTCGAGATCGAAGCATGATCACGGTAGCAGTCGGCACAGCACTTTACGCTGGCAGCGAGGTGCGTTATCACGTGGGCCGAGCCTTGGATAACGGGGTAACCCAAGATGAGATTTCAGAAATAATCACACATGTTACCTTCTATTCTGGGTTCCCTACCGGAGTAAACGCATCTCGAATTGCCGCTGAGGTTTTTCAAGGACGGGATCTTCCGCTCCCGGCCGGTCGTTTCCCGGGAGCGCCTTATCTTGAGGAGTTAATTGATGGGTTGATCTACGACGAAACCTGGACTCGTGAGCAACTTTCGAGTCGAGATCGCAGCCTAGCAACTATCTCTGTTACCTTGGCTGGCTACCAGTCGGACCAATTGCGAGTGCACCTAAGGCGAGGGCTAGATAATGGCGTAACCCCTCAGGAGATTTCGGAGTTAATTGCTCACGTAACACTTTATTCAGGGTTTCCTACAGGAGTTAATGCCTCCCGCATGTTTGCAGAGATTCTGAGAGAGCGCGGTATCCCTTTGCCTGACTGATTTACGAATGGTTTGCTTGCCTACGATTATGATTCTGATTGATTCTGGATTGCGGCTTCTGCTATTTCCCTTAGCTTAGTTCGCTGGATTTTGGTGCCGTTGGGGCTTTTTGTAGTTGGAAATTCGGCTACGCAATGAAAGATAGCTGGCACTTTAAACCTTGCTAGGCTTTCCAGACAATAATTTTTTAATTCTTCCGGCTTTGGAGTTTTGTTTTTAGCTGGGATTACGAACGCGTAAGCTCGCATTTTGTCGTGGATGCGGACGGCGACTACCTGTGCTGTTTCCACGGAATCATGTTCAATAAGGTGGTTTTCAATTTCTGCCGGTGCAACCAGGTAGCCTCCAAGTCGCAATGTGTCTCCCATTCTTGCTTGAAACACGAATTCAGATGCGGAGCATGTGTAACCAAGGTCGCCGGACTTAAGGTATCCATCCTTTCTGATTAATTCGTCCGTCGCAAAGTCATCTTCAAAATACTTAATCAAAAGGCTCGGGCCCACAAACTCTAACTCGCCGCTTTCACCATGGGCCAAAATTTCTTTGGTCTCAGGGTTTCTTGCTCTTACGCTGGCGTGCGGTGATATCAATTTGCCCCCTGGCAGATATCGGTGTTCCTCGGCTTGGGTGTGCTCTCGCCGGGCGAACAGGGCCTGAACCTCACTCATTCCGTAAAGGCCAACGAGTTTTAGTCCTCTGGCTTTTGCCCGCTCAGTAATTTCTTCAGGCGGCATATTGAAAGCACCGTAACCACAGCAAGTAACTGAGGGCAAAGCAGGGCTGCGGTCATCCGCTTCTAATAAAGCCACCAACATATCGTCCGTTGCACTAATATAGTGGACTCTGTGCAGATCGATTAAGTCCAACGCTTCATGGGCATCAAAGGCGCTCTGAATCACGTTTGCTCTTCCACCAAACAAAGCGGCAGAAAAATGGTTGAAACCAAAAACGCCACAAAAAGGTAATGTATGAAAAAAAGCATTATCTTTAATTAATGGCTTTAAATTGCGCCATACTTCTGCCGCATGGTTGGAAATACTGCGGTGACTATGGAGCACAAATTTCGGAGCTTTAGTCGTGCCCGAGGTGGTAAAAATATTGCACCCAGCATCCGCAATGCTATTGTCAATCTCTGCGCCAGACTGCTCAATTAATTCCCTATAGCTGATGAGTTTTTTAGATTGCAATGACATAGACACTTGATTTTTTAGAGGCGCATCACTTTCTGCGTGGCTATAAATAATGACTGATTCCACTTGGTCTAATGCGGCGCCTTCAATCGAGCTTAGAATCTCTAGAAAATTTACTTTTTTAAACAAAGGCCACAATATCAGACTCTTTGCCCCAGAGCGCTTTAGAATATCAGCAACTTCGGAACCGCGAAAACGAGTATTTACTGCGACCGCGATCGCATTTAGCTGCATGCACGCGAGGTAAAGCACGAGATAGGCCGGCGTATTGGGAAGCCAGAAAGCAACTCTGTCGCCACTTTTTATACCAAGTTTCGATAATCCACAGGCCGCACTGAGAACCAGCTCGTGCAGAGTGGCATAACTAATTGGAGAGGACTCGTAGATCAGTGCAGTCGAATCTCCGGATAGGTCTACGGTATTTCTGAGGACAGCAGGGATTGTGTTGAGTTGGCGCAGCTGAGCTTGCATGAATTACCAGTAACCTCTCTTTTCCCACCTTAATTTGCTCAAGTTAACTTAAATTCGATGCGCTGAGAAATCAAGCATGCGTCGTGGTCCGAGTGTTTTCGTGTCTGGTCTAATAAAATAGTGTAGCTATCAAGCCAAAATGTCTAAATTTTGGTCTGTTTTGCGGGAACTGACGGAGATCGCTATCCCTAGAGTTAGCGGTAGAAAACGCAGGTGAAAACTTGAGCCCCCTTCCAACTGACTCTCCGATAACTGGGGATAACGTGAATCTGCCTCGATTCATTTCTATCGATGGCGATGGTGTAGATTTAAGCGGCGGGAACTGCTGAGTTATTTCATTTCTGCAAGGGAGCAGTGTGAAGCTTTATTCGCTCCGCTTCGCGACGAAGGTCTTTTCGTGAGGACTGAGGCTTTGCGGCATCCATTGATCTTCTATTATGGACATACGGCGACGTTTTATATTAATAAAATAATATTGGCGCAATTTTCTGAGGCTCGAGCAGACTCTTATCTGGCGGCTATGTTTGCTGTCGGTGTCGATGAGGTGTCATGGAATAATCTTGATGACGCCCACTATGATTGGCCAACGGGTAAATGCGTCGGCAACGCCACTTAGAAACATGAAATTTCATCCAAATGTTAGTGCGAACTAAGATCTAGTAATCCTAATTTAGGTTTAAATTAGCTCGACGAAGTGCTCACAAATCCCTATAGTACGGCGCCTTAGAGTACGTGTGCCAGATATACCAATCATCGACCCTTGTTTAATTTAGGACTTTCCTTTTGATCGTTACCGCAAACATCACTATGCAGTTCGCTGGCAAACCCTTATTTGAAAACATTTCGGCTAAATTTGGCGATGGCAACCGCTATGGATTAATTGGAGCCAATGGCTGCGGCAAATCTACCTTTATGAAAATTCTGGATGGAAGCTTAATACCGACATCGGGTAACGTATCTACCGCTCCTGACGAACGGGTAGGCACATTAAGCCAGAATCAATTTGATTTTGAAACCTACAGCGTGATTGATACCGTGATCTTAGGCGATAAAGAGTTATGGGAAATAAAAAGGGAGCGAGAGCGAATCTATGAGCTGACGGAAATGTCTGAAGAAGATGGAATGAAAGTAGCAGAGTTAGAAATTCAATTCGCAGAAATGGACGGCTATAGTGCTGAGAGCCGAGCTGGAGAATTGCTTTCAGGGGCGGGTATTGAGGAGGGATTGCACTATGGTTCAATGACAGAAGTCGCTCCTGGATGGAAATTAAGAGTGCTGCTGGCGCAAGCCTTATTCTCAAACCCTGACATTCTTCTGTTGGATGAACCTACAAATAATCTCGATATTAATGCAATACGCTGGCTTGAGGAGCTCCTGAGGGGGCGCAAGTGCACCATGATTATTATCTCTCACGATCGACACTTCCTAAATTCTGTCTGCACGCACATGGCGGACATCGATTACGGTGAGTTGCGCCTGTATCCCGGCAACTACGACGACTTCATGACTGCCTCCACTCAAGCACGAGAGCGATTACAATCCGTCAACGCTAAGAAATCCGCTCAGATTAGCGAACTTCAGCAATTCGTCAGCCGCTTTTCTGCCAACGCATCAAAAGCTAAGCAAGCAACTTCGCGAGCAAGAAAAATAGAAAAAATCGAACTAGAAGATATCAAGCCATCCAGTCGAGTCAGTCCTTTCATAAGGTTCAAACAAGAAAAGAAGCTGTATCGGCAAGCTCTTATCTTGGAAGATTTGGGACATGGTTTTGATGCTGAGCCCCTTTTTACTGGAGGCAATCTGATTTTGGATGCAGGATCCCGTCTGGCGGTTATAGGTGAGAATGGAGTGGGGAAAACGACTTTCCTTCATTGTTTGCTGAATAAATTCTCAGTAAATTTTGGAACAATAAAATGGGCGGAAAACGCTTCTCTCGGATACTGCCCGCAGGACAATAACAGCGAATTTGACAGCGAATTAAATCTTTTTGAGTGGATGAGTCAATGGCGAAAACCCAGCCATGACGATCAAATCGTGCGGGCCACATTGGGGAAGCTCTTATTTTCCAGTGAGGATTTTGAAAAATCGGTTGCGGTTTGTTCTGGTGGCGAAAAAAATCGCTTGATTTTTGGCAAGCTAATGATGATGGGTACTAATGTATTAATCCTTGATGAACCAACGAACCATCTAGACATGGAAGCTATCGAATCATTGAATCTGGCACTGACACACTATGAGGGCACACTAATATTCGTTAGTCACGATCGAGAATTCGTTTCGTCGCTAGCTACCAGAGTGATTGAAATTAAAGACCGTGAGATAATAGATTTTCAGGGAAGCTATGAAGATTACCTAGCTTGCCAGTAAAGTCTCTGACCATTTATTATAACTTTTGCCACTACATTCTTTGTTTGGTATACCTACAAAGACCAAAAAGTTACCCGGCAGACACCCACTCTCCCCAATTGGTTCCAAGTGCGCAGATTGCGCATTATTCGAGCTAATTAACCCTTGCTGCTTCGCCTAGACCAGTATTTGTTGCGCATAATGTATATGAAAAACTACTTGATGCTAACTCTGGGCGGGCCTGCAGCATATTTATCCGTTGTCGAGTCATAATTCAAATGATTATTGTATTTAAGGTGGAAATTTTCCTAAATTACCGTTAAAAAGGTGATCATGAAATAGAATCTAAAAAAGGGAAAGTTATGAATAAAGTTAGTGCTGCATTGGCAGGATCAATACTAGTTTTCAATGTGCAAACCGTTATCGCAGCGGATGCTCCGGTAATAATAGGCGGTGTCGAGATGCCAGCTGTGGAATCGAGCGCGGCCTTTGATCAAATAAAGAAAAAGTTGGGAAAATGGGAGGGTCAGCTAACGCAATCACTGACCGGTGATGTAATCGATGTCTCGTACGAGTGGACGCTTGTTTCAGGCGGTAGCACGATTATGGAGTCTGTAGTTGAGGACGGCGTTGGAATGTTTACGACCTACAGTGACGAAGAGGGAGAGCTGGTGGTAAAGCACTATTGTGCGCTAGGTACCGAACCTGTTCTTTCAGTGAGCGAGGCGACTGATCGGGTTGTGGCTTTATCCTTTGATGGATCACGCTCCCCTTTAATGCGTGATAGTCATGACTTTGTGAACAGCATGAGATGGACTATGGATGCCAGTGATTCCAATTCGATGGTGTACGAATATACTGTTTATCTTAATGGGGAGTTAACCAGTAATAGGGCTGAACTGAAGAGGCAATAGGCTGTTAAGTTACATGCAGAGTGCGGCCGGATTTTTTCTGGGTGCACTTAGCATCCACTTTCTCTCAATTTTCCGGAATAGCCAGCAAAAGTCTAAGCGACTGAGTTGTAGCGCTTTTCTATTATAAGGTAGTGTAGCTTGCCTATTATTATAGTTGTGCTTTAATACGCCGCTCTATTGAGGCTGCACTCAACCACCTGGAGCATGAGGCGTGACCATTCGGTATGGAATTATCGGAACCGGCATGATGGGCTGCGAGCATATTCGCAATCTGGCGGCGATGGACGATGTCGACATTCTTGCGGTCGCAGACCCTAACGAAGAGCCGCGGCAATGGGCGCGAAAATATTGCGCCGATCGATTCACACCAAGTGTTCATGAAGACTACAGAGATCTGCTCGACAATGACGATATTGACGCTCTTGTCATAGCCTCACCGAATTTTACCCATATCGATGTGATGCGGGATGTCTTCAAGACAGATAAACACGTGATGCTAGAAAAACCCATGTGCACCACGCTTACTGATGCGCTGGAGCTGGACAATTCTGCGGCCTCACACAAAGGTATAGTCTGGGTTGGCTTGGAATACCGCTATATGCCGACTACCAGTGCGCTTCTACTGCACTTGCCTGAGGTGGGCAATGTGAAAATGTGTGCTATTCAGGAGCACCGGTTTCCTTTTTTGAGAAAGGTTGGAGATTGGAATCGATTTAATCGCAATACCGGCGGGACATTGGTAGAAAAGTGCTGCCACTTCTTTGATTTGATGAATCTCGTAGTGCCCGGCAATCCAAAACGTGTGATTGCATCTGGTGCGCAGTCCGTGAATCACCTCGATGAAGTTTACAATGGCGAAGTGCCGGATATTCTGGACAATGCTTATGTGATCGTGGAATACGACACTGGCGCTCGTGCTATGCTGGATCTATGCATGTTCGCTGAAGGTTCCAAGTTTGAACAAATGATCGCTGTGACCGGCGACGATGGAAAACTGGAAACTACGGTGCCAGGGGACGAAGTCTTCATCAGCAAGCGTGAACGGAATTCGGGCAAGTCCGTTCCCATTGAAATAGATATTAGGGTAAAGCACGAAGGCCGCCATCACGGGTCGAGTTTTCTTGAGCACCGGGAATTCATTAATGCGATTCGGGAACAAAAGCCACCTGCTGTCACGACCCATGACGGCTTGATGTCAGTGTTGGTTGGCATGGCTGCTCAGGAATCCATCGAGACTGGGCAGGCAGTCGACATCCAGGGTCTGTTAACAGGTAATCAATAGAAGTAATTCTTATGCTATTTAAATCAGTTAAAGACATGCCGCCCATCGGATTTGGTTTGTGGAAAATAGCGCCCAAAGCCTGCGAAAAAACCGTAGTTGAGGCCATTCGATGCGGCTATCGTCACTTCGATGCAGCCTGTGACTATGGCAATGAAGCTGAGCTAGGTCGCGGACTGCAGCGGGCTATTTCTGAAGGTCTGTGTTCCAGAGAAGAACTTTGGATCACTTCAAAGTTATGGAACACCTATCATAATCCGGAGCATGTGCCCGCTGCCTTGGAGCGGACTCTTAATGATTTGCAACTGGACTACCTGGATCTCTATCTCATTCACTTTCCAATTGCTCTGGAATATGTGCCTTTTGAGACACGGTATCCGGCAGAGTGGTTTTACGATCCGAATTCGGATCAGCCAAAAATGAAACTAGCAAAAGTGTCATTGAGTAGCACCTGGCACGCTATGGAAGCTTTAAAGGAGAGTGGGGCTGTCAAATATATCGGTGTGTGTAACTACAATAGCGGCCTCCTTCATGACCTGATGAATTATAGCAATGTCCCCCCAGAAGTGCTGCAGATTGAATCCCACCCTTATCTGGTGCAGGAAAGTCTTGTGCGTTTGGCCAAGAGTTATGGATTGGAAGTTACTGCATTTTCACCCTTGGGTTCTCTATCCTATGTAGAGCTAGACATGGCGGAGCAGAGCGAGTCAATTCTCGAGCAAAAAAATGTTAAAGAAATCGCTAATAGAGTTGGTTGTACAGCTGCTCAAGTATTGCTGAGATGGGGTGTGCAACGTGGCACTTCGGTAGTAGTAAAGAGTACGAATCCAGAGCGTATGAAACAGAATTTGGACGCTGAGAGCATTCAGCTCAGTGACGCAGATGTGTCTAGTATTTCTGCCTTGAATAGAAATCGACGTTATAACGACCCCGGTGTTTTCTGCCAAGCTGCTTTTAATACGTTTCATCCCATCTATGACTGATCCAGATTTCCCTTTTGTTGTCGAAAATCAGGCCGGCCTAACGAGAATGTCTGATGTGTTGAATTGGCTTGCTGCTGAATCGGAGAGTTTCAAACATCAACTAGCCAAAGCCGGAGCTCTTTTGTTTCGAGACTTTCCGATACAAACAGCTGAGGACTTTGATAAGTTCAGTGCGGCGTTCGGCTATGGTGATTTCACCTACAAAGAATCGCTATCCAACGCGGTGCGAATAAATTTCACGCCGCGTGTTTTCAGTGCCAATGAAGCGCCGCCCGATGTGGAGATATTTCTCCACCATGAAATGGCGCAGACGCCATTGTCGCCGGATAAGATATTCTTTTGCTGTCTGAGCGCAGCGGATGAAGGTGGCGCCACGCCGCTCTGTCGTTCGGATTGGCTCTACGCAAAATTCAAAGAGCGACATCCAAAATGGGCTCACCAGTTCGCTACGCTTGGTTTGAAATACAATATACAGATGCCCGCTGAAGCAGATGAGGATTCTGGTCAAGGGCGAAGCTGGGCCAGTACGCTCAGTGTGGGGACAGTCGCTGAGGCTGAGGAACGGCTAGACGCGTTGGGCTATTCCTGGCGCTGGGGAGAAGATGGCTCTCTCATTACCACTACACCGGTAATGCCCGCGGTGAAACAACTCTTCGATGGCACTGAGTCATTTTACAACCAGGTCCTTGCCGCCCATCTTGGCTGGAAACCGGTGGGGCAAGAACAGCAAGAACCCCTTACCTATGGTAATGACGATGCTATCGAAGATGAAGCCCTCTATGAGTTAGCCAATATAGCCAATGAGTTCGTCTTACCGCTAGAGTGGAAAGACGGGGATGTTGCCCTAGTGGACAATCATCGGGTGATGCATGGCCGTTATCCTTTCAGCGGATCAAGAAAGCGGTCAGTGATAGTTTGCCTTGCTCGAGATGTTGAAAAATGAATTACTAACCACCCAACTCTCGTTAGGCGTGTTGGATGCACTCAATGTAATGCGACCAGAACGGGCTAGACAACGGTTCCGATCTTTTACAACCACTTCACGGGCTAGCCCCACTTTGGCTATAGAACGCCTGATTGATTGATCCGAAAAGGCGAGTGACAGACGAAATTCGGTCCACTAGCTTGTTTTTTTTGGGCTATACTAGATCTTTGATTCGTTGAATGGTTAAGAATAAACACGGCCACTAAAGTGGCTGGTAACAAAAGGGAGTACTCAATGAAGGCATCGGTCGAGTTATTTAGCGGTTCCCCTCTTGCTGCATTAACTAAAGTCCTAGTTATCACCTGCGGCTGTCTTCTGGCGCCGGTTTCGGCATTGGCTCAGGATATTCCGCGTCTGCCGGATGGTCGCCCCGACTTCAATGGTATCTGGCAAGTGATGAACGAAGCGAACTGGGATTTGGAGCCTCACATTGCACGTCATTCCGTGATGATGAGGGAAGGACCTGTTAATCCGGTACCTGCGGCAGAGACTTTGGAAGCTGGCGCAGTTTTATCTGTTCCGGGCAGCATGGGAGTGATAGTGGGTGGTGGCAAAATTCCCTACAGCGAGCAAGCCCGCCGCGTAAAAGAATCCAATGCGGCTAACTGGATTACACGTGACCCCGAAGTTAAGTGTTATATGCCAGGTGTGCCGCGCGCTACCTACATGCCCCACCCTTTTCAGATTGTGCAAAGTGAAAAAGATTTTTATATCGCTTATCAATTTGCTGGGGCTTTGCGTGACATCTACATGGAAGACCCAGGCCCCGCTCCTTTGGATGCCTGGATGGGTTGGTCTGCTGGCAGTTGGGATGGCGATACACTAGTAGTAGAAGTAACCGGCTTACATGATGCGACCTGGCTTGACCGTGCCGGGAGTCATCATAGCTATCAAATGAAAGTAACAGAGCGCTACACAATGATGGGCCCTAACCATATCGACTATGAAGCAACGATAGAGGATCCTCTTGTACTAACCGAACCCTTCACCATTAAGATGCCAATCTACAGACGCATGGAACCCGATGCGCGAATCATGGATTTCCGCTGTGTCGAGTTTGTAGAAGAGCTGATGTACGGTGAAGCCCGAAGATACCCACTCCCGCGAAACTAATCGAGGAGCAAATGAAGATGAATACGTCCACACAACATAAAGTTTTAAAACTAACCTTGCTGGGCCTAATAAGTGTATTGCTAACGCCACTCGCCATGGCCCAAAGCGGCGATATCCCGCGTAGTCGAGATGGCAAACCGGATTTTTCCGGCACTTACGATGTCTCCACGCTAACACCGCTGCAGCGACCCACTCGATTTGGTAATAGATTGGTTATCACCAACGATGAAGCATTCGCCATCGCCAATTCTGAATTCCAGCGCAAGGAGTCGAATCAACAAGGCAGTGATCCCAATCGAACTGCTCCTCCGCAAGGTGGTGATGGTTCAACAGGTGCCGCGGGCAATGTCGGTGGTTACAACACTTTCTGGATTGATAACGGTACTGACGTTGTGCGCGTTAACGGCGAGTTTCGCTCTTCAATTATTGTCGACCCTCTTGATGGCAGATATCCCCCGGTGACAGATGAAGCACGCAACGCAAGACGCGCCGCATTGGGCTCCGGAGAAGCACCACGCCGGGAAGGTGGCGCCAATGATGGCACTGCATATTGGTTAGACGCTGGTCTTGACGCACCCGGTCCCTATGACAATCCGGAACAGAGACCCTTTGCAGAACGGTGCCTGATGTCATTCAGCTCGACTGCTGGCCCACCTATGTTACCGGCGCTTTACAACAACCATAAGAAGATTGTGCAAACAGAAGACACTATCCTTATTCAAATTGAGATGGTGCATGAAACTCGCATCGTGCGCATGAATGCTGAGCATGATCCGGCTGAGATTCAAAAATGGTTAGGAGACTCAATTGGTTGGTGGGAAGGTGAGATGCTTGTTGTGGAAACGACAAATTTTCGGGACACACCGAACTTCTCTCGCGGTTCAGCCAATATGAAAGTGACTGAGCGTTTTCACTACGAAAGTCCAGAGCGAGTTATCTATAGCTTCACCGTGGAAGATCCAAGCGTATGGTCGGCTCCCTTTAGCGGCGAATACTCCTGGCCAAAAACTGACAATAAGGTTTTTGAGTACGCATGTCACGAAGCAAACTATGCATTGGAAGGCATCATGAAGGGTGCTCGTGTTTTAGAAATGGAATACCGCGGCGAAGATCCTGGCGGCGTAGCCAATCCAACTAACTAAACCCGTTACGAGTTTTTAGGAGACCTATTATGAAATCAGTCAAACTACTCTTAAAGCTTGGCGCTGCAGGATTGGGCGCTTTAGGCCTTTGGATGACTCTGGGCGCACAGGCTGTTGCTCACCATGCCTTCAGTGCAGAGTTTGATCCCAACCGGCCGGTGCTTCTGCGTGGGCCAATTGTGCGTGTTGAATGGGTTAACCCCCATACCTGGATTCATTTGGAAGTAACCAATGATGATGACAGCACTACGGTGTGGATGGTGGAAGGAGGCACTCCCAACACTTTGCTAAGACGAGGCTTAGCTCGAGATACCATTTTGCCAGGGACTTTCATTGTGGTTGACGGTTATCAAAGCAAAGACCGCAGTGCTCGGGCCAATGGCCGCGATATTACTTTCGAAGATGGCAGAAAATTCTTCATGGGGTCGTCGGGTATCGGCGCCCCGTATGATGAGCAGCAGAGTGGAAATTAAAATTCTGGGCGAACGGTTAGTTCATTTTGAGGTATTTCCTGACACAACGAGCACCTTCTGATTATGGTTTAACGTGTTATTACTTGGACAGAATTAAGGAACAGCGAATGAATAATTTTGTGAGGGCGTTTACGCTAATTGGATTGCTTCTAGGGATCGTTGGATGCAGCGATGTGCCGCAGCAAGGGGCTACCCTTTCGCACTCCTCAGCGGACTGGAAAATTTCTGCTTACTCGACTGCTGCTCCAAACTTTATTGGCGGTGCAGCGACGATACTTGATGCAAATGGTGATGTTCTACGACAGGGCAGTAATGAATGGTATTGCCGTTCAGGTAATCCCCGCAGCGAGCCAGAGTCGGGGTGGGCAAGCGCTCATGAGGCGATGCCATTATGCATGGACAGCGTTGGTCTTGGTTGGTTGACGCAGTATATGTCAGGACAGCCACCTGTGATTGAAAGGGATGTTTATATTTGGATGCTTCACGGCGATGTAGGAGAAGATAATACCACTCCAATGGTTTTGCATGAAACCGAATCCGAAGCGCAAAATTGGATAGAATCTGGGGCGCACTTAATGCTCATGCCTAAAGATCCATCGTCCTTGAGTGCGTTTGGCAGCGACTTTAACGAAGGAGGACCCTACGTCATGTTTCAAGACACCCCAGATGCTCATCTAATGATTCCTGTCAGTGGCTACTATGATTATCAACCGCAAGCTAGGTAACCAATAATCCGAGGCTGCGATTATCAAGATCTAGCAACGCTAAAATTGTCATTGGACTAAATTTGGTCTAAGAAACAGACCCACGCTCTTTTTTGTATAAAGGCTACCCAGAAGACCCCCATCGACATGTAGATAGGAGTCCCATATTCTATATACATACTAATTTGCTCAAACGATTCTAATAGGATTAAACCTTTCACTTTTTAAGCAAAGGAGACGAGCATGAACTGGGAAGCAATAGTCGCGATAGGATAAATCGTCGGAGCAATTTCAGTATTGGTAACCTTAATATTTTTAATGCTTCAAATCCAACAAAATACTATGGCTCTTCAACAGCAAAGTTCCAGAGCATCAACTTCTTCATTACAACAAATTTCAGCGACTATGATGAATCAGGATGTTGCAGCGGCTATAAGTTCGGCATATAAGGAGGCTGACGCTGAGCTAACTATTTCCCAAACTGTTCAGTTAGAGCATAATATGTTGTCTTATCTTTTAATGCTACAGCAAGGTTTTCTGGATTGAGGAAAAGGTATACACCCGAATGTTATTTGGGAGTCGAGAATACTTCTTTTATAGAGGCAATTTTTATTGTCCAAAGAGCCAGGGAATGGTGGAAAAAATTGTAGGCATCAATACTTTACGCTCAAGTTTAAAAATCTAGTAGACGACCTTCTTACTAAAGAAGCTAGAGACAGTGGGCAGTACTTTAAGCCTCTTAATATCAAAAGCTGATTGTTTGAAAAAATGCTAATTAGAGCTAGCTAACAAAGGGCTGCGCTACACAATCCTCACTATGGACTTCCTTATTAGTCAATATCTATATTGTCTTCTCGCTATGTATGTGAATAAAGTTAATAATTATCTTATAGAGTTGGCCGTGATTGTCTTTGGCATCTTGCTAGCATTAGCAGCAGACGCCACATGGCATCATAATCAAGCTAGACAAGAAGAACGAGAAATAATTGAAGCATTAAGTATCGAATTCCAAACAGATGCTAAAGAGTTAGAGGAAGATCAATCAACAAGAGTTGTGGTGCTGAAAAGTTTTGATCTTCTCTGAAAACAGCCATCCGAATTCAGCATTTCTCAAAAAGAGAAGCCTTAAAAAAGCTTTTCTCTAATAGCTTGTTCTTCGGGACTCGTATTTTATCATCATTGCCTATCACCAAATAACATTGTTACATTTATCCGCCTATTTTCATAACCCTCCTTAAAGTCAAATTTATCCGTTTCATGGACTAGGTTAGAGTTAAACAAAACTGCTCGATTTTCCTTATAAGGAATCGAGGTCTTCTCAGCTTGACTTATCTCTACATGCTTCTTAAGCTCTTCTTTATTATTATTAAATTTCTTAAATCCCCAGTGCAGTGGCGTGGCAGTATTATAAACCACCAACCCTCCTGAATTTTCATCTAAATTCGCTTCTTTTGGGGTTATCCAGAAGTTTACGTTTATTGCCGCACTGTCGGCATGAGCCGCTATTCCTCTTAGTAAGCTTGAATTCTTATACGCTTTAGACGCATATTTGTATGCCCAAAGCTGATTTAATGCATGATTTTTAAAAATTTTTGGAAATTTCTTTTTTAATTCATCTGCAATTTGTAATAGCAATGGGCAGGCTAAACCGTCATCAAGGTAAGCACCTAAATAGCCTCCATCATGGAAGAAATCGAACCAAATTGTGCTGCAGAGAAGAAATTTCCTCAGCGACTCCAAAGCTAGTGGTGTTAAAAAATTGTCAATGTAAATGAGGCCTTGACCGTTTGCGAAATAATCCTCAGTAACCCTCGAAGGGTTAATAGAATCTTGAATAGAACTCCCTGGCAGTCTTAATGCTTCGATTGCATGGATCGGGCGATTATAGGTATCACGCAAAATATCTTTGTGCCTTGCACTCAGCTTCACTAAAGCAATTTCAGATGGCCACTGAATTTCCGCAGATACCAATCTGTAAAGAGCGGCAAGATTGTCAAATCTATCTCTTTGATACCCTGATTTACTCAGGTACTCAAACTGTTCAATGTCGTGTTCTATTTTAGCTTTGCTTATCGCATCGTAACTTTTATGTCTGAAAATCCCTAGATTCTCTCCTCTGATAATAGCATGACATTTTTTAAACTGAATTAGCGCCTTTTGATGTTGGCCTATTTGAGTATAAATCTTCCCCAGACCGGCAATCGAATTAGTGTAATTAGAATTATATTCAAGTGCCTTTTTAAAATTGATTATGGCTCCATTTAAATCACCGATACGTTGATAGGCGATGGCAATATTATTATAGGCTTCCAAAAATTCGGGTTTGATATCTATAACTTTATTAAAGGAGTCTAAAGCCGAGTCTAATTGACCCAGTTCTAGCCAAACAATTCCAAGGTTGTAGTGTGCCTCTAGATAATCCGGTTCAATTTTTATTGCTTGATGATAGTTTCCTAAAGCGATCTTTAACTCCCCAAGACTGTAATAAGCAAAACCCATATTAAGATAATTCTGAGCAAAACTAGGATATATTTCACGTATCTTTTCGCAATTTCGTATAGCCTCTCGGTAATCCCCTAGACTTAAATTTGCCACTACGCAGAAACTGCGTAACCTGACTGAGTTTGCATATTTATCTAGTAGCGGAGAAGCATAATCCAGCACCTCTCCGAATTGCTTTTTCGCAAGAAGATTGTTTAATGTTTGGAATTCAATATCTGAGGGCTCCCAGGAATTTGATGTCCGATTAGCGGTTATTGCTCGCGCTATAGAAGGAGTGTATTCGTTAATAAGCTGATTGATTTTGTTCTCGACAAGGTCTAACTTTAAACCTTTAGCCCCTTTATTTCTAAGCTGATTAACAGTAGACCTCGCAAAATCGAATCGATTTAAAGTTATTAGCGTATCGATATACGCCAGCCAAACATCGATGTTCCTCGGATCTGCCTGTAATGATTTTTTAAAATAGGCGGCAGATTGCTCTGGATGAGATAGTTCTTTTTCGATCAAAGCCATTTGATAGTGAGCCTTAGGGCTTGCTGGACTAAAAGCTAAGACTGAGCTAAGTAGCTCCTTAGCTTCTGTGAAGCTACCCCTCTTATAAGCGTCAAGAGCTTTCTCAAAAACTTGGCTTTGAGTTAAATTCATTTCACTTACCAGAGAAACACAATTTGACTATAAATACGTAGCACACTAATTCCCTTTCAATCCTATTTAATTTCCGCTCAGGTATTGTATACGGAATAATTAAGTACGTTCTCTTTATCACAAATTAATTATAAAATTTTAACAATAGATTGTTGCCTAAATAAATTGATCGCCAAATACTCATACTTCCAATCATTTCTCTCCACGGCCTCTTGAAACGCTCTAAATTCTTGATCACGCCAACCTGGATAACCGAGATATTCGTCAAAAAATATTACTGTACCGGGGATGATCCGACTTTCTAAAAGTTTTAATACGGTTTTCGTTGAACTATATAAATCACAATCTATGTTCAGGAATTTTACGGAGCCATTATATTCTTCTAAGAATGATGGAAGAGTTTCAGAAAACAGACCTACGTGAAAATTTACATGCTCTGGCGCTGAGGGTGGCTCACCACTCAAATTAAAAGCACCTTTTGGCAAGTCCATCCATTTTTCGGGTAGGCCTTCAAATGAATCAAAGCCATGAATTTCTTGCTCTGTCATTGAGGCTAATCTTCGTATGGAAACACCAGACGCCACCCCAAATTCTAAAATCAAGCCCTCATTAGCAGCGCATTCGAAGGCATAGTTAAATCCGTCATTTTTTTGCCAATATAGCTTCGGATACTCCGCTGAAAAAGATTTTACCCAACTCCAGGAATCCAGATAACCGTGAAATTCTGCCTCAGTTTCTTGAATTAGAGAAAAGTAACTTTCAGCTTCTGATTCTTCTCCTTTATAGTCTAGCAATAACCCTAAGAAAAAAGTTATGGCTCCATTACTCCGTGTAATTTGAAAAGCTTGTTTAAGACATTCTATCGCGGAATCATAGTCTACATTCATATCTCGGTAGTATGTTGAATGCAGACGAAAAAAAGAGAGATATGATGCTGGTTGATATTCCAATGCCTTTTTATAATTGTCAGAGGCTTCCTTTATTTTGCCGATATCTTGTAAACCAATTGCTAGGTTTAGATAAATTTGATCATTCTTGGGGTCAAGATATTTAGCTTTATTGAAATCATTAATCATTTCCTTAAAGTCACACATAGCTCGATGCGCGTTACCCCTATTAATATAGGCGGTAACATAACTTTCATTAATCTCTATTGCTTTACCATAGTTATCGATAGCGGCCCGGAGGTCACCGTAATCTTTTTGGGCATTTGCCATGTTGTTGTAAGCGTTTGCATAATTCGGGTTTATTTGAAGGGCGTTTTCAAAGCTATTCATGGCCGAATCAAATTGTTTTAACCCAGATTGAGACGCACCTTGGATGCAATATAAGGTGGCAGATTTAGGAAATTTCATTAATAAGCCTTTTGCGCCTTTCAAAGAAAGTTCGAAATTACCTTGGTCGAAATCATTTACTACACCTTTGATTTGTTCTAACGAAGGTTCTGAAAAGCGAGCTAGATTAAGATCAGCTTTATCGTTTTTCATATCAATATCATCACACGTACTAGCTGAAATTTTTGCCTCAAACCTGGAAAGTGAATCACTTATTACTCCGTTATTATGCGCGCGCACTATAGCTGTCTGCGCTTCATTTGAGCGCCCCGCCTTTAACAGGGTGTCAACGTAATACTCCCAGTATCGTTCATTAGTGGGGCTGCCCTTTACTGCCCTCTGGAAGAACTCCAATGATTTAGCTACATCATTTTTATGGATAGCCAGAATTCCCAAGTTAAAATTCGCCGGACCATTCTCTGGGTATGAACTGATAATAATAGAGAATATTTCTATAGCTATATCGAGCTTTCCGTTCTTTTTCGCATCTTCAGCTTTTTTTAAAGCGCTCGTAAGTGATAATTTCATAACTCTAGTAATACACTTAAAATATTTTAATTCTTTTCTTCCCTCATTAATTTATTATAGATTAAAAATGGGAGCACTTGGAGGAGTTATCGCGGACGGCATCTCTTGTATTCCCAATATCATGGCTGGCTGCACCGAACAGAGTTAAGTATCCTAGGTTGCCTGTCTCACGTTTAAAAATAGGATTTTGTCCATATTTACTGATTTAGCAGGAGGCGATAGGCCAAGGGTTTTGATTTTTGTATAGAGCTATTTTCCAAATGCATGCTACTTAATCGTTGTAGACAAGAAGTGCGACAAGTTGTTTCGTAAGTGCTAGTTTAGGTTGGTGTGACTAAGACTGCTTTCCACCAGCAGTAGGGGTCGATTTTGTGTCAGTATATTTTCAAGTCAACTCGGATGTCTCATCTACCACACCATGTTTCTGGTACTAGAGCCAATGACATCAGTCTGGGGGACACGAAGGTGGAAATAGAGTGCATTGCATCTACTTAAAGAATGGGAAAAATCATCTAGATGCTTTTGATTGATTTAAACTTTCAGAAAAGATGACGACAACAAATTTGCTTAAAAATATATAAAAATCAATATTTTAAATATATTTTGAATTTGCTCGTCAAAATCTGTAGAACAATATCTATTTTTGTCGTCGTAAAACTATTTTAAGGTGCAATCATAGTTTAAAGCCTGAAATATTTGCATAAGCTTAATTATAAAAGTTTCCTTTATGATAAAGTGAAGAGCAATGGCGCGCGCGAACGACTTTTAACGTTACTTTATTATCAACTCATGAAATTAACGATCAATCAAACTTTGCATCAGGGTGTTATTGCGCATAAAGCAGGCAATATCAAAGAAGCCGAACAACTTTATAAGATGATTCTGCAGTTTCAGCCACAGCACCCTGACGCTAATCATAATTTAGGCCTCATAGTTTTATCTAGGGGCCTATCTGTCAAAGCGCTTAAATTCTTTGAAGCCGCGATCCACTCATATCCAGAAACAGAGCAGTTTTGGCTAAGCTACATCGAAGCGCTGATCAGAGATCGACAATTTGAGAAAGCTAAAATAGAGCTTCAGAGCGCACTAAAAAAGAATTTTTCTAAAAATAAATTAGATGCGCTGGAATACCTATTAACATCGATCGAGAATAGAAAGTTTGATTCAAGCCTTTCCACTCAAATTAATCTCGAGAAGCTTTCAAATTATCTCCAAGAAGGACGTTTTGATGACGCAGAAAATTTAGCGGTTTCAATAACTCGACAGTTTCCAAATAGCCAATATGGTTGGAAGGTACTTGGAGTACTGTTGAGACAAAAAGGAGAAAAATTAGAAGCAGTGAA
>JAQWOJ010000055.1 GCA_029245905.1 Gammaproteobacteria bacterium
CCCGATCGCGCGATCTGTGAATGTTGCTACGAGGTAGTTATCTATACTTCTTTCTACAAACGGGATGTCATTTGAACTCATTTCAAGAGATAAACTGTAGGGCTGTTTTTGATGTCCGATGTAATACGTGGCGCCATTATCAGATTCATAACCAAGCTTAAGATCTTTTATCGCTACTTTGTTTTTCGCATAGTCGAACTCTGCAGCGTAGCCCCAGTCTTCAGCAAAAGTGCCGTCAATTTCAATCCGCCCCCGTCGAATCTGACTGCCACTTACTGGTTGTGTCCCCATTCGGGAATCTATTGAGTGGTCTGTTAAGTCAAGTTGCATACGACCTCCGATCTCGACCTCAAAGTCGCCGTCTCCTGATCTGATTTGTAGGCCACTGCCGTTGCTAAACCCAATTTCCGCCACGTCAGCTTCAATAAGTCGATCTTTCTCGATTAATTCATCGTACTGATCCTCGGTGATTGCGCCATTTGAAAGTAGTATATCGAGTAACTCTTGATCTGCGGCCTCAGTCGAAGAAATTAATAATGCGACTACTATCGCGCCTAGGGACGAGTTAACGCGAACAAAGCGACTGGATTTCATAATTAAGCAAACCTCATAGTTATAATTGGTACAATGATCTGATTTAAGCTGCATACTGTATGAAAAATTTATTACAGAAATAAGACAGATTAACTGAGCGGTGTAAATTTTTTGATATATTTTTTTGCGTTATATTGGTTGGAGGAATCGTTGAGAGAACTGGCTGCAGTTGCAGGTTAGGCAAGGGAGATCGTTCTTCAAGCGATTTCAATATAATTTCATGTGGGTCAAGCTCGCCGTTTAATAAAATACTGGTATTAAGTAATTTGCTCCTCAATAATAAGGCACATTGCAGTCACACGGCGATTGTTACAAGAGATCTTGATGTCATGAAGAAAATAATTTGGATTATTTCTATACTGGCTCCTATATCCTTTGCGCAAAATGAAATGATTTGGGTATGCGAGGGGATCCAGGCTAACGGCCTGTTTTGGCAAACGGAAGAGGGATACCGGTGGGAGCGCGCGGATTTTATAAATGAAGAACTAATTCTGACGATTAAAGGGAATGACGCTTCTTACAAGTTAGATTCGAAAGAGGTGCCTCTTTTATGCGAGGGGTTTAATCAGCCTAACGGGGAAAAGAATTTTTCTTGTGTTAGAGATGATGGCCTTGCTTACGATTTCCTTGTTTTAAATCAGAAAACTGGCCAGGGTGCTTTGTCGCAGTTGGGCGGAGCAATAACTTCTAATACCTTTTTCAGAGAGCGAGTTGTGACTAGTATGCTCGAGTGCAAAAAAGGTTAGTCTTTGTTTATGATTTACATAAGGTTATTTTTTAAAGATTAAAGTGCTTACAGAGCTTTTTCATAAGACAAGCTTAATTAAATTTGGTGGTAAAGGCATTGCGTAAACTTAGTTTACTTATTTTTTTATTGTTTCCGTGTCTGACTCTCGCCCAGGCATTAAATACGTCAGAGATTCCGAGAAATGAATTTGGTCGACCTGATTTTCAGGGTTTTTGGGAAAATTTACATGAGGTTCCGGAGCAGAGATCGGAACGGTTCGGAACCAGAAGGGCTTACACAGAGGAGGAGGTCGTAGCCCTTATGTCTGAAATTAGGTCAGGTCACACGCAACGCAACTCCTCATTGGCTGTAGGGAGGCTGGCGCCCGAGACAGGTGCTAGGATCACTAATCGAGCAGATGATGATTTCGATGAATTTCCCGAAGAGCTTATGCAGATCAATGGGGAATATAGAACCTCGATTATTATTAAGCCAGCTAATGGGCGAATCCAAAAGAAAGAGAATGTTTTGGATTACTATGGGCGCTTTCGAGATCAGGGTTTTAGGAATTATGATGGGCCGGAAATGACGGGGGCTAATGATAGGTGTTTGCACATGGGCTGGATCTTTCCGTACATGGGAACCACAGGCCTGAGTAAATTCGGACAAATAGTACAAACCGAGGACTTCGTAATGATATTAGGGGAGTATCCGTACGTACCGCGTATAATACCGATTACGAGTAACGCGATTGGAGAAGACTACTTCTTGGATAGATTTTCTGTATGGATGGGTCACTCGTTCGCATATTGGGAGCAAGACAAGTTGAAGGTGGTGACAAAAAAACTAAGAGATGAGCAGTCGAATGCTCCTGCGGGTGCCTTAAGTCCAAACGGCCTTCCTGTCTCCAGTGTCACTTCATCGGTTGAGGAGACCTATGAACTGCTTTCGACAAATCAGATCTTGTATCGCTGGGAGTTTACGGATGAGAAATTTTTGTCGGAGAGTGTTATCGGTGAAGTTCTTTTAACTCGGATGCTAGAGGGTAGAAGAATTTATGAGTATGCTTGTCATGAGGGAAACTACAATATGGAGCTCATTCTTCGCGGGGCTAGGCGTGCTGACTGGGAGGACCAACAGAGGAGCGAGCCTGACTAGTAAATGCTATTTCAGACAAGGTTGAGTGCTGTTAAGAGAACTTAATTTAGAGGGGTGGTATAAAATATTTAAATTCTCTTGATGGTAATAAATGCAAAACCCACACATTAAACTTTCGAACAAGGGCCCCATTTTTCATTTTTCTCATGCTAATGGGTATCCTCCTTTGAGCTACACGCGACTCTTAGCGCCCTTTACAGCAGATAACAAAGTGGTCGCTAGTCTTCATCGCCCGCTTTGGGCGCAAAGTCAGGATCCAAGCTCTTTAAAATCCTGGGAAGTGTTAGGTGATGATGTCCTTAACTTAGTGGCCGAATTAGAAACGCCTGTTGTAAGTGTTGGACACTCTATGGGCAGTGCTGCAATCCTGATGGCTGCCGCTAAAAAACCAGAATATTTTCGGAAGATAGTGTTGATAGAACCGGTTTTAGTGCCTCGCTTAGCGTCTTTTCTCCTTCGTTTATTTCCTGGACTGGCCCAGCGCAGATGGCCACTAGCGCGCCAGACGATGCATAGAACGGATAGATGGAAAAGCAAAGACGCTGCTTTTTCTCATTTTAGGCCAAAGGGGGTCTTTGAGAGGATCAACGACGAAGTTCTATGGGATTATATAAACGCAGGGCTAAGGATTGATAGCCGAGGGGAGTATGAATTGGCTTTTACTAAAGAATGGGAACTGCAATGCTATCTAACGGTTTACAATTGCTGGAAATTCTTTTTATCACTTGAGGTGCCGCTTTTGATAATAAGGGGCTCGCAAAGTAATACCTTATCTAAGCGTGCATGGGCTAAATTAAAACAAATGGCACCGGAAAATGACTATCTTGAAGTAAATGATTCAGGGCACCTTGTTCCTTTTGAAAGACCAAAGACCCTAGTGCCCTTAATTCAAGAATGGATCAAGGTATGATAAATAGTCTTGAATTTAGCATTTGGTTTGTCTGTGAGTATTTGTTCTTCTCTCGTTTCCAAATTCAAAGTTTAGCGGGTTACATAACAAATGTATAAGAAAGCGGAAGGATTCAAGACTCGATTTAGGCTCTTTTCAATACCTCTAGTAATAATACTATCGCTGGGTTCTTGCCAATCACGGCAAACGAACTGGAATCCTGTAGAGAGCACTATAAACGAAATTCAAGATGCTTTGATATCGGGAGAAATTTCTTGCCGTGATTTGGTTTCAATTTACTTGCAGCGTATCGAAACTTACGATAAGCCGAATGGTATCAATGCTATTACAGTTATTAATAACCAGGCCTTAGTGAAAGCAGACAGGTTAGATCGCCTTTTAGCCTCGGGTGATTCACTGCCGGACCTGTTTTGTATCCCTATTATTGTGAAAGATAATTTTGATACGCATGATATGGTTACGACTGGGGGCTCCGTGATTCTTCGAGATAGCTATCCTCCTGATGATGCATTCATGGTGCGCAAATTACGGGATGCGGGAGCAATCATAGTAGCAAAAAGTAATATGGCCGAATGGGCATTCAGCCCGAGGGAGACTGTTTCATCGTCTTTCGGTCGTACCGCAAACGCCTATGATATTAACTTCGTTCCAGCGGGGTCCTCGGGGGGTACTGCGTCGGCAGTGGCGGCTAATTTTGCTGCTGCTGGCATGGGCAGCGACACTGGAAATTCTATACGCGGCCCGTCCTCACATTTGGCCTTGTTTGGGATTCGATCGACATTGGGCTTGACCAGTCGGGAGGGGATAATTCCCTTGATTTTTGACCGAGATGTTGCTGGTCCAATGACTAGGTCTGTGGAGGATGGAGTAAAGCTTTTTAATGTCGTGGCTGGCTATGATCCAAACGACAGGCTCTCTGTTTCCGGTGTTCGAGAAATAGATTATCGTGAATCTTTGAACTTAGATGGTTTGAGAGATAAACGTATTGGGGTTTTTAGTCCCTTGGTTTATCAAGATAATGCGGACCCGCAAATAAGCCAGCTATTCTTTGAGGCTCTAGATGATATGCGTTCGGGGGGTGCCTTGATCGTAGACTCCGTTGTTATCGAAGATTTTGATGTTCTTACTGATGAGATAAATTCATGCGGGAGCTTCCGTTATGATTTAAAGCAGTACTTGGAGACCTTAAATAAGCCGCCATTACTTGATGTGAGTTTGGTGCTTCAATCTGGGCAATTTGCCGAGGAATCAAGAGATGCGCTTGAGTTTTTCACCAAGTTCCCGTTAGACGTCTCGCCTGATGAGCGAGAGGAGCCCTGCGTGACTTGGCCTAATAACCTGTTACGGAACCAACTTCTTGAAAATACAGTAAAGGCATTGGATGAAAATAACTTGGATGCTCTCGTCTATCCATCATGGTCGAATCCACCTGCGCATATTGATAAGGCTGATGAGGAGTATCTAGGGGATAATAGCCAGATCTTGGTGCCAGCAGCGGGGCTTCCTGCGATGACTATTCCAATGGGGTTTTGGCAGGACAAACTTCCAGTTGGAATTCAAGTGGTCGGCCGGCCCTATTCCGAGGCTGTGTTGATTGAGATATCTTACGGATATGAACAGCTCACGAAGCACAGAAGAGCTCCAGACGGGTTTCCACCGCTTCGATCAAGATAATTTGAATTAATCGACGATTGTTGATGAAGCTTTATACTGTTGTTGAATATATCGTTTGTATAACTTTCCATTATCCATCCGCGGTAATTCTTTTACGAAATCAATAGAGCGGGGTATCTTTATTGGCGACAGGAATTCTCGCAACCAAATTATCAGCTCCTCCCCGGTTGCTTTTTCATCAGAAGGCCATTCGATGGGCTGGACCACTGCTTTTACCTCTTCGCCATATTCGTCATTTGGAATTCCAAAGACCGCAACATCGGCTACATATTTGTGCGTAATCAATAGATTTTCAACTTCTTGAGGATAGATGTTAACGCCGCCGGAGATTATCATAAAATCTTTTCGATCACTGAGGTACAGATAGCCATCCTCATCTAGATAACCGGCGTCACCGACAGTTCCCCAGCCCTCAGGAGAAATGCATTCGGCGGTTTTTTCCGGTTCGCCGTAATAACGGAAGTCGCCTATGCGGTCAGCAAAATAAACAGTGCCAATCTCTCTGGCTGCTAATTCGTTTCCAAGATCGTCGAGTATTTTGATTGTGCAGCCCAAGGGAAGGCCTACAGAGCCGGGATGCTTGAGCCATTGCTCAGAATTTAGCGCGGTAAATCCCATGCCCTCAGTAGAGCCATAATACTCATTAATAATTGGCCCCCACCATGCAATCATTCTTTGTTTAGTTTCGACGGGGCAGGGCGCAGCTGCATGGATTGCAACTCTATGTGAGTTTAAGTTAAAGCTATTTCTTATGGCCTCATCCAATCGCAGCATTCGGATGAACATGATCGGGACCCACTGGCTGTGTGTGACATGATACCTTTCTATTAACTCTAGACTTTTCTGGGCATCAAAGCGTTCCATAATTATGCTTGTGCCCCCTGAATGCATTGTAAGTGTGTTGTAGGTTAGGGGGGCGGCATGGTAAAGCGGGGCGGTAGATAAATAAACAGAATTCTCATCAAATCCAAACTTAAGACGGAGAGTATTTGCCGATGGGGTCATAACCTGAATTGATTCGCCGGGCTTGCGCTGGGGTAACACACCTTTGGGTCGACCAGTTGTACCTGAGGAGTACAGCATTTGTACGCCCCGTTCTTCGTCGGCTATGGGGTCTTCAGGCTGTATATTTGTTGATTCCTCCCAAGATAGATAGTCTTCATATACACCATTAGCACTAAAGCAGTGCTGGAGCTGCTCGCAGTTGTTGCGAAGTCCTCTTGCCTTGCCGTCCATAGCTGAAGAGCTAATTAGTACCTTTGCTTCGCAGTTTTTTACTATGTAAGAAATCTCCTTTTCTCTCAAGTGTGTGCTAATTGCGGTATAAATTAACCCCGCTCGCTGAGCTCCCCAGATGATCTCCATAAAGTGACGATTATTTTCCATATGAATAGCGATGTGATCATCGGCCTCTAAGCCAAGCGATCGGAACAAATGCGCAATTTGATTGGATCGTTTTTCAAGAAGTGCATAGGTAATCTTTTCACCGCTCTGAGCCATTATGAAGGCAGGCCTATTAGGAGCGACTTTAGCGAAATAACTGGGATGCATAATGGGAGTCCTTCTTAGACTGCGCGCCGTTTAAAACGGATTTGTTACCGTTAACAGTTAGAAAATTGGGGTTAGGAAAACTCTCGTTCTTCCCACCAAGGAAAAAATTCGGGCATATCTCTACTTGGGTTCAAGCGAAAGTTAGGACGTCTCTTTTCGAGAAAAGACTCTATACCCTCTTTTGCATCCGGGGCTTTTCCAGTGTGGTGCATCCCTCTGGAATCAATTTTATGTGCTTCCATGGGGTGGTCCGCTCCCAGCATTCTCCACATCATCTGACGAATTAATGTGATTGAAATGGCAGAGGTGCTTTCAGCAATTTCTCGCGCAATTGCTGTGGCTGCTTCTAAAAGATTATCTGGCGCATGAATACTTCGCACTAATTTGCCGTCTAAGGCTTCGTTTGCCGGAAAAACTCTACCGCTATAGCACCATTCTAGCGCGTGGCTTATACCAACTATCCTAGGTAAGAAATAACTGGAACAAGCTTCAGGTACAACGCCTCGTCTCGAAAAAACAAAACCAATCTGTGCAGTCGAAGAGCAAAGGCGTATATCCATCGGTAAAAGCATAGTTGCTCCGATCCCGACGGCAGGACCATTAATTGCTGCGATAATCGGCTTTTTGCATTCGAATATACGCAACGTCAAGCGGCCGCCACCATCACGATTTAGTCCGCTCTCTCGATCTTCGCGTACTTCTGCGTTGAAGGTATCTCCTCCCTTGGAAAGGTCGGCGCCCGCGCAAAAGCCTCTGCCTGCCCCTGTGACTATAATTGCACGGACATTATCATCATCGTCGGCCTTATCTATGGCGTCAATCATTTCTGACATCATGTTACGGTTAAACGCGTTCAGTTTTTCTGGGCGATTTAAGGTGATCGTCAGAATATTGTCCGTGATGTTATAGAGTATCGTAGAGTATTGCATTCGAGGCTCCAACGCTTTGAAGTTTGAATTGATTATGGCGATATGGTGCCCAAACTAACAGTTCTTGACAACTAATGTTTCTGTCTTTGGATGGTTTGAATCTGAAGGTTAAACTTCTGCTGGGTCTGCGTTAGACTACTAGCAAGACGATTCTTTTTCCGGGTATTAGTCGTGAAAGGTGTTTGGGCTCACGAGGTTATCTTTCTGGCTGTTTTATTTTATTGCGGCGACATCGTTCCGAGCAGTAAATTACGCTCGCCCAGTCTCTCTCCCATTTTTTTCTCCAGGAAAATGGCCTGCCACAGACGTTACAGGTTTTATGCTTCTTGTTAACGTTTTTTTGGGTCATCTAATTCTTAGTCTTCGCTGACTTGACACCTCGGGCAGAAATACAGCCTTCTTCCGGACAAATACTCTTGAAGAATGGTATCTCCACAGTCATAACACTGCAGTCCCTTTCTACTAAATACTGCGTGCCGAAGTCTTTGGCGACTTAAGCCAATTTTTTTCAAATTCCTAACTCGAGCATTGGGGTTCGTTATGCCTCCGGTTTCATACGCTCTTTGACTGATTGTAATGATGCTTTTAGCCAAACAATTCAATTCAGTTTTTTGAAGATCAGATGGTCGTTTTGTTGGATCAATTTTCGCATCGAAAAGAATTTCTGAGCGTAAATAATTCCCTAATCCGGCTAGGAATGCTTGGTTGAGCAGGAGGCCTGAAATGCGCCGATTCTTAAACTTCTTGGAAGATAATCGTCTGACCACATCTCGCCAGGAGAGTCTTGCCGAGAGGATGTCTGGGCCAATCCTGGACAAGAATGGGTGTCGATCGACGTCTGGTGTTTTGAGGACGGTTATTTCACTAGCACTATAGAGTAGGGCGCTTTTCGTCTCGGTGTGAAGCGCTAATCTGAGTGAGCGCTTCGTGGACGGAAATTTATCTCTGTTTACGATAAACCAACGACCGTAGAGTTGATTATGGGAGTATATAGAGTATCCGTTATCAAAGTGGGTAAGGAGAGCTTTTCCTCGAGTTTCGATTTCCTTGACGGTCGCACCTTCAAGTGTTTTTTGGTGTTGTTTTAAGTGCTCAGATAAAAAGAAGACTTTTTTAATTTCTTGATTACTCAGCGCTGCAGCAATTTTATCAGCGGCTTGACGAATTTCTGGTCCCTCAGGCATGGTGAGAGCTCGAAATTTGGCTATGCTTGCTCGTCCGATTTTTGGGAAGCGTATGATTCTCTAGAGTGCGATACTTATAGAAAGGTAGATATAATTTTTTATTAAGTG
>JAQWOJ010000067.1 GCA_029245905.1 Gammaproteobacteria bacterium
TAATGATGCCCGAATTCACGATATGCTTGCACAAAAAATGCGGCACGTATTGAGTGGCGATGTCATTCAGCCAACGCAAGTAGAATTAAACGAGTACTATCATAACAATATAGAAGCCTATCAAACCCTGCCGTCGGTTTCAGTTAACGAAATTGTTTTAAATAATCGTGATGAAATACCAAACGCCGCCCAACAGCTTTTAGAGCAGGGAGCTAGCGCCAATGAAATTTTAGACTTATCACCGGGCACTGCTGCCCCGCTTCCCAATGTTAACCATATCGACCTTTCCACTATATTTGATCCAGAATTTGCAGACGACGTGTTTAACGCCCAAACAAGCGCATGGGTTGGTCCGTTTCTAAGCAACCGCGGTCAGCATTTTTTACAAATAACTGAACGCACCAACGCAAGGTTATCCCCTTTAGAGGAAATTCTTGACAGGGTTCGCTTGGACTGGATCACACAGGAAGAGGAGGTCAGACTCCAAGAAGAAATCAACAAGCTTTGGGAGCAGTACACAATCATTGTTGACAATACCAATGCCGAACAACACTAAGCAACTACTCGTCTTTCTATTTTTAAGCGTAGGGATATTCAATACTTCAACTGCGCATGATATCGATGTAACGGGAGTAGCACGTATCCTGCTTTACGAAGAGCAATCGAATGAGTATCAACTTTCCATAGTCGATCAACAAGTACCGCCCATATACAACATAGAAAACGTTCTTCCTGACCGATGCGAGAGTCTTGAGCCTAGTCGATTTAGTTATAGATTTAGCTGCCAACCAGCTCTCAATATCGACGATACCATTGCATTCCCATGGGGCTTCGAAGGAGTAGTAGTGGTCGCACAGTGGCTCGACGGCAGCAACGTTTCAGCCTACTTCCCAGGAGATGGCAACTTCGTTGACGTCCCGCTTTCACAACTAAACGCTGGAGCAGCATCAATCTTGAGTTTAGCCAAAACCTACCTAGAGTTAGGAGCCGAACACATATTATTCGGAATCGACCACTTACTTTTTGTTCTTGGCTTGCTTCTCTTGTTAAAAGGATTCTGGGTAGTGATTCAAACCATAACGGCGTTTACTGTGGCTCATAGCATTACATTAGCATTCGCAGTTTTAGGCATTTTTCCGATCCCGAATCCGCCAATTGAGGTTCTTATAGCCCTATCTATTGTCTTTCTGGCTCGAGAAATAATTGTCGGGCACAGCGGCAAACGAACCCTCGCTCACTCAAGACCTTGGATCATCGCGTTTGTGTTTGGCTTGTTTCATGGGTTTGGCTTTGCCGGAGCACTCGGCGAACTGGGGCTTCGTGATGCTGATATACCTATGGCTCTCTTATTTTTTAATCTTGGTGTTGAGGCTGGTCAAGTTGCTTTCATATTTGTTCTAATAACTGCGTACCACTTGTGTCGCAGATTACTTAAAGATCTAATACCCAGTATTCAGCGCGGCTTAGCCTATGGGCTTGGCGGCATAGCAATGTTTTGGTTTCTGGAGCGCCTACCCGCGTTGGTGATAATTTAATGGATAAAAAAAATAAATTTGACGTTATTGTTGTAGGCGCTGGCTTTGCGGGGATGTATGCCCTATATAAACTGCGTAAACTCGGACTCCAAGTAAAAGTCTATGAGGCAGGAAGTGGGGTCGGTGGAACATGGTTCTGGAATCGATATCCGGGGGCTCGCTGCGATGTAAATAGCCTAGAATACTCCTATCAATTCTCCGATGAATTGCAACAAGAGTGGAACTGGTCAGAAAGATATTCAGGTCAACCAGAAATTTTAGAGTACGCTAACCACGTAGCCGATCGGTTTGAATTAATCAAAGACATCCAATTCAACACCCGAGTATTAGAGCTAGACTATAATGAGAACACTAACCGCTGGTCAGGAAAAACTGATCAAGGTGACCGCTTCGATACGCAGTTCTGCGTTATGGCGACGGGCTGCCTGTCAAAACACAATGTACCCGACATCGAGGGCTTAGATCGTTTTCAGGGGGAATTACTGCATACCGGCAAGTGGCCCCACACACCGGTAGACTTTAAAGGCAAGTCGGTAGGAGTTATCGGCACTGGGTCCTCAGGAATTCAATCAATCCCCATTATTGCAGAGCAAGCTAGCTCATTGACTGTTTTTCAACGGACACCGAATTTTTCCATCCCAGCTCATAACGCGCCAATGGATAAAAATCATGAAGCCGCAGTAAAACGAAATTACCGCGAATTTAGAAAAGAGAACGCACTGCAACGGGCGGCTATTCGCATGACGCCAAACCCAGAATCCGCCTTAGCGGTATCTCAGATTGAGAGGGATACTGTCTTTGAAAAAAATTGGTTAAAGGGCGGACTCCCATTCTCAGCGAGTTTCAGCGACATTGGGGTTAGCCTGGACGCTAACGCAACTGCTGTGGATTTCGTGCATCGCAAAATAAAAGGCCTCGTTGATGATCCCGAAGTCGCTGAGAAGCTTTGCCCGAAGACAGTAATCGGATGCAAACGTCTTTGTGTAGACACAGGTTATTACGAAACTTTTAATCGAGCGAATGTCAATTTAGTCGACATCAAAAAACATCCAATTAAGTGCGTTACAGAGTCTGGCGTTTCAACTTCCACGGGTGATCACAAATTCGATGCCCTGGTTCTCGCAACTGGCTTTGATGCTATGACCGGAGCAATATTGTCAATTGATATCAAAGGACAAGGCAAGCAAACGCTCGCCACGCGCTGGGAAGCTGGACCTAAAAATTATCTCGGCCTGACCATCAACGGATTCCCTAACTTATTTACGATTACGGGCCCAGGCAGCCCATCCGTGCTCTCAAACATGATTGTCGCTATAGAGCAACACGTTGACTTTCTGTCTGAACTTTTAAAATTTATGCAAAAGAACGCTAAAGAAAAAGTAGAGGCAAGCCTAAATGCCGAAGACGACTGGGTAGACTTGGTGAATAATATCGCTGATCAAACCCTATACACCTCAGGCTGCAATTCCTGGTATATAGGCGCCAATATTCCGGGTAAGCCCGCTGTTTTCATGCCCTATATTGGCTTCCCTACTTATGTAGAAAAATGTAAAGAAATCGTCAGCGATAACTATCGGGGTTTCGAGTTTTCGTAAGGTTCTCTGCTAAGGGGCTCCACAATCGTATTATAATGCACAGGTCTATTGATTTTGGTACTGCTGATGGCAGGACTCGCAAGGAGGGTACAATAAATCATTGCCTGCAGAAAATAGACGCTCCTCGTCTTTAGCCTCAACAGCCTCAATTACCTTTTCCGCTGCTGTAATCATCTGCGTATTAAACTCTTTCCACGCGTCCTCCTGGGCAATCAAGCGTTCTTCGCCTTCCAATCCAGCCCCATTAAGCAAATTACCCGCACCGATGAGGGACAATGCCGCATTTTTAACATCCATCCATTCTGATTCGGCTTCCAGTTCATAGGCTCCCCAAATAATGCCCGTCGTTGGTGTTACAATCGAATTCATAATTTGACGCACCGTCGACGGTAATTGTGTCCCTGTAGTATTCTGGGTCATACTCGCACCAGATACCAAAAATAATGTTAAGGCTATGAATATCCGCATATTTTTTATCATTTAGCGCCCGCGTAGATTTACAAAAATACCGTTTAAGACCGAGCGGTATCATAAACGCTCCTTCCCAAAAATACATTGATTTAATTAAACATTTTGCTCGAAATCTGGTTTAATTGAGGATCGTTCTTATCTCCGGGAAGACCACACAGATGGTTGTGGAGGACAACATAAACCAAGCTCTTTATTGGAGATAGAAATATGAGATTTTCACTTGCAAGATTTCGACTGATTGCAGGCTGTCTGCTCACCTTGTCAGCGACGCTTGCCAATGCAGAGATCTGGGACGAAGTAGAACATGGTTATGCAGACAATGAAGGCGTGAGTATCCACTATGCAACCCTGGGTGAAGGCCCGCTGGTAGTAATGATTCATGGGTTTCCCGATTTCTGGTATAGCTGGCGCCATCAAATGGAAGGGCTAAAAGACAATTTTAAGGTGGTTGCCATTGATCAGCGTGGCTACAACCTAAGCGACAAACCCGACGGAGAAGAAAATTACAATATGCGATACCTAGTCTCTGACGTTGCCGCTGTGATCCAGCATTTGGGAGAAGAGAAGGCAACAATCGTCGGCCACGATTGGGGGGGAATTGTATCTTGGCAGTTTGCCTTTGCCCTCCCAGATATGGTTGAAAATTTAGTAATACTGAACCTCCCTCATCCAAATGGCTTGGCCCGGGAACTTCAGAACAACCCTGAACAGCAGCAGAATAGCGGGTATGCTCGAGCCTTCATTGCAGGCTCGTCTGCCGATCCCGATATTTTGTTCGGGGGTCCAATGAACGCACAAACATTGTCGTTTTGGGTTTCTGACCCGGTAGCACGAGGCAAGTACACAGCGGCCTTTGAAAAATCAAGCTTCGACGGGATGCTGGCTTACTACAAGCAAAACTACCCGCGCACGTCCTCTGACGGGCAGGAAACCCCATCGGCGCCTCAGCTCGATGTCCCGCTCCTCGTGTTTCACGGACTGCAGGACACCGCATTGCATTCTGATGGCTTGAATAATACTTGGGATTGGAACAACATGGATACAACAATAGTTTCGGCACCCACTGCGAATCATTTCGTACAACAAGATGCAGCGGAATTGGTGACGACAACAATGAAATGGTGGCTATTGGCAAGACAGTAAATAGGCCGTTGATAATCTAAGAACCAAAATCAGATTTTGTAGTTTAACCGCGAAAACATCTGCTTGAATTAGCAAACTTTAACTTAGACGAGGAATAGTAATGAAAAAGAATTTAATCTGTATACTGAGTGTGTTCTTCAGCTCTCAATTAATGGCCGCCGATAGCGCTGCAACTCGAAACAAAATTGAGCAGGCACTTTCCAGCAGCATTCGCGATGCTGCAGAGACTGCGCGAGACGCCAACAGGAAACCCGGTGAGGTTCTGGAGTTTTTTGGACTGGAAGACAGCATGAAGGTTCTGGAAATATCTCCTGCTACTGGTTATTGGTCAAAATTTGTTGGACCTACTCTGTGCGAGAATGGTGGAGAATTAGTATTCTCGGTCGGAGTCAGCGATGACTTTAGAAATGACGTGATGTCGTTAGATGGACTGGAATGCACCTCTGCAATAAACAATGACATTACCTTGAGAAATCTTCCAGAGTTTTCCTTTGATGATAGTCAATTCGATATGGTGCTGACTTTCTGGAATCTCCATAATCCATCCGTGGAAGGCAGAAAAAATCTCAATGAAGCCGTTTTTAGTGCTTTGAAATCAGGTGGAATTTACGGCGTTGTAGATCATACGCGACGACACCTCGAGCCCACATCACGCGAGGCACAGAACGGTCGTCGATTAGACCCTGTGCTTATAATCAAGGAAATGATCGATGTTGGTTTTGAATTTGTTGACTTCAGCCCGATGCATTATCACCCGGAAGATAACTTGTCTCAAGAAGTCGGCACACCAGGAGTCAGAGGAAATACCGACCGCTTTACGATGAGCTTTCGTAAGCCATAACTATTGTGCAAGTCAAAGAGGGAGAGCGAGACAACAATTCTCTCCTTCTTTGCGCAACTTTCCGCGTGCAGAAAATTTTATGACATCGATAATTTACCCTACGACAAATCTCAAACACGTTGAACAATTAAATATTGTTCGAGGCGAAGGCATATACGTATACGATGACGCAGGAAAGCAATACCTTGAAGGACTAGCGGGGCTCTGGTGCGCTTCGCTTGGGTATGGAAATCAAGAACTCATTGATGCGATTACATTACAGCTCAAGACACTCTCCTACTCCCACATGTTTGGTGGGCGGACGCATAAAATTGTTATGCAGCTCGCAGAGAAGCTAAGCTCTATGCTTCCCACGCAAAATTCGAAAGTATTCTTTGCAAATTCCGGCAGTGAGGCAAACGACTCTCACATCAAGATGCTACGCTATTATTTCAACGTGACCGGGGAACCAAAGAAGAAGAAAATAATTGCACTCGAGCGGTCATATCACGGAGTGACTCTTGCCTCGGCTGCTCTAACCGGGCTGCCAGCGAACCATACACATTTTGATTTGCCAGTAGATGCGCTGGGTATCCTAAGAGCGAATTCGCCGCACTACTACCGGGGGCGAAAAGACAATGAAAGTGAACGTGAATTCTGCGATCGACTCATAAAGAACCTAGAAAATCTTATTTTAAAAGAGGGACCAGAAACAATAGCAGCTTTTATTGCCGAGCCAATAAGCGGCGCCAGTGGCGTCGTAGTGGCCCCGGAAGGCTATTTTCCCGAGGTTCAGAACCTGTTGACGAAATATGACATCCTGATGTGGAGCGATGAGGTAATCTGCGGCTTTGGTCGAACCGGCAATGATTTTGGATGCGAAACAATGAACTTTAAGCCCCAATTGATCTCGCTAGCAAAGCAACTATCTTCTGCTTATATACCTATTAGTGCCAGCGTAATCCCAGAATACATGTATGAGGCTATGGTAGAACCCAGCGCGAAGGTTGGTGTATTTGGCCATGGCTACACCTACACAGGACACCCCGCAGCATGCGCAGCAGCTTTAAAAACATTAGAGATCTATGAGCGGGACAACCTCTTCGATCACGCGTCAAGGATTGGCTTTTACTTACAGAAAAAATTAACAGAATTCAAGTCTCACCCTCTAGTGGGGGAAGTTAGAGGTCGCGGACTGTTGGGAGCCATTGAACTTGTGGCGAATAAAGCGACTGGACAAGAATTCACTGATGGATCGGTCGGCGCCTACGCAAAACAAGCGTGCCAGAATCATGGTTTACTGATTCGAGCGGTTAGCGGCAATTCTATAGCCTTTTGTCCGCCGCTCATCATTACCGAAGAACAAGTGGATGAAATGATAGAAAAGTTTAGTCACGCGTTGCAGGACACTCTCGATTTTTGTAATGCAGAAGGTTTACTCATTAATTGAATTCCCTAAAAGAGCGACGTCATGAATAAGAAAAAAATTGCATTAATCTTCCTCTCGTCCCTGCTTACCTTATCAGGGTGCGAGAGAGGCAGCGACACGTCTACCCCCGATAACCCTGAGCAATTTGACTTAATCCTAACAAACGGAAAAATATTAACTGTTGACGATAACTTCACAATACATGACACATTAGTCGTTAACGAGGGCTTGGTCGTAGAGACAGGTGGCTCCAGCCTGGCAACAAAATACGCAGCTAAAGAAGTTATAGATTTACAGGGCAAAACTGTAATGCCAGGGTTCAACGATTCCCATACGCACCTACGTGGTCGCCCGCAACGTTACATTGAATTAGGTGATGTAAGCTCAATAGCCGAAATCCAAGATCTCATTCGCAGCAAGATTTCAGAAATAGGAGAGGGCGAATGGATTACAGGCTACGGTTGGTCAGAAGATGAACTGGCGGATGGAAGGCGACCCCTTCGCAACGACTTAGATTTAGCTGCACCAAAAAACCCGGTAATTCTTACCAGGGCTGGAGGTCATAGCGCCGTTACAAACAGCCTTGGCCTAGACCTTGCGGACATAACTCTGGAAACCCCCCAACCAGAGGGAGGAGTCATAGAAAGAGGCGACAGCGGAGAGCTTAATGGGATAATTCGTGAGCGCCAAGAAATAGTTGGGCGGCTTGTGCCAGACTCGACTTACGAGGAACTAATTGCAAGTCTCGAAATTAACTTAAATGATCTACTACGCCTAGGAATAACCTCGATTACTGATGCGTCTAAGCCTCCCAATCAATTTGCGATGTGGGAAGAACTTTATGAAAATGCACAACTGCCCTTGCCGCGTTCGCAGGTGCAATTTCAATGGTTCGATATTGAAGGCATCAATGAAGTAAAAGCCCGAGTTGGTAATGGAAATGATTTCTTAAAAGTTGGGCCAATAAAAGTTTTCGCGGACGGAGGTTTCACTGGCCCCGCTGCCTATACACTGGAGCCATATCGAAATCAGGGGGAATATCGCGGCTACCTAAATATGCCGGAGCAAGAGCTAGTGGAGCATCTTAACGAGATACATGACGCGGGCTGGCAAATGGGAATTCATGCGATTGGTGACGCGGCGATCGTATTAGTGGTAAACACACTCGCGGATGCGCTTGAAAGAAACCCCAGAGACGACCATCGGCATTATCTAAATCATTTCTCAATGAGACCTCCAGAACTTACTATGGAGTTAATGGCTGAGCATGGTATCCACATCACCCAGCAACCGAATTTTACTTACACTCTTGAGGGTCGTTATGTAGAAAATCTTGACGGGTGGAGGCTGCAGCACAACAATCCCCGAAGATCTCCAATGGATAACGGCATCACGGTAGCTATTTCTAGCGACATTTTACCGATCGGACCAATGGTTGGAATTTACGCCGCAGTGACCCGAAAGGGAATGACCGGAAATGTTTACGGGCAAGAAGAAGCCATTACGCGCGAGGAAGCTATTCGAGCCTACACCGCCTCAGGCGCGTTTTTAAATTTCGAAGAGAATATAAAAGGATCACTACAGAGCGGAAAATTTGCGGATATGATCGTCCTTTCAGACGACATTCTTACAATAGATGAAGAAAAAATAATGGATATTTTAGTAGAGCAAACATACGTTGACGGCAAACTAGTCTACAGTCGACCGTAAGAGATTCTGCGGAATGTTATCTTTTCCCCACGCCTCTCCTCAGAACAGAAATAATCCAATGTGTCATTTTTATTCGAAGCACAGTATCAAATGAATAAGAAGAGCAAATTAGCCGCGTAATTTGCTATAATTCGAGTCTCAATTACCGGACTCCAAACCTTGAACCGACCTATAAGTTTTATACTTCTATACTTACTAGTGACGACGAACGCTAACGCGCAACAACCTGATCTTCGCATTGAGACCAGCGAAGGATTGCGGATCCTTATTCATAGCCAATTAAGCCCTCTTCAAATAAACCGAATACACAGCTGGCACGTAAAAATAATAGATGCGCATTCTAAACCAGTGACTAATGCGCGGGTTGCGGTCACCGGCGGCATGCCAGAACACGACCATGGACTCCCAACTCAACCTAGGGTAACTGAAGAGATCAACCCGGGAACTTATCTGCTTGAGGGCGTCCGCTTCCACATGCCGGGGAAATGGAGCATGGTTATCTCTATAGAAACTGAAGAAAATTTATCTACCGTGAGCTTGGATTTCGATTTGTGAAAAACATTTTATTCCTTATAGTGTTAATCGGATGTCTTTTCATTGCATCCCAGCTATTTGTGACATCCGGCGTATCAACGGTGTGGTCGTCACGCCAAATCGAGCTCTTAAAGTCGCTTTCCTTAAGCGCGTTACCAAAACTTAAAATAGACCCAAGCAACAGAGTAGCAGAAGACAGGGCTGCTGTTGAGTTTGGTCATACCCTATTTTTTGATGTTCGGCTAAGTGGAGACAGCACTATTGCGTGTGCAACCTGCCATCAACCAGAAAAAATGTTTACTGACGGCTTACCCTTAGCAGAAGGAACTAAACTCGGACCTCGTCACACGCCGAGCTTAGTTGGGCTAGCGTATAGCCCATGGTTTTATTGGGACGGTAGAAAAGATAGTCAGTGGGCTCAAGCCTTGTCTCCTCTAGAAACCAGTCATGAACACAACACTAACCGCCTGGAGATCGCCCGATTAATTGATGGGGATAAGTATTATTCTGAAACCTATTCCATGCTCTTCGGTAATCTTCCAGAAATCCCACAATCTCCTAAAGGTGCATCACCTGCTGGAAACATGGAATTAAAGAATGCATGGAACGGCCTGAACGAGAAACAGCAGTTTCTCATTACTCAAGTCTTCGCTAACGTTGGGAAGGCCCTAGCCGCTTATCAGCGCAAAATAATGCCGGGGCGAGGTCGTTTCGATGATTACGTTGATGCACTTGATAAAGATAGAGACCCAACCGGGGAAAGTTTAACTTCTGAGGAGGTTGCAGGGCTTGCACTTTTTATTGGAAAGGCACAATGCGTAACCTGTCATAACGGACCTCTCCTGACCAACAATGAATTTCACAACACAGGAGTTCTTCCTATCACGGGTCAGCTTCCTTCGATGGGGAGGTATGATGGAGTGCGCTTTGCGCGCGCCGACCCGTTCAACTGTCTTGGTAAATATAGTGATGCTAACCCAAAGGATTGTCTAGAACTTGCCTTCGCAAATGACACTAACGATCTTGTAGGAGCACAAAAGACCCCAACTCTAAGAAATATCAAAGAAACGGCTCCGTACATGCACGGAGGGCAATTGAAAACCCTTTTGGAAGTAGTTAATCACTATAATGAGGCACCCGTATCCCTACTAAGTCATAACGAATCGAAACCACTGGGGTTAAGCGCGACGGAACTTCAGCAGCTAGAAGCGTTTATGAACACCTTAAGTGCTCCGCTTGCCACTGAAGAGTAATGGCTTAACCCTCCTTAATACTCAACCTAATCTGGTTGAGCAAAAACCCAGACGACCCCACCCTGGGGCACAAATGTACGAGTGCCCCGCTGCTGGTCGATTCGCGCGGTCATTCCAGCCGCATCTACCCCCCAGCCGGATTGAACCGCAACATATTGTTTTCCATCTACGGAAAAGGTTGACGGTACGCCTATAATCCCCGAGTTGGTCCGAAATCGCCAAACCTCTTCACCCGTGGTAGCGTCGTGCGCGCGAAAAAATCGATCACTAGTGCCCCCACTAAAGATCAAGTTGCCTCCTGTTGTTAAAATCCCGCCCCAATTATGCGATTGAAATTCGACGGACCACACTTCCTCCCCTCTATTCATATCCCACGCTTGAATCTCACCGATATTCCCTTCAGGATCACGCAAAGTAAATTCGGTTCGAGCCCCAGTGTAAGAACTACCGGGCATATAAGTTACTTCTCTACCCTCTATAACCCCACAATGATTGTCATTAACCGGAATATAGACCAATCCTGTACCTGGATTATACGCCGCCGGTGGCCAATCCTTTCCGCCCCACAATGACGGACAAAAATCCACGGAATCTCCTGTCGATGGCGTATGATTTGGATCGTAAGACGGACGGCCTGTTTCAGGATCAATACCACTAAAGGCGTTCTGGTAGACGTATGGCTCCGCATCAACGAAGCCGATTCGATCGGCTTGCCTTTCTAGGGTCCAAAGATATCCATTACGCCCGGGATGGACCAGCGCATCAAACTCTCTCCCGGCTCTCTCAACAGGCATAAGAATCGGGGTCGACACCTCGTCCCAGTCCCATGAACCGTTCCAATGGTATTGATGGTGCGCGCGGATTTCTCCTGAACCGACATCCAAGGCAATTACTGAATTCGTGTACAAATTGTCGCCAGGCCGCTGATCTCCGATCCATGGACCAGGATTACCTGTACCAAAATATGCTAAACCCAACTCGTCATCGTAGTGTCCCGGAATCCAAACAGCAGCTCCACCAGTACGCCAGGACTCGCCCGGCCAAGACTCATTTCCAGGCTCGCCAGGTCCTGGAACGGTATACGTTCTCCAAGCCTCAGCACCTGTCTCCGCATCTAATGCTACGACAAACCCACGTATACCTAACTCTCCACCTGAAGCGCCAACCATGATCTTATCTTCGATCGCGAGAGGCGCTGAAGTTATGTAATAGCCAAAAGAGTTATCCTGAACTGCCGTATCCCAGAGCTTTTCTCCGGTCGCAGCATCTAGTGCCACAACGCGCGCATCTAAAGTGGCCATGTAGACCTTATCTCCATATAGAGCTACGCCACGATTTGTGCGATGAAACGCAATGTACGTCTCAGGTAGGTTATGCTGATATCTCCACAGCAAGTCACCACTCGCCGCTTCAATTGCGTACAATAAGTTGCCAGGCGTGGTAATAAACATGACACCATCATTTACGATAGGCGGAGATTCATGACCTCCTAGCACGCCTGTCGAGAAAGACCATACCGGCTCCAATTCATCGACGTTTCTCTCATTGATCTCATCAAGAGCGCTGTATCCCCAACCATCTAGCGTCCCTCGGTAAGACAACCAATTACTGTCTTCAGGATTAATCAACCGATCGTCAGTAATTGAATTATAGTTGTTCACTGTCGCCTGCCCAATCGCCAAAGTTGGCAAAAGGCAGCTCATTAACGTTAAGACAAATGTCTTTAAATTTCTTCTAGCGCGCATACAGGCTCCTCTTAATCCATAATCGGTTAAAAATGTTATCTAATTGCAATTTACTTAATTTGGTATTTAAACATTTGCGCATTCTTGCGCGTCTTACTTCGTTCACAGAGTAAACGCTACGAGCCGTCCTGAGACTCCTGTACCACTCACCGCGACGACAATATATTGTGTGCCGTTGACCATGTATGTCATGGGGGATCCTGTTTGCGGAGCCGGCAATCGAACAGCCCCAATCTCTTCGCCACTCGCCTTATCATACGCTCTCAGCATGGCTCTTCGATCACCATTATTATCAGTAGTGAGTTCGGCCTCACCAGCAACGACAACTGTCTTTGTGACTAAGGTTCCAACCGACGCACCTTGACCAGTCCTAGGAAAGTCAAGTCCCGACAAAGCTGGATGGTTAGCTACTCTGTCTGGTGTTTGCCCATGCGGCACCTGCCAGGAGATTTCTCCACGTCTTAAATCAATCGCTGTAAGTTTTCCATAAGGCGGCTTCAACAAGGGCAAACGATCGACCAGCAAATTTCGCGGTGGTCTACCTCTTGTTGCGAGTGGGCGCTCTAGCTGCGACGCATTAAATTCTGTTCTACCTCCGCCAGCGGAAGACCCTGCCCCGCCGGAAGTTCGTGGTCCAGTCAAGGCGCTTCCTTGTATGTATGCCATGTCCGACTGCCCGGGGTAAGGAGGAACGACCGCCAAACTCGCAACTGAACTATTTGAAACTACATACAGGATATTCGTCTCTGGGTCGTACGAACCACCCGGCCAGTTGGTTCCTCCTCCAGTAGCCGGCGCCATCAGAGTGCCAAGTGGCCCATTTATATTACTAGCTACCGGCGGCGTAAATATTGGACCCATTTTATGCCAACTTGCTATCTCGACCGCTTTCGCTCTCAGCTCTGGTGTGAAATCGACAAGATCGTTTTCTGACACACCCTGTCTATCGTAGGCTGGGGGCTTCGTTGGAAAAGGCTGGGTCGGAGAATACCATTCGCCTGGAACATCGCCGATTTCCACTGAGCGTTCCTCAATCGGCCAGATAGGCTCTCCTGTGATTCGATCAAATACATATAAATAGGCTTGCTTTGTCGGTTGGGCTACTATCTTTCGTAAACTACCATCGATTACAACATCCGCCAAAATTGGCGCGCACGGAATGTCATGATCCCAGATTCCATGGTGCACAAGCTGATAGTGCCATTTTCTCTCACCTGTATTAAGGTCAACGGCTACCAACGACTCAGAAAATAAATTATCGCCAGGGCGATACGCTCCATAATAATCACCCGTAGCAGCCTCGACTGGCAGATAGACGGTTTCTAATTCCAAGTCCACAGAAATTTGAGCCCAAACACCGGTATTGCCAGTATAAGAGCTAGATTCATTTAGCCAGGATTCATTACCGTATTCGCCGGGAAGTGGAATGGTGTGAAATATCCAAAGTCTCTCCCCGGTGCGGACGTTAAAGCCTCGCACGTATCCTTTCACGTTCTCCCGACTGCTGGGGTTACCCCCAGTGCGATGAGCGGCGCCAACTATAACAACGTCATTAGCGATGATAGGTGTCGAATGAAGGCCTATTTCTCCAGTTACGAGATCGATCTGCTGATCTGCCTCTTGCTTCAGATCCACAGTCCCGCCTTCACCAAACGATGCGACGCGGACTCCCGTAGCTGCGTGCAAGGCGATCATCTGGTAACCGGGGGTCACATAGATAATTTGTTCCTCACCCGTGCTATCGTCCTCCCAATAAGCTAGCCCGCGACCTGAAAGTTGCCTCGGAGCATATTCGCCTCGCTCACCCTCATCAAGACTGTGCATCCAGAGAATCTCGCCAGTTTCCGCATCTAGAGATACCACCGCTCTCCGCGAACCCGCAGTGGTGTAGATTTTTCCATTGACCATTAATGGGGTTGACTGAAACCTATATTCTGGGGTCGGCCCAAAATTAGCAGCATCAAAGACCCATGCGACCTCCAATTCGGAAAAATTAGAAGCGTTGATTTGGTTAAGCGCAGAGTACCGAGTGTGCCCTAGATCGCCGCCATAACTCGGCCACTCTCCCGCTGGGGCGCCCTGTTGCGCCCCTGCAAATCCTACAAAAAGGATCGAAGACAGAAATGCAGAAGAAAAGAATCTAACCATAGAGGCCCTAGTTTTCAAGTTGCGAGTCACACTAGCTCTTTTATTAACCTAATCGAATTCTACCACAGTCTTTTATCAGACAGAGTTAATCTTTACCACCCTTTACAGAGACATCTTATTGAATTTGCAGTAGTATCTTAAACTTTGTAATGTAACAAAAAGCTTAAAAAAGCCGCACTGAGATGCAAATACAAACAAAAGTGAACTTTTTCCAGATTTTCAGCCTCCTGGCCCTGTGCTCAACGGCAGCTGCCCAACAAATAGACCTCTCAAATCAGACATGGTCTTCAGAGGTTATCCGGGAGCAAGGGCAAGCGGTTATTCCGCTTTATGATGGTTGGTTCCCTAATGAGGACGGGACAAAAACCATCTGCTTTGGGTATTTCAATATGAATACAAAGCAGTCTTTTGACATTCCATTAGGAAATGATAACTATTTGGAGACTGACTACCCAGATGTAGACTTAAGCACTGCCAATATACCTACACACTTTGATCCTCTCCCCCCAGCCTATCGACATATATTCTGTGCTTTTACTGTGACTGTTCCAGAAGGGTTTAGTACGGAACATCGAATTACTTGGCATATATCCAGCAATAGATTCTCACTGAGCACGCCTGGCAAAGTAATCGCTCCTTACATCCTCGATGAGCCCGAATCTGACGGCCGCGGAGATTTAGCTCCTTTGGTCAAGCTTTCATCCACAGGCCCAGGTGTTCGCGGTCGCGCTGGAATCCACTCAACTGCTATGATTAATACGACAGTAGATGAACCTGTTTCTTTGCAGGCATGGATAGAGCATCCAGAGGAAGAAGTTTGGGTTGGATGGTCCCACCACAGCGGTCCAGGTGGCATACAATTTGATAATAAGGAATCTCAATTCCAGCCAAATAAGGAAGAGACAACCGTGCACGCCAAGTTCAGTGAGCCCGGTGAATACGTAGTTCGAATGCAAACTATTGACAACACAGATGCATTTGAATTTTATTGCTGTCACACCAACGCTTATTTCCATATCAACGTGAGAAACTAAATGGAGCCGCGCATGATCCAACTTAAAAAAATCGTTCAAGTTACCTTTTACTTCTCCCTGCTTAATACAGCTACTGTAAGTTTGTCCGCCCAAGAGATACCAACCTACTCAAAAGACGTAGCGCCTATACTTCAGGAAAAATGCGCATACTGTCACAACCCCGAGGGCATAGGTCCAATGCCCTTACAAAATTATGAGCAAGTTAAACCGTTCGCCGCTTTAATTCATGACCGAACCAGCAAGCGCATCATGCCTCCTTGGCATATCGATACTGGTATTGGCATTCAAAGCTTTAAAAATGATGCCTCACTAAGCGATTTACAAATAGATACTATAGAGGCTTGGGTTTTAGGAGGAGCAATTGAAGGTAATCCCGATGAATTACCAGAACCTATCGATTTCCCTAGTGGTGCTGAGTGGCAGTTAGGGAGCCAGCTCGGAGCGCCTGATCTAATTATTAAATCGTCACCTTATGATGTAATCGCAAATGGGCAAGATCAGTGGTGGCAACCTAACGTTCCCTTTGAAGGGTTAAATCAGGAACGCTTTTTGCGCGCAGCAGAATTCAAACCTTCATACCCACTAGGGAAGAAGGTTGTTCATCATGGGCATGCCGTCCTTGTCCCTGAAGATGGCGGGAGAACGGTTGCCTTAGCCCGTTATGGGGTCGGTAAGTCTTGGGAAATTTTCCCCGAGGGAACTGGCATGCGAGTGCCTGCAAATGGAAATATCGCGTGGAATCTTCATTACTTCCCTATTGGAGCTGAGGGCGCAGACGATGTTGTCGAAGTTGGCTTGTGGTTCTACCCAGAAGGCCAAACACCGGAAAAGGAAACAGTCGGTGAAGCAATGTTTCGTGTGGATGGACTCAAAGGCATGGCACGAGGACAAGACATTGTAATTCCTCCTCATGGATACCAGGTATTGCAAGGCACTCACCGCTTAGATGCTCCTGCTATCGTTCATAGTTATCGTCCACATCTGCACATGCGCGGAAAAACCATGACTATGGAGGCGATCTATCCTGATGGCAAAAAAGAAGTTATAAGCCAGGTAAACAACTATGACCATAACTGGCAAATAGCTTACATTTACGAGGACGATGTAAAACCAATCCTTCCCACCGGCACGATTCTTCAATTTACATCAGTTTTTGATAATACTGCGAACAATCCTATCAATCCTGATCCGGAACAATGGGTCGTATTTGGGCGTAGAGGCGTTGACGAAATGAGTCACGCTTGGGTGGGTATAACCTACATTGACGAAGAGCAGTACGTTCAATCGGTTACCGATAGAAGAGCACAACAGGAAACCCTTCGTCTTCAATAATCTATTAAGCAGAGAAAAGGAGGTGTAATGCGAGCCAAATTGTTATTGCCGTTGATTGTATTACTTTCTCCAATGCTTAGGGCTCAGCAACTAGAGCAAGCAACTTATAGTGAGCCACAAGCTCAGACTGGGCTAGAAATTTACGTGCAGAATTGCGCTGCATGCCACTTATCAGATCTTACTGGATCTTTTGAGGCCCCCTCACTGAATGATGTCAGTTTTCGAGAAAACTGGGGGAACAGAAGCGTATTTGAATTATTCGACCTGCTGCGACGCACCATGCCACCTCAATCGCCGAGCTCATTGACTGACGAACAATATGAGGCAGTGATTGCTTATCTTCTTCGCGAAAATAGTATCCAATCCAGCCAAGAAAATTTAATTGTCTCAACTGAGCGGGTTTTATTCGCTGGGGGATTCAACTCAGAGATACCGATTGAAGAACAACGTACCCCTCTTCCAGGTCG
>JAQWOJ010000091.1 GCA_029245905.1 Gammaproteobacteria bacterium
AGGGGATCGTCAGCAATTACCGTGTCTATTCCTATCAAAATTCCATCATGCCAACTTCTAAGCGCATGTGTCATCTCTATCGCAGCACTGCTGCTCAGAGAAAGTGAACTGCCCGGCTTAGTTGTAATACTGCCATCCCAAGCTTGCGCATAGCTCAGAGTAACCATAGGTCTATTTGGTATAGCAGATCCAGATTTTATCGTATCTCTTATCTGCCGCTTCTCGGTAATCCATTGCGCTACCTGTTCGTTGAGGCCCATTGACTCAAGTTTCTAGTGTTTTAATCTTGAGAATATGATTCATACGCTGAGCTTTAGTCCTGAGGTAACTAGCGTTGTCAGGGTTCGCCGCGATGTCCAATGAAACTCTCTCCGTTACGTCAATACCTGACTTCTCCAAAGCTTCTATCTTAACGGGATTGTTGGTTATAAGTTGAACCGACTCCACCCCTAGGTCGCGCAATATCAAAGCAGCTAGGGAATAATCTCTAGCATCTGCCTCATGACCTAACTCTAAATTTGCATCTACAGTATCCAAACCACCATCCTGTAAATTGTAGGCTCTCAACTTCTCTAGCAAACCAATCCCCCTCCCCTCTTGGCGCAAATAGACCAAGACTCCTGAACCTGCTTGAGAAATAACACTTAAAGACCTGTCGAGTTGCTCTCCGCAATCACATCTGCGCGACCCAAGAACATCACCTGTAAAACATTCCGAATGAATCCTAGCCAGGACCGGCTCGGTATTTGATAACTCTCCCATAAAAAGCGCTAAGTGCTCTTTTTTGTCTTGGGTATTCGAATAATAACATAGCTGAAAATCACCATAGTCTGTAGGTATTCGAGTTCGCACCTTGCGCGTCACAGTAAGTTTAGACATCATGCCTTCTTAATAGATAATCATTAACAATTAATTTTATTCCGGCCGCAAGGTTCACGCAAGCTTACTTACCATCTCGGGAACAGGCTAAAACCAACGTAGACCGGAAAGTTATGAGCACGAAATGAAACCTGAAGACGCGGCGCAACCAGATTTATACTTTGTCTTTCCCGGCAGTTTAACCACACTGACGGGCGGATATCACTACGATCGCCGATTAATAGCCGAATTAGAAGGATTAGGCATAACGGTTAGGCCTATTACACTATCTAAAACGTTTCCTTTCCCCAACAAGGATGAGATGGATAATGCCAGAGAAGCGCTAGAGATGATACCAAATGACTCAGTCGTAATCATCGACGGGTTGGCATTTGGCTCAATGGAGTCGATTGCCGAAAAGGAAAAGGATAGACTTTGCCTTATTGCTCTTTGCCATCATCCGCTCGCAATGGAAACAGGACTTCAAAAAGAACAGAGCGATGCTCTTGCCCAGTCCGAAAAGGCCGCATTCAGATGCGCCCAAGCAATTATAGTAACCAGCCAAAATACCCGTAAAATTTTGGAGACAGACTACGCCGTGCCTAACGTTAAAATCAGCGTAGCTCTGCCCGGGACAGATAGCTCCACTTTCGCTAAATGCGAAGGAACGCCCCTTAAGTTATTAACCGTAGCCTCGTTAACAAAGCGAAAGGGTCACGATGTTTTGGTTGACTCTCTAAGAATGATAGAAAATTTGCAATGGGAAGCAAGATTTGTGGGCGACCAAGATATTGACCCCGCTTGGGCACAGTCCCTTCAAGCCAAAACAAAGTCCAATCAACTATCCGAAAGAATCACTTTTGTTGGCGCGGTTGATGACCTGTCCATCGAGTATCAAAATGCGGATGTTTTCGTATTGCCCTCTAGGTTTGAAGGATACGGCATGGTCCTGGCAGAAGCGGTCGCAAATGGACTGCCGATAATTTCTACTCGCGCCGGACCAATCCCAGACGTAGCACCCAAATCGGCCAGTCTTCTTGTCGCCCCAGGGGATCCGTTGGCTCTCTCTAAAGCACTGACAAGAGTAATTACCAAAAAAGACGTAAGGATAAAGATGCAATTAAGTTCACAGGTCGCTGCTGAAGATCTGCCATCTTGGTCCGATTGCGGCAACAATGTTTTGAAATGCATCAAGAGTGCTAGCCGACTATGACAGGATTTAGCATTGATTGGCTGGACCTAAGGGAAAGCGTTGACCTTCAAGCAAGAGATAAATCTCTGGCCAAGCTTGCGATTCGCTGGCTAAAGAATATCTCTAGCCCTGATCAACTGCCCCTCATACTAGACCTCGGCAGCGGCACTGGCTCTACCGTCAGATCATTTGATAGCCTATTAGATGCCGAATCTATACCAGCGCGCTGGCGGCTAATTGACAACGATCCAAATTTACTTTCAGAGGCCAAGCGCCGATATGAAACATCCAATAGGATCGAAACCTGCCTTGCAGATTTGTCAAACATCCAAAAAATCTCATTTCAAAACGTAAATTTGGTCACCACTTCGGCACTTCTCGACTTGGTCTCAGCCAATTTTGTTCGGGATCTCGCACAAACCATAAACGCGCAGAGCCAACTTTCGAATATCGCACTATATTCTGCACTCAATTACGATGGGACCGCCAAGTGGAACCCACAACACCCCTTAGATGAAAAAATTCTCTCGATATTTAATGAGGATCAGTGCAAAGATAAAGGCTTTGGCCCTGCTCTGGGGCCGGGGGCATCTGAGTGTTTTAAAGATGAGTTTCAAGCTATCGGGTTCACCATCATGATCGCTAACAGCCCGTGGGAATTAGAACCTGATGATCACGAATTAACGAACTCTCTAATAGATGGCTTTGCCGAGGTAGCACTTCAAAGAGAAGATTGTAGCAACTCCGAAATAGAGAACTGGCGCAGTTTTAGAAAAAACCAGCTTACTAGCGGCAGTTGCCAAATAGGCCATATAGACTCTGTGGCACTGCCTCCAAAAAAATTATGATGCGCCTGCATTTTTTTCGAACACACTTCTTTGTGCTGAGGATATGTAAAGTGGCATCAACGTTGAATGGCCTCAAACTCGAATCGCAAATTCACAAGATCGGCAACCATGTTGTTAGCCACCCCATAGTCCATTCCCCATTGACTGCGATTAAGAGTGGTAGTAGCGGACACACCTAGCGTCTCTCTCCCGTGCCCAAAGGGATACTCGGCCCGCTTGTTTATAGTAACAGCTAAGACTACTGGGCCAGCGACCCCCAACAAAATCAAGCTGCCATGCAGTTCCCCTCCATTACGATTTTCATTAGGGAAAAATTTACCCGCTTCAAACGACACTACAGGATATCTTCTGGAATTAAGAAAGTCCCGTCCGTTAACATGAGAATCCCGGTCTTCGTTGTTAGTAAAAACGCTGCTAGCGTTGACCTCAACGCTTCCAGAGAAAAACTCTAAAGACTCCGGATCGAAAAGAAATTCTCCGGTAGCTTCAAGGAAAAAGCCCAATTGCTTTTGATAACCGATATGCCCAACTTCAAATGCCAAGGAGAAATGATCCGGATCTATTTCCCATTCTATTGGTTCCGCACTCAAGCCGCTGTGAAAATTAACCAGACAGCATAACCCTATCCAGCATCTATTAATCTTTCGTAAAAAAAACATAAGTAATTCCTCTCTAAACATAAAAACAGCAAATCGACTGTCCCGGATAAGGCAGGGCTATGAATTGTATCTGAACATGTAGAACGTTATTGAAAAAACACTTGGCGCAAACGAAAAATTTCGATTCTAAATTTTTATCTGAATGGCAAAAAAGATTGTTTATTATTTGCTATCCGCCCCATAAGCCAGCCTGAGATCGCAGGTAACACAGATGCAAATAATAAAGACAGAAACCAACCTAAGTAATTCCCCGAGACTTGCTCATTGCTATCCAGTCTCAACAAACCGGCGTGTAGTTCATCATGGAAGTAAGCCATAACTCCGAGCGCCAAAACTGATGCTGTAAAGCCAAGCCAGTGAAAGAACTTAAAACAGGTCGGATGAGCATTCATTCCATTAAGATACTATGAAAGGTCACTATCGTGTTAGGAGTAATTTTACCCTAAAAAAAGAGGGTAGGACTAATCAGTAACAAATTCCGTTTTGGAGGCGGAGACCTTTCAAGCTTCAGTCGAAAGGTTGGACCAGACGGCGGAGACAAACACTTGTCTCCGCGCTGGCTCAGGTGGGCGGAGCGCTCTCTTACCGCTCCATCAAGTTTCAAACGGTAGAAACGGGTCCCTATGGGAGCAAAACAGTGTCTATGACATGAATGACGCCGTTGGAAGCCATTACATCTGCGGCTGTCACAGCTCCAGCGCCTACCTTCACGCCGTCCATGCCGTTTACAGAGAGGGTAGTCCCGTTAACTGAATTCACTTCGGTCATTTTCCCAACCACCTGCTCAGCTTTGACAGCTCCAGCAATGACGTGATGTGTGAGAATCGCCACCAAATCCGCTTTATTTTCCGGCTTTAATAAACTCTCAACGGTACCCTCAGGTAGCGATGCAAAGGCATCGTCTGTAGGAGCGAAAACCGTAAAAGGCCCTTCCCCTCGGAGCGTCTCCTCTAAACCCGCCGCTTGGACGGCAGCGACTAGCGTGCCAAAACTTCCAGCACCAATGGCGGTGTCAACGATGTCCTTTGAGTCCATATTTTGCGCAAAAATACTGGAATGACCGATCATAAAAGAAAAGGTCAGGCCTAGAAGCGTTGTTATTGAACGGTTTGCAATTGTCATATCTATATTCCTTAGTTGATGTCGTAAATGAAACGGTGATCGATCGACTTTGGATCACAATACAAACCAGTTGATCTTCGATAGGACAGTTTTTAGTGGAGAGATCGTAATAAGAGAGGTCTTTATAGAAATTCCTGGGTTATTGCGTCGCAAAAATTTGATACCCTAGCTTGCAGTCATTGTCTTTCGCTTCTAAATTTCACATTGCGAATGATAAAAGCGCTTTGCATCCAAAATAATTGATCAGCGTAACAGCGAATTGAAGCTTTGCTTATCTTTAAGCGCCTGCTCTGAACTATCCAGTTTCGATATAAGCCACATTGTAAAAAAAGCTAAAGCGACGGAGTATAAAGCCGGATACGCCGAAGGAAAAATAGGGTTCTCGTTCCCAAGAATGTCCACCCAAACAGACGGGCCAAGGATCATGAAAAGAATGGCAGATCCTAATCCGACAAACCCTCCCATAACGGCACCTCGAGTTGTAAAACCACGCCAGTACATAGCAAGGATAAGTAACGGGAAATTAGTTGACGCTCCGATGGCCAGTGTCAGGCTAACTAAGTAAGCGATATTTTGCCCTTCAAAGGCAAACCCTAAAACGGCCACAATGAATCCAAGCGCGATAGCAGCTATTTTTGATAGTCGAATTTGTTTCTCTTGACCGACTTCACCTTTCACCAACACATTAGCATAAAGGTCATACGTAAGGGCGGTCACAGAGGTAATCATGAGACCCGACACAACAGCAAGAATAGTTGCAAAGGCCACCGCAGCAATAATTGCCATAAAGACTTCGCCTCCCACAGCATTTGCCAAATGCAAAGTCACCATATTAGTGCCACCAATAAGGTTCCCAATACCATCTAAATAGTTAGGATCATCCTTTATCACGGCAACCGCACCAACACCAACCACGAAAAAGATAAGCACGTTAACGTAACTAATCACCCCAAGTGCAACCCCCGCAGACACTCGTGCTGCGGCTTTATCCTTCACAGTAAAAAACCGCATAAGCAAATGAGGTGAACCAGCAAGCCCTAAACACAGCCCGACACCTAAAGAAATCGCTGACGGTGTTGTCAGGCCTAACCCGCCACCTTTTGTCAGGAGTCCCTCAGACCCATGTTTTGTATTCGCGGACATATACATTTCTGAGATATCAAAATCGAAAGTAGCTAAGGTCAAAAAAGCCAAGATAGAAATCCCAATTAACAAAAATACGGCCTTAGTGATTTGGACCCAGGTAGTAGCCAGCATGCCGCCGACAGCAACATATAAAACCATCAAGGAGGTGACTATGACAACCCCACCCTGGTAAGAAATACCGAACAGAACTTCAATTAAGCCCCCCCCACCAACGACTTGCACCATGAGATACATCACCGAAAAAATAAGGGTTGATATGGCTGAAAGTATGCGGATTGGCCTTTCTTTTAGCCGGGAACAAATGACATCAGTAAAGCTATAAATGCCAAGTGATTGCAACTTATCCGCCATTAAATAAATTATTATTGAGAACGCAACAAGAGGCGCACCAAGATAAATTACCGCATCATAACCAGCGCCATAAATTATACCTGTGATGCCCAACAATGTCGCAGCGGAAATAAAGTCTCCAGCCACAGCGAACCCATTAGAGACTCCACCAATCCTCCCTCCTGCTACAAAAAAATCTGCAGCATCAGCCGTCCTTTTCGAAGCCAAAAAAGTGAAGAAAATAGTCAACAGGATAACCGCCAAGAAGAAAAATGCACTCATTCGCTTTATCCTTTTCTTATCTGCTTTAGATATTTAAAGGCAAGGATAGGTGTAACAATATTCAACAGCAGGAACGTCGCCATACCAAAATTAATCGAACCCAAAATATTTGTTGCCATTAAACCTGGAAAAAAAGGTACTCCTAGAACCAATAGTGCAAACAAGAAGAGAATAGTTCCCGTGTATAGAAGTTGTTTCTGCATAATCTAAGCTTTTCTCTGAACAAAAATTAGGATCGTCCGTGTTTTCATCATCCCAATTAGGAGGCTCTCAACGACAACAAATCGCTTGATACCTGACGGAAAGACACCCAAGTTACTTTTTTTAGGCGAGCGTCTTATTTATATCCAGGAGTGATGCTAAAAGGCGGCGATGAATAGGTTTTTTTGGCTTAAATAAAATCCTCAAGCATCAGATCCGTTCCGACGCTATTCGGGTGAACAGACACGACAAGAATCGCTGGCAGCCTAAGGACTTGTTTGGTTGGAATCTATTCTGTACGATGAAAGGACGCCGGCCCGATAACATCTATCTCAACATAAAAATAATAGAGATCTACCATGACCGCAAACAAACCTTATGCGAAAAAATCGCCCGCGGCCCTCCCTGATAATCCCTATTCTAACATAAGAACGCGAAACTATGTTCTGGTATTACTTACACTCGTCTACACATTTAATTTTATAGATAGACAATTACTTTCCATCTTACAAGAGTCAATTAAACTTGAATTACTCTTATCAGATAGTGAGCTGGGACTATTAACAGGTTTTGCCTTTGCCCTATTCTATGTCACCGCTGGGGTGCCGATAGCGCGACTTGCCGACCGAAGTAATCGCAGAAACATTGTGGCGGTATCTGTTGGGGTTTGGAGTTTTATGACGGCGATAAGCGGTCTCGTACAAAATTATTCTCAGTTGCTCGCCGCGCGCGTCGGAGTCGGCATTGGTGAGGCCGGCGGCAGCCCCCCCTCTCATTCAATCGTTTCAGATATTTTCCCACCAGAAAAACGCGCAAGCGCACTTTCTTTTTATTCTACCGGAGTAAACCTGGGCATCTTATTCGGCTTTCTTTTTGGTGGGTGGCTGAATGAATTTTTTGGTTGGCGTATCGCTTTTATGGTCGTAGGTATCCCCGGGATTATCCTAGCAGTAATCGTAAGGGCTACGGTAAAGGAACCGATTCGAGGACTTATCGAAAATAAGGTAGCCTCCGATAAGCAAGTGCCTTTTAAGCAGGTCGTCACAGTCCTTTGGAAACGCAAAACGTTTCGACACCTGGCGCTAGCTAGTGGCCTGAATGCATTTGCTGGTTACGGGACCGCGAACTGGCTCGCTTCTTTTTTTATCCGGAGCCATGAAATGACTACCGGTGAATTGGGCACTTGGCTAGCTTTGTCTACAGGCTTGTTTGGCGCTATTGGTATCCTATTGGGGGGCATTCTTGCTGACAAGCTAGGTAAAGCCGATAAGCGTTGGTACTTATGGGTGCCCGGGATCGCCACCATCCTTGTCCCCCCATTTATGTTATTTACTCTTCTCACCGGCAGTCAGTATGCCGCCCTGCTCTGCGCATTCATTCCCGGGCTACTACAGAACGTTTATTTAGGCAACTCTATTGCTACCACTCACAGCTTAGTGGGACTCAGGTGGCGCTCTACTTCTTCTGCTATTTTATTCTTAGTCCTCAATATAATCGGCCTCGGCCTAGGGCC